>NZ_JAVKPP010000001.1:0-346438 GCF_040980965.1 Kocuria sp. CPCC 205231 | reverse complement strand
CGGTCGGCCAGGGCCTGGGCCCGGGAGGAGGACTCCTGGGCGGCCGCGACCATCCGCTGGATCCCGGCCAGGGCGGTGTCGGCGCCGACGGCCTCCACCCGCACGCGCACGGTGGTGTCGGTGGCCACGGTCCCGGCGACCACCGTGTCGCCGGGTGCCCGGCTGACGGCCTTGGACTCGCCGGTGATCATGGACTCGTCGAACTCGGCCGTCCCCGCGACGATCTCCCCGTCGGCCGGGACCCGGGCCCCGGGACGGATGAGCACGACGTCGCCCACGGCCAGCTCGGCGACGGGCACGGTGACGGTGTCGCCGTCGACGACCTTCTCGGCCTCGTCGGGCAGCAGCGCGGCCAGGGCGTCCAGGGCGGAGGACGCCGCGCCGAGGGCGCGCATCTCCATCCAGTGGCCCAGCAGCATGATGACCACCAGCAGGGCCAGCTCCCACCAGAAGTCGAGGTCGAACCCGCCGATCCCCAGGGTGGTGACCCAGGAGGCGACGAAGGCGACGGTGATGGCCATGGCGATCAGCAGCATCATCCCCGGCTGCCGGCTCCTCAGCTCGGTGAGTCCGCCCTTCAGGAACGGCGCCCCGCCGTAGACGAAGATGACGGTGCCCAGCACGGGAGGGACCCAGGTGGAGCCCGGGAACCCGGGGACGGAGTAGCCCAGCAGGTGCCCGACCATCGGGCTGAAGACCACCACGGGGACCGCCAGCACGAGACTGAGCCAGAACTTGTTCCGGAACATCGCCGTGGAGTGCCCGGCGTGCTCGCCGTGGGTGTGGACCTGGTGGTCCTCGTCCACCGCCGAGTGGGCGTGCTCGTGCGGCATGGCCTGTCCGTGGGTGCCGGCATCGGCGTGCTGCTCGTGGCCGTGGGCGTCCGCGGGCTGCTCCGGGGCGGCGGGGCGGCCGTGGTCCTGGTGCGGGGAGCGCATGATCTTCCTCCTGCGAGAACTGGTGTCCGCTCGGTGGGGACCGAGGTGGGCCTGCTCCTCCTAGGTATATACCCCTAGGGGGTATAAGGCAAGGTGTGTCATCGGGTGATCCCGGCCGGCTCCGGCCCCGCCCGCTGACGGGAGGGCAGCTCCACGGTGAAGGCCGTCCCGGCCCCGGGCCCGGGGGACGTGACGGTCAGCGTCCCGCCGTGGGCCTCGACCAGGGCCCGGGAGATGGTCAGGCCGATCCCGGAGCCGCCGTGGTCGCGGTCCCGGGCGCTGTCCCCGCGCCAGAAGCGCTCGAACACCCGGGACAGGTGCTCGGCGGCGATGCCGTCGCCGGTGTCGGCAACGGTGACGGCCACCTGCTCCGGACCCCGCCGGACGACGCCGAGGGAGACCTGCCCGCCGGGCGGTGTGTGGCGCAGGGCGTTGGTGAGCAGGTTGCCCAGCACCTGCCCCATCCGCTGCCGGTCCACGTCCACCACCCCGGCGTCGTCGTCGACGTCCAGGACGAGCCGCACGCCCTTGGCGGCGTACGCCTCCCGGTGGGCCTCCGCGGCGGAGCGGGCCAGGTCGCCGGCCGGCTGCGAGGCGCGGTCCAGGTCGATCCGGCCCTCCTCGGCCCGGGAGACGTCGTGGATGTCCTCGACCAGCCGGGTGAGGCGTCCGAGCTGGTCGGTCACGAGCTCGCCGGTGGCCTCGTCCCACTGCGCCACCCCGTCCTGCAGCGCCTCGCAGTAGACGGTGAGCACCGAGATCGGGGTGCGCATCTCGTGGGCCAGGTCCGAGAGCATCCGCCGCCGGAGCTCCTCGGTGCGCTCCAGCCGCTCGGCCATGGTGTTGAACGAGGCCGCCACCGCGTCCACCTCGACGCCGGCGCCGAGAGCCGGGACCCGGGTGTCGTAGCGGCCGCGGGACACGCCCCGCGCCGCCTCGGTGAGCGCGGCGAGGGGCCGCCGGAGGCGGCGGGTGAAGAGCCAGGTCACCGCCGCGGCGCAGATCACGGCGGTGCCCAGGGCCACGCCCAGGACGATGAGGCCGGCGTCCCGGTAGGCCCGCTCCACGTGGAGCAGCTCGGGGGAGTTCTCGGCGTGCCCGGCCATGATCAGGTGCTCGTGGAAGATCGCGGGTCCGGCCAGGGAGGCGACCGTCACGGCGGCGAGGATGCCGGCGGCCACCACGATGGCCTGGGCCAGGAAGAACCGGGAGGCCAGGCCGCGGGGGTGTCGTTGCCGGGTCATCGCGCCACCATCCGGTAGCCGACCCCGCGCACGGTGTCGACGAAGGCGGCCTGGTCCTCCCCGAGCTTCCGGCGCAGGTGCCCGATGTGCACGTCCACGATCCGCTCGTCACCCACCCATGAGGGCCCCCACACGGTGTCGATGAGCCGGCGGCGGGTCAGCGCCTCGTGCGGCCGGGCCGTCAGGGCGGCCAGCAGCTCGAACTCGGTGCGGGTCAGCGCCACCGCCTCCCCGCCCACGCGTGCCTCGTGGGCCGCGAGGTCGACGGTCAGCTCGCCGAACTCCCGGGCGGGCTCGACCGGGGCCACCGTGGTGCGCGGCCGGCGCAGCACCGCGGCCACCCGGGCGACGAGCTCGCGGACGCTGAAGGGCTTCGTGATGTAGTCGTCGGCCCCGGCCGCCAGTCCGGCCAGCTTGTCCTCCTCGTCCCCGCGGGCCGTGAGCATCAGCACGTAGCACTCGGAGAAGCCCCGGATCCTGCGGCACACCTCGATGCCGTCCATCCCCGGCAGCCCCAGGTCCAGCACCACCACGTCCGGGCTCCGGTCGCGGGCGGCCTCCACGGCGTCGGGGCCGGTGTGGACGGTGGCGACCTCGTAGCCGCCGCGGGTCAGGTAGGTGGCGACCATCTGCGCCAGGGGCTTCTCGTCGTCCACCACCAGCACCCGCCCGGCCGCCGCGTCAGTGCCAGGATTCATGACTTCAGTGTCCTCCCCCGCCGCGGGGCGGCGGCGCCCGGGGGCGGTCAGCGCGGGAATCTTCGCCAAACCTTCACGGACCACGCCGTCGTGAGCGCGCCGGCACGGACACGATCCTGCTGGCCACCCGCGAGGGCCTGTTCCGGTAGCAGGACCGGGAACTGACCCAGGTGGGCCCGGTCGTGGACCTGATGGGCTTCACCGTCACCCCCGAGGGCCGCCATCCGGCCTCGGGCCACCCCGGGACCGGGACCGACCTGCCCGAGCCGCTGCTGTGAGGCTCCCGGGTACGAGGTCTCCTCGGGCACCCCCACAGGCCGCCGGCCACCGTGCGCAGCGCGGCCCGTGTCCGCGGAGCGCCGCCCAAGTGGGCTGCGACCGATCCGGTGACGATCAGGGCGACGACCACGGACACCATCGTGACCGGTACGGCGATCGGCCGCGGGGAGGTCAGGATGGCGACCAGCGGGATGAGCGCACCCAGGACGAAGGCCGCCGTCGACGCCCTGGGCGGGGAACAGCCCGGCGAGGTGGTCGAGCTCGTAGGCGGCGTCGGTGTGGAGCTGCAGCTGCTCGTGGGCCAGCTCCGCCTTCTGGGAGTCCCGCTGGCTGGAGACCGACACGTACTCTCCCACCGCCATGGACAGAGCTCCGGCGACGACGGCCGCGACCCCGGCAACCAACAGGGCGTTGGTGCTCACCGCCGCCCCGGCCAGCCGGCCGGCGGTGGAGACGATGCCCCCGCGCCGGGCGCGGTGCCGGAGTCACATTGCCGGTGGTGGTGGGCAGCACGGGACGCACCGGCGCACACTGGCAGTGCCGACCCGGACGAGCGGACAGGTCCGTGGCACAGGACCGGCGATCGGCGCCGTGATGCACACCTGCGGTCCCGCCCGTGCGGAGGCCACCCACGAAGGAGACGAACCGTGACGACCGTGCTGCTGGTTCTCGGCGCCTGCCTGTTGGCCCTGTCGGTGGTGGTCCTGCGCCCGGTGCGGGCCGGTGCCCACTGCGACACCATGGACGGACCCGCCGTCCAGGACGGCAGGCGTGCCCTGGAGACGGGCAACCCCGGCCACGCCCTGAAATGGGTGGGCGCGGAGCAGGAGAACGAGCTGCGGGAAATCTTCGCTCTGGCGCGGAAGGCGCGGGATCAGGGCGAGGAGGCACGGGAGGTGGCCGACCGCTGGTTCCTGGAGAACCTCGTGCGCACCCACCGTGCCGGCGAGGGCGCCCCGTACACCGGCCTCAAGCCCTCGGGGGCGCCCGTCGACGAGAAGGTGGTCGCGGCGGACCGCTGCGTCGACACCGGCACCCTGGAGCCACTGGCGGGTCTGGTGCCCACCGAGCTGGTCCCGGAGCTGGAGCGGCGCCTGGCGGCGGTGCTGGAGCGCAAGCACTACGACGTGGACGACCTCAGTGCCGGACGAGACTACGTCGAGGCCTACGTCAGCTTCTTCAAGCTCGCCGAGGGCGAGGAGCACGAGGGTCATCACGCGCACACCGCGCACCGGCACTGACGCCGCATCGGCGGGCGGGCGCGTGGGACAAGAACTGGTCACAGTGGCGGCGCTGGCCCTGACCGCCGTCCTGGTCGGTCTGGCCGTCCGCCGCTGGTTGATCTTCGTGACGCAGGTCGACTCCGTGTCCATGGTTCCCGCCCTGCTGCCGGGCCGGCGCCTGGTGACCCGGCGCCAGTGGCGCCCCGGGCGGATACGGCGCGGCGACATCCTTGTCGTCGACTCGCAGGAACTGGGCCGGACGGTCGTCAAGCGCGTCGTCGGCCTGCCCGGGGAGCGGGTGGTGATCGAGCCCGGCGGCCGGATCAGTGTCGACGGCCGGCCGGTGACCGAGCCCTACGTGGTGCACGCCGGGGGCCCGTGCGGTGTCTTCCACGTCCCGCCGGGACGCGTGCTGCTGCTCGGGGACAACCGCGCCCGCTCCAGCGACAGCCGCACCTGGCAGGACCCGTACCTGCCGGTGCGGGCCGTCCGCGGGACGGTGCTCACCGGCCCCGTCCGGCTGCGGCCCGCCCCCGGCCGGGGCAAGGCCTCGGACGGCCAACCCGCCCGAGGGACCGAGGACTGATTCCGTCACCTGCGCGGGGGCCCTGTCTCCCCCGGCCCCGGATTCCTAGAGTCGTGCCATGGGGACACGACGGACCGCGGCGGCGGACGCCCGGGGGACCAGCGCTGCACGGGTGTGGTGGGACGCCCGCCGAGCCCGCCGGAAGGACCCGGAGGCGCTGCGCCGGCGGCAGCGGGAGCGGCTGGCCGAGCTCGTGGCCTTCGCGCGGGAGCACTCCGCCTACTACCGGCGGCTCTACCAGGGGCTGCCGGAGCGGGTCGAGGACGTCACCTCCCTGCCGGTGACGGACAAGCGGCAGCTGATGGCCCACTTCGACGAGGTCGCCACGGACCCGGCCGTGACCCTGGCGGCGGTCCAGGAGTTCGTGGCGGACCCGGCCCGGATCGGGGAGCGGTTCGCCGGGAGGTACCTGGTGGCCACCACCGCCGGCACCACCGGCACCCGGGGTCTCTTCGTGCTCGACGACCGGTACCGGGCGGTGACCTCGGGGATGATGGCCCGGCTGTCCGCGGGCTGGCTGTCCGGGCGGGACCTGGTGCGGCTCACGGTGCGCGGGGGCCGGTTCGCCGCGGTCGTGGCCACCGGCGGGCACTTCCTGGCCGTGGCCACCAGCACCCGGGAGATGCGGGAGCGACCGCGGCGCCACCGCCGGCTCAGGATCCTCTCGATCCACCGGCCGCTGCCCGAGCTGGTGGCCGAGCTCAACGCCTTCGGCCCGCTCATGCTCGGCGCCTACGCCAGTGTGCTGCGCCTGCTGGCCTCCGAGCAGGAGGCCGGGCGGCTGCGCCTGCGCCCGGTGCTGGTGCTCAGCACCGCCGAGGGTCTGCCGCCGGACGAGCGCACCCGGATCGAGCGGGCCTTCGGGGCGCCCGTGCGGGAGGTCTACGGGTGCACCGAGATCGGCTACGCGGCCTCGAGCTGCGCCCGGGGCTGGCTGCACCTGGTCGAGGACTGGGTCGTTCTCGAACCCGTCGACGCCGAGCACCGTCCCGTCCCGCCCGGGACCGTCTCGCACACGGTGCTGATGACGAACCTGGCCAACCGGGTCCAGCCGATCATCCGCTACGACGTCGGCGACCGGGTCCTGATGAAGCCGGAACCGTGCGGCTGCGGGAACCCGGCCCCGGCCCTGCGCGTGCAGGGCCGGGCCTCGGACGTCCTCGCCTTCCCCGACGACGACGGGCGGGGCCTGGTCGCGGTGCCCCCGCTCGCGCTGGGGACCGTCATCGACCGCGTCCCGGGCGTGGAGCTGTTCCAGGTCGTGCAGACCGCCCCTGCCGGCCTGCGGGTGCGGCTGCTCCCGGCGGCCGGCGAGGACCCCGAGCAGGTGTGGGCCGCCGCGCTGAGCGCCGTCACCGATCTGCTCGGCGACCTGGGCCTGGGGCACGTCGCCGTCGACCGGGCCCCGGAGGCACCGCAGCAGAGCACCGGCGGCAAGTACCGCACCGTCGTCCCGCTCCCCGCACCATGACGGGTCCGCCGGACGGTCGCCTGGCGGGCCTCGCCGGACGGACGGGGATCGAGCTGCCCGGTGCTCGTCCTCGTGGCCCGCGTGCGCCTGATCAGGCCCGCGGGCTGCCGGCCCCCTCGGGGTGCGGGGCCGGCGTGGTGCGGGAGGACCGCGCCCCGGACCGGCCGCTCAGGGCGGGCAGCACCGCGAGGATCCCGAGCGCACCGGCCACGGCGAAGGCCAGGACCGGGGCGGCGGGATCGAACAGGACGCCCAGGAGGACCGAGCCGGCCGCCTGACCGACGGCGAGGGCGATGAACAGCACGGCGGTGCCCTCGGACACGCGATCGGGAATCACCCGCGCGGCCCAGACGATGAGGACGCCGGACAGGGCGGTGTAGCCGGCCCCGAACACGGCCGCGGAGACGAACGCGGCGAGAGGCGCCCCCGGCGCCGCGCCCAGGACGACGGTCGCGCCGGCCATGGCCACCGCGGTCGAGACCCACGCCGTCCGCAGGCTCCAGACCTGGACGATCTTCCCGGCGGCGGCGCCCAGCACGCCGAACGCCCCCAGGACCATCCAGGCCGCAATGGAATAGGACTCCTCGCCCGTGCCGGACTCGGCCATGGCCGTGCGCCCGAAGGTCCAGATCGCAGCACTCGAGGCGCCGGCGAGCGCCGCCGCGGCGATGGGCCGGGCCAGCGGCACCAGGTCACGGGCCCGCACCCGTGCGGGCCGCTCCGCGGTCGGAGACCGGTGCGCGGACTGGTCCGCCCGGAGGGTGGCCACGGTGGCCGCTGCCACCAGGACGGCGATGGCCGCCCATCCCAGGCGCCACTGGTCGATCGTGAGGAGCATGAGGAGGCCTGCGACGACGATGCCCGCTCCGGTGCCGGCGTTGACGACCGTCTGGGCACTCTCCTGGCGCTCCGGAGCGAGGTTGCGCTCGATGAGCGTGACCAGGCCCGGGGTGGCGAACCCGGCGCCGGCCCCGGCCAGCACCACGCTCACCGCGAGGACGACCGCGGTGGGCGAGGCCACCACGCCTGCCGTGCCCAGCGTGGCCGTCGCCCCCGCGCACACCACGACCAGGCGCGGGCGGGCGGCCAGGCGCGAGGCGAGCACCGCGGCGAGGCAGAAGGAGAGGAAGCTCCCGGCCTGGATGAGCCCGGAGACGGCCGAGCCCATCTGGAAGGTCTCGGTGAACCGGGGCAGGAAGAGGCCGTAGCCGAAGCGCGCCAGCCCGTAGGTCGCCGCGATCAGTGCCATCCCGCTGATCACCAGAGCTCGCATGGAACTCCCTCTCGCACGTCGCTTACCAGAACGATCGTAACGCTATACCAAAACGCTCGTTCTGGAACGAGGGATCGATACAGTGGTGGGGTGACCACCGTCCCGCGACTCCCCGCGCGCACCCGGCTGCTGCAGGCGGCTGACCGCGTGCTGTTCGACCGCGGCATCCGGGCCACGCCCGTCGACGAGCTGCTGCGCGAGGCGGAGGTCTCGGCAGCCACCCTGTACACGCACTTCGGCAGCAAGGACGCCCTGGTGGCCGAGGCGCTGCGGGTCCGGCTGGCGGACTGGCGGTCGGTCTGGGACCAGCACGTGGTCGCGGCCGCCGACGACACGGCGCGGCTGCTCGCGGTGTTCGATGCCCTGGCCTCCTACCGGCGGGACCAGCCCCACCCGGCGCGCTGGTGCGCCTTCCTGGCCGCGGCCACCGAGCTTCCCGAGGCCGCGGACGAGATCGGCGCCGTCCTGGCCGCGGACACCGCCCTCCTCACCGAGCGACTCCTGCACCTCTCCCGGCCCCTCGCCGGGGGACGCGCCCAGGACCTGGCGGACGAGGTCCTCCTGGCCTACGGCGGGACCCTGGCCGCCTTCCTCCGCGGCACCCCGCCCTCACCGATCGAGGTCGGCCGCCGGCTGGCCTCCGCCGCGGTCCGAGCCCACCGCCGCACCTGACCCTTCACCAGCGACGGGCGGCTCCGGACCCCGACGCCGGGGTCACCTCGGTGCGGGCGTGCAGAGCGGGGCCTGGCGTCAGCGGTGGAGGCGGACGCTCAGCCGGGGCAGCAGAATCTGGACCAGCGGGCCGATGGCCAGGGCGTAGAGCACCGTGCCCAGCCCCACGGTGCCGCCGAGCACCCACCCGGCGAGCACCACGACCACCTCGATCGAGGTGCGGACCACGCGCACCGATCCCCCGGTCCGTCTGACCAGGCCGGTCATCAGCCCGTCCCGCGGGCCGGCGCCCAGGTGCACCCCGATGTAGGCGGCGGTCGCCACGGCGTTGAGGAGCACGCCGGCGAGCACGAGCAGCACCCGCAGCGGCAAGGACTCGACCGGAGGCAGCACCGCCAGGGTCGCGTCGAGCACCAGCCCGACCACCACGGCGTTGCTGAGGGTGCCCAGCCCGGGCCGTTCGCGCAGCGGGATCCAGAGGAGGAGCAGCAGCACGCTGACGACGATGACCACCGTGCCCATGCTCAGTCCGAACTGCCGGGACAGCCCCTGGTGCAGCACGTCCCACGGGATGACACCGAGCTCCGCCCGCACGAGCATCCCCATGGTGATGCCGTAGAGCACCAGCCCGGCGTATAGCTGCACGAGCCGCCGGGGCAGTCGGCGCGAGTCCGGACCGTCGATCGAGCGGGCCAGGGCGCGCGGACTCCAGTTCATGCGGATCATCTTCGCACCGGCGGGGCCCTTCCGGCGCACGGGTCGGCCTCGCCGGCGAGGCCGCCGCCCGCCCGGCACGTCGTCGGCCCTCCGCGCGGCCGAGGACCGGCCGGCTTCAGATCCGCCGGGTGCTGGTGATGCCGCCGTTCACGTGGATCTCGGCGCCGTGGAGGTAGGCGGCGTCGTCGGAGACGATCCAGGCGACGGCGGCGGCGATCTCCTCCGGGGTCCCGGGACGCCCGGCGGGAGTGGCGGCCGTGATCCGGGCGATCACGTCGTCGGCCGGGGCGTTGACCGGGGACCGCGTCGCTCCGGGAGAGACGGTGTTGACCCGCACACCGTGCGACCCGAACTCCGCCGCCCAACTGCGCGCGAGCTGGATCTGCGCCGCCTTCGTCGCCGAGTACAGCCCCACGACAGGGCTGCCGACGTGGGCCATCCACGAGCCGATGACGACGATTGCCCCGCTGCCGTTCTCGACCATCCCCGGCGCCAGGGCGGCCGTGAGCACGTGCGGGGCACGCACGTTGACGGCGAGCGCGGCCTCGAGATCCGCGTCGGTGAGGGAGAGGGTGTCCACGGCGGGGCACACGGCGGCGTTGTGGACCAGCGTGTCGACGTGACCGCCCAGGGTCTGCGCGGCCGCGCGGGCGAAGGCCCGGAGGTCGTCCGCGGGGGCGGTGAGCTCGGAGGCGATGAGGTCCGCCCGCCCTCCGCGGTCGCGGATCCCGGCCACCACGCCGTCCCCGCGGGCGCGGTCACGGCCCGTGACGCCGACGTACCACCCTCGAGCCGCCAGTGTCCGTGCGGTGGCGGCACCGATGCCGCTGGTGGAGCCGGTGACCAGAGCGGTGCGGGTTCGTCCCAGTGGTGTCATGACCCCATGCTCGCCGGGGCGAGCCCGGATGGCCACAGCCGGCTCGAGCAGGACGGGCAGCACGCCGTTCCCGACGACGTCGTCGTGGCGCTGCGGCGCCCGCTGCACCCGGGCAGGATCGAAGCAACCCCTCTGCACGACCCGGCCGCTCCTCCGCGCCGCGCCCGCCCGGGATCCGTCCGCCCGGCTCAGGCCTTCCTGACGGTGAGGGTGACGTTGGGGCAGGAGGCGGCGATCCGGGTCAGGGCGGCCTTCTCCGTGCTGTCGACCTTGAGACCCCAGCGGATCTTCACCGCCACCCACTCCCCGACGTAGCCGCAGCGGTTCCGCGGCGGCATCCAGGCCTCGGGGCCCCGGGCCTGCTTGGCCGAGTTCAGCGCGGAGGTCTGGGCGCTGAGCGTGCGGTGGTCGCCGAGGTCGTTGTAGAACGCCACGCGCTTGGCCTTCGTCCAGTACCGCGCCCCGGAGCCCCAGGCCTCGTGGACGGGCACCGTGTGGTCGATCTGCACCGTGGTGGCCGAGGTGTGCACCCTCCCGTCCCAGGTGGTGATCCAGCGCCCGCCCTTGACGGTGCAACGCTTGCTGGTGGTGAAGCTGATGCTCGCCCTGGACTCGTTCTGCAGCACCTCGGCGCGGGTGTTCTGGCAGTCGCGGTTGGCGTCGTTCCAGTCGCCGAACTGCCTGGCCCGGTCATAGCCGACGTTGTTCTCCCCGGCCACGGGCAGGGACTTCACTGCGGTGCGCAACGAGGCGCTGTAGGTCGTCGCCGCCTCGACGGGCATAGCACCACCGACGAGGACCAGACCGGCCACGACCACCGATGCCGCGGCAGTCCGGAGCGGGCCGCCGACAGTGGGCGAGCCGTCGCCGGAAGGGCGGGCACGGAAGAGCATGCTGAGGAACATCGGGGGCCTCCAGGAAGGGGGATGAGGCGCCGGCGCGGGCGTCACTCCATCCTGGCATCGCTATTGCAAATACATGCAACGTGTTGTGGTCACACTTTTGGGGACGACTCCCGGGACAGGGGGGACCTCTGAGAGCTGCGTCAGGCCTCGACAGGGGAGAGCATCGGCCGGTGCTCGTAGAAGGTTTGCAGCACCACGGTGGTGCGGGTGTTCACGGAGGCCACGTGGCGCACCTCGTTGACGAGGGCCTCGAGCGCCTTCGGCGAAGCCACCCGGACGAACAGCATGTAGGCGGAGTCCCCGGCCACCGAGTGGCAGGCCTCGATCGCCGTGATCGACTGCAGGAGCTCGGGGGCGTTGTCGGGCTGGCGGGGATCGAGGGGCGTGATCTCGATGAAGGCCGCGAGCGGCTTGCCGATGGCCTCGGGGTCGAGGATCGCTTGGTACCCGGCGATCACCCCGCTGCTCTCGAGCTTGCGCAGGCGCGCCTGCACGGCCGAGACCGAGAGGCCGACCCGCTCGGACAACTGGGCGAGGGTGGCGCGCGGGTCGTGGGACACCTCGGTTGCCAGTCGCACATCCATGGGGTCGTCCATGGGCCGAACGCTACCAGCTGATCCCGCCGAGAGGGTTGACAGCCTCACGACCACATGTGAATGTTCCTGTATGTGATCATCATCACCGGAAAATTTCCGCTGATCTACGACAGGAGGGTTTCAATGTCCACGTCTCTGCAGGCGGTGCAGGCCATCATCGGCGAACCTGAGGTCGTGGAGGATGCCCGCACCGTGGAGTCGAGCCCGGCCTGGCTCCGGCTCCGGTCGGCGGCCACCGCCCTGCAGGCCCTGCAGGTCAAGGACGGGTCGATCCCCGAGCTCGCCGACCACCCGACGGCGCGCGAGCACGTCGAGGTGATCGTGGCGTCGATCGCCGAGCTCGCCCCGCTCTTCCCGCACGACGCGGCGTACCTGGCGGCCCTGCCCCGCGACTTCGCACGCTGGGCGGACGGCGGCTTCGGGGAGCCGGACTTCCTCGACTCCCTCGTCGAGTTCCAGCCGCAGCAGCACCGCGTGGACGGCATCCGGCATCTCGTCGTGTTCCCCATGCACACCCAGAACGGCTCGGCGAACCGGCACGTCGAGGCCCTGATCGTCGAGGCGATCTGGCCGGAGTTCATCGCCGAGCTCGAGGCCGGGCACTACGGCAACAAGCTGTTCGTGTCCCTGCGGCTGATCGACTTCACCCCGGGCTACGACTCGAACTCCGCGGTCCTCTTCCCCGAGACGGTCGCCGTGCGGGAGATCCCGACGTTCACCTGGGGCGCCATCTTCCAGGACCGTGAGGCGGCACGCTACCGCCGCGTGGTCACCGCAGCCGCCGGCATCACGAAGCTGGACCTGCCCGAGGACGCCGCGGCCCTGCTCGCCGATCAGGATCTCGCCGAGAAGACCTTCGTGATGTGGGACATCATCCACGACCGCACGCACATGCGCGGCGACCTGCCGTTCGACCCGTTCATGATCAAGCAGCGGATGCCGTTCTTCCTGTACTCCCTGGAGGAGCTGCGCTGCGACCTGACGGCGTTCCGGGAGTCGGTGACGATCGAGCGTGCGCTCACGGCGCGGCGAGCGGCCGGCGAGGAGCTCACCGAGATCGAGGAGCAGACCCGCCGGCACGGGAAGCTCATGCAGTACGCGGTGATCTTCGACCGGATCTTCCGTTTCGCGATCACCGGTTCGCGGGTGCGCAACTACGACGGGCTGGGCGGGCAGCTGCTGTTCGCCTGGCTCCACCGGAAGCACGTCCTGCAGTGGCGTGACGTCGAGCTCAGCTTCGACTGGGACCGGGTCGCGGACGCGGTCGTCGAGCTCGGCGAGGCCATCGACCAGCTGTACTGGGAGTCGATCGACCGGCCGAAGACGGTGCACTGGATGAAGGCGTACGAGCTCATCGCCTCCGTGGTCCCTCCGAACCCCGCATCGGTGTGGGCGGAGGGGCTCCCCCGCGAGGTGCTGGCCGGGCCGCCGCGAGGCTACACGGACCTGGTGCTGGACGACGAGTTCCCGCTGTCGATGTTCTTCGAGGCGCTCGACAAGAAGATGAAGGGCGTCATCGCGTCGACGACCGGCATCCGCGCCACGGACGCCTGAGCGATGACCAACCTGACCGGGCGCACCGTCCTGATCGCCGGCGCCACCAGTGCGTCCGGTCTGGCGGCGGCGCGGACCCTGACCTCGGCCGGGGCCCGCGTCGTCGCCACGGGGCGCCACGCGGAGAAGCTCGTCCCCCTCGCAGCACTGGGGGCGCACACGGAGACGGTGGACCTCGCCGACGAGCGCGCCGTGCTCGACCTCGCCCGCCGGCTGCACGACCGCGGCTGGTCGATCGACGGGATCCTCCACCTCGTCGGAGGATGGCGCGGCGGCGGTGGGCTCGCTGGGCAGACGGAGGAGGACTACCGCGTGCTGGAGACCTCCTTCACCGCCCTGCGCCACCTGAGCCGTACCTTCGACGACGACCTCCGGGCCTCGCCAGCGGGCCGGCTGGCGATCGTGTCCTCGACCGCGGTGAACCGTCCGCTGGCGGGCGGGGCCAACTACGCCGCGGTGAAGGCCGCGAGCGAGGCGTGGACCCGGGCTGTGGCGCAGGGATATGCGAAGGGCGCCCGCGAGGCCGGCGAGCCGCTGCGCGTCGCCGCCGTGATCTTCCGGGTGAAGGCCCTGGCCGGTCTGGAGGACCGGCTCGCGAACGCCTACGCCGGGCTCTGGGACGCCGAGGCCCCGGAACTGAACGACTCGACCATCGAACTCCAGGAGAAAGGATGAGGCACCACATGAAGAGGTCCCACGACGCCGAGCTGAGGGGTTTCGCCTCGGACAACTACTCCGGGGTCCACCCGGAGGTGCTGGACGCCCTGGTCGAGGCCAACGGCGGTCACCAGATCGCCTACGGCGAGGACGAGTACACGGCACGGCTGCAGGACGTGATCGTGCAGCACTTCGGCGAGGGCGCCTCGGTGTGGCCGATGTTCAACGGCACCGGCGCCAACGTCGTCGGGCTCCAGTCGATGCTCCCGCGCTGGGGCGCGGTGATCTGCGCGGACACGGCGCACATCCACGTCGACGAGGGCGGCGCGCCCGAGAAGTCCGCCGGCCTCAAGCTCCTGCCCGTCCCCACGGGAGACGGGAAGCTCACGCCCGAGCTGATGGCGGCGGAGGCCTGGGGCTGGGGGGACGAGCACCGCGCCCAGCCGCTCGTCGTCTACCTCACCCAGTCCACCGAGCTCGGCACCCTGTACACACCGGACGAGATCCGGGCCGTCACGGACTACGCGCACGCCCACGGCATGTCCGTCTACCTGGACGGGGCCCGGCTCTCGAACGCGGCGGCCGCCCTGGGACTGCCCCTGCGCGCCTTTACCACCGACGCCGGCGTCGATGTGCTCTCCTTCGGTGGCACCAAGAACGGGGCCCTCGGCGCCGAGGCCCTGGTGGTCCTGAACGAGGCCGCGTCCCAGGGCCTGGTCTACCTGCGGAAGAGCCAGATGCAGCTGGCCTCGAAGATGCGGTTCGTCTCGGCCCAGCTGCTCGCGCTCCTGGACGGCGGCCTGTACCTGCGCACCGCGGGCCGTGCGAACGCGATGGCCCGGCGGCTCCGCGACGGCATCGAGGCGGGCATCGCCGACGGGTCGATGCCCGGCGTGGCCTTCACCCAGGAGACCCAGGTGAACGCCGTCTTCGCGACCCTGCCCGCGGGCATCGCGGACCGCCTGCGCCGGCGGTTCCGGTTCTACGACTGGGACGCCGCGAAGGGCGAGGTCCGCTGGGTATGCAGCTTCGACACCACCGAGGAGGACGTCGACGCGTTCCTGACCGCCCTGCGGTCGGAGCTCGTCCCGGTCGGCTGATCCCGCCGGCCCGTGCCCGCCGCCCGGGGCGGGTGACGGGGACTGCTGCCAGGTCAGGCGGCTCCGCCGGCGGCCGCCGGGGCCCCGGAGTCGTGGCCGTGCCCGCCGTCGCCCACGTGCTCCCGGGCCACGAAGTTCTCCAGGTCGAAGAGGTTCTCGGCCCGGCGGGCCACGTTCACCAGGGTGGTCATCGAGGCGACCTCCTCGACCTGCTCCTTCAGGAACCAGAGCATGAACTGCTCCCCCAGCGCGTCCCCCTCGGCCCGGGCGGCGGCGAACAGCGCCTTGATCTGCTCGGTGACCTCCTGCTCCTGGGACAGCGCCAGGGCCAGGGGTTCACGGACGTCGGTGAAGTCGTTGCGCACCTCCCCCACCCCGGGAATGGTCAGCGGCAGGTCCCGGTCCAGGATGTACTGGACGATCATCATGGCGTGGTTGCGCTCCTCCAGCGACTGCCGGTAGAAGTGCCGGGCCAGCTGCGGGAGGTCCTGGCTGTCGAACCAGACCGCCACGGCGATGTACTGGTGGGAGGCGGCGAACTCGTGGCCCACCTGGCGGGTGAGCAGCTCGTCGAAGGTCTCGGGGGCCATCAGGATCTCCTGACATCAGTGGGTCCCCAGGGCGGACGACGCCCCGGCCGCTCCACCGGTGCGAGCCCGGGGCAGGGCCGGCAGGAATCGTCGCTCGGGTCTGGAGTTCGAGCGTAGCGCGGTGGGACGGCCGGGTGTAGGCCGGTCACCGGAAACTTTCCCCCGACACGATGCTCCGGGTCGTCCCGTCCTTCAGACGACGCGCACCGCGGTGAGCTCGTAGACCCTGGCCGTGCTCGTGGCCGGTCCGTGGCAGGTCAGCTGATGCGGCGGGGCGGTGTGGGACCGCAGTTCGACGTCGACGAGGCCCGGCCGGGGCGGGCGGCCGGCGAGACGGATCCGCCAGCGGTCGCCGTCGCGAGCCGACTCGGTGACCGTCCAGTCGTGGCGGCCGGCCGGGCCGAAGCGTTCGAGCGCGGCCGCGACAGCGGCCTGCTGCGGTGGGAAGAGATCGGTGTACCCGCGCAGGTGCTCCGCGTGCACCCGGCCGGCGAGGTGCTCCTCGACCGTGGTGACGGAGGACTCCGCGTCGAGCCCTCCGTAGTAGACGCCGTCGGGGACGACGACGACATTGGCGGCGAACCGGTCACCGCCGACATGCGAGCACTCCCAGACCAAATCCGGCCAGCGCTCGCTCAGGGCACGTCCCACGGGCCGTCCGCGCACCGCGCAGCAGGGATCGTGCTGACCGTGGGCGCAGACCAGGAGGACCGGTGGGTGGCCGGTTTCACCCGGCACGCCGAGGGCCGTGGCGATTCCCGCGAGGTCCTCGTCGCGGCTCCACGTGCCCCAGTGCTGACGGCCGTCGCCGGAGTCGTCGTGGCGCAGCACGGCCCACCGGCGGGGGCCCTCAAGGCTACGGCGGCCGTGTCGCCGGACCAGAAGGATTCGGGCCTTCGCCGCCTGCGCGGCGGAGAACACGAGGGCCTTGGTCTCCGGCTCGAGCTCGAGACCGTCGAACCCGTTGACCGGCCATCCGCCGCGGTGCTCGATGAGGACCCAGACGAGCCCCCGCGGGGCCGTCCCTGCCATCGGGTCGCCGCGCCCCCGGGCTCCGTCGGCGCACCAGAAGCGGCACGAGGCATTCACGGTGGCGGTGTCACTGGTCACAGGGAACAAGAACCCCCGCCCGCAGCAGTCGTGCGACGAGCTCGACACCGAGCTCGCCCGCGGTGTGGACCTCGCCGTCGAGCAGGCACGAGACGGAGGGCAGATCGGTCGCCGGGAAGTCGAGCCACCCCACGCGCGTGCTCAGCCGCGGGCCCTCCAGCCGTGCCTCCAGGGCACCGCGCAGCCGCACGAGGGTCCCGGCGCTCAAGCCCTGGACGGCCGCGAGCTGGGCCAGCGGCCCCAGCGGGGCCGGGCGCCCCTGCCCTCGCCGGGTGCGCTGGAACCGCGGTGTGGGATCGGCCGCGGCCAGTGCGGCGACCAGGCGCTCCCGGACGGTGTCGAGCTCCCCGCCCGGTCCGTCGACGCCCAGGGGCAGGGACCCGCGCATCTGCGGGTCCTCGGCCAGCAGCGCCAGCGCCTCCTGGACGAGCTGCTCGGCCAGGCCGTGGCGGGTCCAGGTGTGGATCCCGAGCGTGAGGTGGATGGAGACCGCCCCCTGCGCCTGGGCCGCGTGCAGCCAGCCGCGCGGCAGGTAGAGGGCGTCGCCGGGTTCGAGCACCACGTCGAGATGCGCTTCGCCCTTCGCCGCCTCGGCCACGGCGGAGCGGCGGTCGGTCCAGGGCTGGTCCCGCAGCGGGTCCGGGTGCACCGGCTCGTGCAGCACCCAGCGCTTGGTCCCCTCGATCTGCAGGACGAAGACGTCGTGGACGTCGTAGTGGTCGTCGAACCCGCGGTTCTGCGGCGGGGTGATGTAGGCGTTGGCCTGCACCGGGTGCCCGAGCTCGCCGCTCAGCGCGGCGCTGAAGTCCGCGACCGGCTCCCAGGTGCGGTGCAGCGCCTGCAGCACCAGCGTGGCGCCGTCGGCGAACTGCCGCCACAGCGCGGTGTCGTCGAGCTGGTCCGCAATGGTGGCGCCGACCCCGGCGGGGGACGTGAAGGTGGAGTCGGGGAACGTCGACCCGTCCTTGGCGACGCGCAGGAAGGGCGTGCGCAGCCCGCGGCGCGAGATCAGCTCGTCGACGGCGTCGGCGGAGAACAGGTCGGCGAAGCCGCCCGCCCGGCGCGTGAGCAGCGGTGCCCGTCCCCAGACGTCACGGGCGAACCGCTCCCGGCCGATGTCGATCAGGCGGGTCTCCAGGACCCCGGCGCCGCTCCGGGCGCCGGGGTCCTGCCCGTCAGTGCGGACGACGTCCACGCTCAGAGGCCTCGTGCTCCGGCTCCTCCGTCGGCGCCGCCATCGGCACCGCCGTCCGCGCCGCCGTCGTGCACCCCCGGAGTGCCGGTCGCTCCACCGTCAGCGGGGCCCTCGGCGCCGCCGTCCGCGCCGCCGTCGTGGACACCCGGAGTGCCGGCGGCTCCACCGTCGGCCGGGCCCTCGGCGCCGTTGTCAGCACCGCCGTCGGCACCGCCGTCCGCGCCACCGTCGTGCACGCCCGGGGTGCCGGCCGCTCCTCCGTCGGCCGGGCCCTCGGCGCCGTTGTCAGCGCCGCCGTCGGCGCCGCCATCGGCACCGCCGTCCTGAACACCCGGAGCACCGAAGGCTCCGCCGTCGGCGGGACCTTCCGTCTGGTTCGGATCCTGCTGTGCATCAGTCATGTTGACCTCCCAGTTTCGAGTGACCGGGCCGTCGCCGGCACCGGGTCACCAGGACAGGCGATGCGTGAGCAGCACCGCCCATGTCGAGGCTATCCGGGCAGCGCGGGCGAGGGAACAGCCCTCACGTCCGCCGCCGTCAGGGAAGCCGGACGAGGAGCGGCGCGACGTGCGCCGTCCTCGCCGGGGGCACGATCTCCGGGCGGCCTCCGGAGGTGGAACAATTCACCCATCCCCTGCCCGCGACCGGGAGGTGCTGGATGGCCGGCCTGGAGCTCGCCGTCGTCGCGCTCGTGGTGAGCATCGCGTCCTGTCTGCAGGGAGCGATCGGCTTCGGCGTGGCCCTGCTCTCCGCCCCCGTGATCGCCCTGTTCGACCCCACCCTGCTGCCCGGTTCTCTCATCCTGGTGGTCACCGGGCTCACCGCGCTCGGCGTGCTGCGGGACCGCGCCGCCGTGGACGTCAAGGACGCGGGCTGGGCCGTGGCGGGGCAGGTCCCCGGCACCGTGGCGGGAGCGCTGCTGGTGGCGGCCCTGTCCGCCCGGACGCTGGCCCTCGTCCTGGCGAGCACCGTGCTGCTGGCCGTGCTGCTCAGCGTGTGCGGCTGGCGGCCGCGGCCCCGGCCCGCGGCCGTCGTCGTCGCGGGGGCGGCCTCCGGGCTCCTGGGGACGGCCACGTCCATCGTCGGTCCGCCCATGGCGCTCGTGTGGCACGGGTCCTCGCGGGCCCGGATGCCCGGCACGATGAGCGCCTTCTTCCTGGTCGGCGCCGTGATGGCCCTCGTTGCGCTGACCGCGGTGGGGTCGATCGACCGCCGGACCGTGCTCTTCGCGGCCGCGCTCCTGCCGGCCATGGTCCTGGGCTTCGCGGTGTCCGGAGCGGTCAACGCACGGATCAACCGGCGCATCGTCCGGCGGGTGGGCCTCGGCGCCTCCGCGCTGGGCGCCGTGCTGGTCCTGCTGCAGGCGCTCTGAAGCACGTCCTGCCGGGTCCCTCCGGCCAACCTCAGAGCTGGTCGATCCGCCGGTACCGGGACGGCGTGGTGCCCGTGGTGGCCCGGAAGTGCCGGTTGAAGTTGGAGAGGTTGGTGAAGCCCACCCGGTAGCAGATGTCCGAGACCAGCAGGTCGGTGCCGCGCAGCAGCCGGCAGGCCTCGGTGAGCCGCATCCGGGTGACCGTGCGGTTGAAGCCCACCCCGGTGGCCTTGGCGAACAGCCGGGAGAACACGTCCCGGCTCAGGCCCACGGCCTCGGCCACCTCGGGCACGAGCATCCGGCCGTCCAGGTGCTCGGTGATGTAGCCCAGCGCCCGGTTGAAGACCTCGGCCTCGGACGCGTCCAGGCGGTAGGTGCCGCCGCGGCTGTCCAGGTAGCGGCGCTCGCTCTCCGGGGACTCGGCGAGGACGGCCAGCAGCTCGGCCACGGCGGCCAGCCGCCGGAGGCCGAACGTGCCGTTCACCGCCTCCATCGCCGCCGCGCCCTGGACGGCGGTGCGGCCGGTGAACTCGATGCCCCGGGCCGCGGCCTCCAGGAGCGGGCGCAGGGCCTCGAGCTCGGGCAGCGTCCCGGCGGCGGCGAAGAACCGCTCCTGGTCGAACTGGAGCACGGCGTCCCGGTTGCGGACCACGGCGCTGTCGTCGCGGTGGGAGATCCAGTTGTGCGGCAGGAAGGAGCCCATGAGGCTGAGGTGGCCGGGGCCGAAGGGCCCGGCCCAGTCGCCGGCCATCACCGTCCCGGAGGACTCCCGGATCAGGTGCACCTCCACCTCGGGGTGGTAGTGCCAGCGGGCCAGGGGGTGGGGCCAGTCGTGCTCGTGCCACCGCACGGAGCTCGACGGGTCCGGGATCACCAGCTCCCGGACCGGGGAGGTGGCGTCCTCCGGCGTCGTGCTCCGTGCGGCGGCAGCCACGGTCAGGCTCCGGCCACGCGGATCTGGATCTTCGTGTCGGTGGGCCGGCCCTCAGCGCCGCGCTCGAACGCGGCCACGGCGTCGGCGAACGGATAGGTGGCGCTGATCAGGGCGCCCAGGTCCACGGCCGGGGAGGCGGCGAGCTCGATGGCCCGCTGGTAGGAGTTGGCGTAGCGGAACACGGTCTCGATCCGCAGCTCCCGGGCCTGGGCCGCGGCGACGTCCAGCGGCACCGGGTCCACGGGGATGCCGACCAGGACCACGGTCCCGCCGGGCGCAGGGATCTCCCACAGATTGCCGAAGACGTGCGGGCTGCCGCTGGCCTCGAACACCACGTCCGCGCCCCAGCCGTCGGTGGCCTCCCGCACCGCCTCGCCGAGGTCCTGGCGGGAGACGTCCACGGCGTGGATGGTCGGATAGGCCTCGATCTTGGCGAACTTCTCCGGTGCCACGTCCGAGATGTACACGCGGGACGCCCCGCTCGCGGCGGCCGCGATCGCGGTGAGCACCCCGATGGTGCCGGCGCCCACCACCACCACGACGTCGCCCGGCGCCAGACCGGCCTTGGTCACCGCATGCACCGCCACGGCGAAGGGCTCGATCAGGGCACCCTCCTCCAGCGAGAGCTGCTCGGGGAGCTTGTAGGTGAAGTCGGCGGGGTGGATGATCTCGGGCTGCAGGCAGCCGTCCACCGGGGGTGTGGCCCAGAACTGCACGTCCGGGTCCACGTTGTACATGCCCAGGCGCGCGGCCCGGGAGCGCGGGTTGGGGATGCCGGGCTCCATGCAGACCCGGTCCCCCACGGCCAGGTGATCGACGCCCTCCCCCACCTCCAGCACCGTGCCGGAGGCCTCGTGGCCGAGGACCATGGGGTTCTCGACGACGTAGGGCCCGATCCGCCCGTGCGTGAAGTAGTGGACGTCGCTGCCGCAGATGCCCACGGTGTGCACGCCGATGCGCACCTCGCCGGGGCCCACCGGGCGCAGCCCCGGGACGGGCCGGACCTGGATCTCGTGCTGGCGTTCGAGGACGACGGCGTCCATGGTGCTCTCCTGGGTGCTCGGGGACTTCGCGGCGGTGGTCGTGGGGTTCAGGGTGGTGAGCGTGGTGGGGTTCATGATCTCAGGTCCTTTCAGGCGGCCATGGCGAGGCGATCGCGGCGCGGGAGCATCCGGCCGTCCTCGGTGGTGATACCGGGCTGGGGCGGGTGGATGAAGAAGGTGGTGAGGGTGCCGAGGAGCATCAGGGCCGCGAAGACCCAGCACACCCCGATCGGGCCGAGGACGGGCAGCAGAAGGGTGGCGATGCCGGGGCCGAGGAACGTGGTCAGCCCGGAGGCGAGGTTGTGGGCGGAGATCGCCGCGCCGCGGTGCTCGGGGGCCAGGGCCGGGAAGATGGCGCCCATCGGGACGAACGCGGTGACGGACAGGGCGAAGAGCACAGCGGCCCCGACCATCGCCGGGAAGCTGGGGCCGAACCACACCGGGACGTAGGCGAAGGCGAGGACCGCGAGGGCCATGCCGCCGAAGCCGAACCAGCGCATCTGGCGCATCCAGCCGTAGCGGTCGCCGAGCCGGCCCCAGACGATGTTGGCGCCGATGGTGATGGTGTTCATGATCGCCCACAGCATCATCCACTCGGGCAAGGTGAACCAGGACTGCCCGCCGATCTCGCCGGTGGTCAGGTACAGCGGCATCATCATGGGGAACGCGTAGAGGGTGAGGTTGCACAGCACACGGATGACCACGGAAAGCGCGATCTGCCGGTTCTCCACCAGGATGGTCACCCCGCGCAGCAGCTCGCGGGTGCGCTCGGCGCCGTGCAGCTTCTGGGAGAGGTCGGTCTCGGGCGGGGCGCCGGGGACCAGGAAGGCGCACATCAGGGTGCCGGCCGCCACGAAGGGCAGGGACGCCCAGAGGGTGGCGTACTCGCCGATGACGGGGACCAGGAGGCTGGGCACGTAGGCGCCCATCACGCCGATGCCCAGCGAGAAGGAGGCCCAGAACCAGCCCATGGCCGAGGCCAGGCGGCTGGGGTGCACCGACTGCGCAATGAGGACAACGAAGGAGTACATGAACAGCGGGTAGGCGACCCCGCGCAGGGCGTAGATGATGATCGTCCCGACCACGCTCTCCAGCCCCACGGTGAGGAACAGGACGTGCAGCACCATCCAGAGCACGCCGCCGAGGACCATCAGGCGCTTGGCGCCGACGACCTCGGCGAGCACGCCGGTGGTCCAGGCCGAGATGGCGACCACCAGGCCGTAGACGGTGAAGACGAGGCCGGCCTGGGTGGGCGTGAAGCCGTTCTCGACGAGGAAGCGAGACAGGAACGTGAGCTCAAAACCATCACCGGTCATGAAGATGGCGAGGGCGAGATAGCCGAAGAGCAGGCGGCGGGGCATGCCGAACATGCGGGTACTCCTTCGTGGACACCAAGCGGGAGGCACCTGACGAGCAGAAGAGCGGGCAGCCGGTGCGCGATGTCCTCAACGCTACGGAGGTGTGACGCGGGCCACTAGCCGGTTAATTCGACGCGGACTGATACTTCTGCGTATATGCCGGTGCTGCTTCATAGGACTCCAACGTCCTCACCTACCCTGCCGAAGCTTCAGGCCGTACGTCCCGGCAGGCCGTCCCAAGCCTCGGCGCGACGCGTCACGTCTGCTGACACGGCACTCACCGTTCCGGGATGTCGGCAACCCTAAGCTGCCCCTATGGGTCAATTGCACAATGCCAACGCCGTCCGTCTTTCCCCTGGCCTGTATGAGCTCCTCGAAGATTCAGCGTTGGCGACGGAACTTACGGAGTTGCCGGATGGCAGTGCCGCTCTGGACACCGTGGATCCTGCCGACACCCCTCACGTTCTCGCGCGCTATCTCCGCGACCGCATTCTGTTCCACTTAGAATCCACACCCGCCGCCACCCGTGTGCACGAAGCCAATCGCATCCTGGCGGCCCTTAACGACGAAATGCAGGATCCGGCGAGCATCAGCGAAGGTCCTCGACAACTCATGTCGATCGCGCCGACGACCGGTGCTGCGCTACGAAAGCCAGCAACGCCACTATCTGACGCTGCTCTGCTCACCAATACACCGCATGAGCCGCAGGTCGGACGCGAGATCGCCAAGGAGCTCGAAAGCGCCGATCGTGTGGATCTTCTCATTGCTTTCATCAAGTGGTCCGGTCTGCATGTCATGGACAAAGAGCTCCAGTCGTTGAAGGACCGCGGCATTCCGTTCCGCGTCCTGACCACCGTCTACATGGGTGCCAGCGATGCCAAGGCAATCAACGCGCTGGCGCGTAAGTACGGCGCGGAAGTTCGAGTCAGCTACGAAACCCGCAATACGCGCCTGCACGCCAAGGCGTGGATGTTCCACCGCAAGACCGGCTTTAGCACGGCCTATGTCGGCAGTTCGAATCTGTCGCACGCCGCCATGCTGGACGGGCTCGAGTGGAACGTGCGCCTGTCCTCCGTCGCGACGCCGGCACTCCTCCATAAGTTCGAGGCGACCTTCGAGAGCTACTGGGCGTCGGAGAGCTTTGAGTCCTACAACCCGGATGATGACGGCGAGCGCCTCGCGAGGGCGCTCGCCGAAGGAGGCGGACGGGTGTCTTCGGAGGTCTCCATTGCGCACCTAGATGTCCAGCCCTATCCCTACCAAGCTCAAATGCTCCAGGAGCTGGAGGCCGAGCGTGTTATTCACGACCGCCACCGGAATCTCGTGGTCGCCGCGACGGGCACTGGAAAAACCATCCTCGCGGCTTTGGACTATCGCAGGCTGCAGGCCGGTACCCCTGGTGAGCTATCACTGCTTTTTGTGGCCCACCGCCGAGAAATTCTCGAGCAAGCACGCCAGACCTATGCCACAGTTCTGCGTGACGGCGCCTTCGGTGAGCTCATGGTCGACGGCTATCAGTCAGTCAGAGGCAAACACGTTTTTGCGTCGATTCAATCTCTTAACGCCAAGAGCCTGGACCGCTTCGCCCCTGAGTCGTTTGACGTGGTAGTCATCGACGAGTTCCACCATGCCGATGCTCCGACCTACCGCAAGATCATTGAGCACTTCCAGCCTCAGGAACTCCTCGGACTCACCGCCACTCCGGAGCGCGGCGACGGCGTCAACGTCGCAGAGAAGTTCTTTGGAGGCCGCATTGCGAGCGAACTGCGCCTGTGGGATGCCCTCGATCAGCAGTTGCTGACGCCGTTCCATTATTTCGGCGTCTCAGATGGCGTCGACCTGTCTTCACTTCAGTTCCGGCGGGGTCGGTACGAGGACAAAGAACTGGATGCCGTCTACACGGGCAATGACGCACGCACGGCCAAGGTGTTGCAGGCTCTCAACGACAAGGTGCTCGATCCGCATCGCATGAAAGCCATTGGCTTCTGCGTCTCCGTCAAACATGCGGAATATATGGCACGGAAGTTCACGGCGGCCGGGCTGCCGTCCGCGGCACTGTCCGGGGAGAGTTCCAGCGACGAGCGGCGGACTGCCCTCAAGTCGCTGCAGCTCGGAGAACTGCGTGCCGTCTTTGCCGTCGATCTGTTCAACGAAGGCCTTGATATTCCGCAGGTCGACACCATTCTCATGCTCCGGCCGACGCAGTCCTCCACGCTGTTTCTGCAACAACTGGGACGCGGCCTGCGGCTAGCTCCCGATAAACCCGTACTAACCGTTCTGGATTTCATCGGATTCCAGCACCGAGAGTTCCGGTTCGACCTGAAATACCGTGCCGTGACGGGATCGAGCCGGACGCGCCTGGCCAAGGACCTGGAGGAGGGTTTTTCCTTCCTCCCCTCCGGAACGCAGGTCGTCTTCGATACTGTCGCCCAATCCGTGGTGCTCGACAACGTGAAGCGTCAACTGCGCCTGACGACCCGGCAAGTGGTCGACGAGATTAGGGATTTGGCGGCGCAGCAGCCGTCGCCCGAGTCGTACACCCTGCGTCAGTACCTGACAGATTCCCTCTCAGAGGCATCGGACATCTACCGACGGAACAAGTTTGACGGTCGGCCGACGACCTGGAACACCTTGCGTCGTGCCGGTGGACTGGTCCCCGATGTTCTGTGGCCCGCCGAGGATCAGGAGACGGAGGTCCTCGTTTTGCTACAGCGCGCCAAGGCGTTTTTGAACGTGGATGACCCCGCCCGGCTACGGTGCTACGAGGATTTGCTTCGCCCGGATGCCCCGCCGGTGTTGTCTCTGCCGCTCAGAGAGCAGCGAATAGCGCGCATGCTCTACTACTCCTTCTGGCCACAGGGTCGGAAGAGCGGCGGTCCGGGCGAATTAGAGAGCGGCCTCCAGCTGCTCCGGTCGCACGCCATCCTGCGGAACGAGCTGACGCAGCTCATCGACGTCACCGCCGACGGCGCACGCAACCTGCCGCGTTCACTGGGACAGGACTACGCCGACATTCCCCTGCAGACACATGCGCACTACACCCGGGAGGAACTTCTGGCCGGTCTGGGCATGGGAGAAGAAGGGCAGCGCACTCCCGGCACAGTGCGCGAAGGCGTGTCCTGGATTCCGTCATCACGCTGCGAGGCGCTTCTCGTCACGCTCCATAAGTCGGAGAAGGACTTTTCGCCCAACACCATGTACAAGGACTACGCCGTCTCCGAGACGCTCTTCCACTGGGAGTCGCAGAACCAGACGACTCCGGAATCCGCAGCGGGACAGCGTTATCAACACCACACCGTACAGAACAGCCACATCATGCTGTTTGTCCGTGAGTCCCCGACTCAGGAGGCCGGCACCTCGCCGTACGTCTTTTTGGGACCTGTCGATTATGTGTCGCACGAAGGGTCCAAACCCATGTCGATTATTTGGAAATTGCGCCGTCCGATGCCGTCCCCCGTGTTCTCGGCCGCGAGCACGGTAGCGCCTCTCAGTTAGAGCCGCGGACGGCGGGGCTTAGAACTCGATCACCTGTCGCACCGCCCGGCCCGCATCCAGCTCGTCCATCGACTCGTTGATCTGGTCCAGCGTGATGTGCGAGGTGATGAGCTTCTCCAGCGGCAGCACGCCGTCCCGCCACATCTGCTCGTACTTGGGGATGTCCACCGCCGGCACGGCGGAGCCGAGGTAGCTGCCGATGATCTGGCGGGCCTCGGCGGTGATCTTCAGCGGCTCGATCTGGGACATCGCCCCCGGCGCGGGCAGGCCCACGGTGACGGTCACCCCGCCCACGGCGGTGGCGTTGAAGGCGGTCTCGAACGCCCGGGGGTGCCCGGCGGCCTCGATCACCACGCGCGGCTTGTCCTCGAGCGCCACGAGCTCGTCCGGGGTGAGCGCCTCGTCCGCGCCGAACTCCTTGGCGAGCTCCAGCTTCTCGGCCAGCGCGTCCACGGCGATCACCCGGCGGCAGCCCACGGCCTTGGCGACCAGCACCGCGGCGAGTCCCACGCCGCCGAGGCCGACCACGGCCACGGCGTCGTCGGGGGTGGCCTGCGCCGCGTTGATCACGGCTCCTCCCCCGGTGAGCACCGCGCAGCCCATGACGGCCGCGATGGGGCCCGGGACGTCCTCGCCCACGGGCACCACGGAGCGCCGGTCCACCACGGCATGGGTGGCGAAACCGGAGACCCCCAGGTGGTGGTAGACGTTCCCGCGGGTCTCGGAGCGCAGGTGCATCGAGCCCTCGATGAGGGTGCCGGAGGCGTTGGCCTTCGAGCCGACCGTGCACGGCAGCAGCCCCTCGGTCTTGCACGCGGCGCACTCGCCGCAGCGCGGCAGGAACGCCATCACCACGTGCTGGCCCACGGCCAGGTCGGTGACCTCGGCGCCCACGTGCTCGACGACGCCGGCCGCCTCGTGTCCCAGCAGCATCGGCAGGGGCCGCGGCCGGTTGCCGTTGACCACGGAGAGGTCGGAGTGGCACACCCCGGCGGCGGTGATCCGCACCCGCAGCTCGGTGGGCCCGGGCTCGCCGAGCTCGAGCTCCTCGACGCGCAGCGGCTGCGACTCGGCGTACGGGGCGGAGGCCTCCATGGTCTCCAGGACGGCTCCACGAATCTTCACGACGACCTCCGGAATCGGTGCACGGGTGTGACGCCGTTCACCGTACCGCCCGACTCTCCGATGATCGAGGACGTGCGCCCGTTCGCCCCGCCGCGGACGCGGCTCTCGAGGGCCAGTTCGACAGTCGGCTGAGTATGCGTAGGATCGATGGGCGACATTGCCCCGAGAACCCTCCCCCCGTCCCGTCCTCATCGGGAACCACGACAGAGAAGAGACATCACCCATGATCGGATTCATCGTTGCCGGCCTCGTCATCGGCGCCCTCGCCCGCCTGATCAAGCCCGGCAAGCAGAACCTCAGCCTGATCGCCACGCTGCTGCTCGGCCTGGCCGGCTCGGTGATCGGCGGCGTCATCGCCAGTGCGCTGGGCACCGGGGACATCTTCGAGCTGAACGTCCTGGGCTTCATCGTGGCCGTCGTCGCCGCGGTGCTGCTCATCGGCGTGGCCGAGGGCGTGGCCGGGCGCAGCAAGGCCGTGCGCTGACCGCTCACCGGACAGCCCGGTAGCGTCCACGGACTTCTCCGAGACGGCCCGCGAGCCGGCCGTGCCCCTGCTGGGCACCGGTCGGATCGCGGGCCGTCTCGGAGAAGTCCGCGAAGCCTGCCTCCCCTGAACGGACGGCCGTGCGGTGCATGCGGAGGTGAACTGTTCCGCATTCCCGGGTGAATCGCTGTTGAACAGGTTACGAATCGGTACTAGGGTTCTATGCACCCGAGAACGGTTTGATGTCAAGGGCGTTCGGCGACCACGCGCGCACCTGGAACGCGAGGTGGTGCCATGTCCGATCGAAATCTTCACGTGATCCGCCGGGTCGGCGCTGTCCTCGGGCACTTCCTGGTCTACGTCCTCATCTGGGCGGGGCTCGCGCTGCTCATCGCCGCCGCCGGCATCCGGTACTACTGGGGCGAGATCTCCGTGGGCCAGATGCTCCTGAACCTCGTCTCCGTGGAGATGGACGGCGGGGGCGGAGCCATCGTCTGGATGGGCATCCTGGGGATCGGCGTGGTGCCCCTGCTCCTCACCGCCGGGATCGCCCTGTGGCAGCACGTCCGGCGCCGCCGGCGCCGCCAGCACGGCCACGACCCGCGCCCTCGCCGCACCCGGTGGATCATGCGCACCCTCACCACCGCCCTGGTGGGCACGCTGGTGATCGGCGGCACCACGGCCTTCGCCACCACGGTGGGCGTGCGGGACTACATCAGGGCGGGGAACTCCGAGTACGACCTCGGCGACTACTACACGGCGCCGGCCGTCACCGGGGATCAGGACCGGCGCAACCTGGTGCTGATCTACCTCGAGTCCGGCGAGCAGACCCTCGCCAACGACGAGCACTTCGAGAAGGACGCCTTCGCCCCGCTCAAGGAGGTCACCGAGGCCTCGGACGGCTGGCAGAGCGTGGCGGACCTCCAGCAGTACCGGGGCGGGGGCTGGACCATGGCCGGTCTCACCGCCACGCAGTGCGGCATCCCGCTGAAGGGCATGGGCTCCGCCGCGGACAGCGGCGCCCTCAACGAGCTCGGCGGGGACGTGGAGACCTACCTGGGCGGCACCACCTGCCTGGGCGACGTCCTGGACGAGCACGGATACCGCAGCGTCTTCCTGGGCGGCGCCAACGCCTCCTTCGCCGCGAAGGACACCTTCCTGAGCAGCCACGGCTACGACGAGGTCAAGGACCTCTCCGACTGGCGCGCCGCCGGTGACCCGGAGGAGAGCTTCCGCGGCGACTGGGGCCTGAGCGACGGACGCCTCATGGCCCACGCCGCGGACAAGATCGACGAGCTGCACGCCGAGGCGGAGGAGACCGGCCGGCCGTTCAACCTCTCCGTGCTGACGCTGGACACCCACGAGCCGGTGCACATCTACGACTACTGCACCGTGGACACGCAGAACGAGGTCACCTCCGCGTTCTTCTGCTCCATGACCCAGGTGGCCGGCTTCGTCCAGCACATGGAGGAGCAGGGCTACCTCGAGGACACCGCCGTGGTGATCATGGGCGACCACCTCAAGCACATGAGCGCCGGCGACGCCTTCCACGAGCAGCTGGACCACCACGACAACCGCACCATCTTCAACCGGATCTGGGTCCCGGGCGCGGACGGGAACAGCACGCCGCGCCCCGGCGTGGACCAGCTGAGCATGTACCCCACGCTCCTGGAGGCCGCCGGCCTGACCCTGCAGGACCGCGCGGCCGGGCTGGGCGTGTCCGCGTTCGCCCCGACGGTCCCGGAGGACTCGGCGCAGGCCATGCAGCCGGAGCTCTACGCCGAGCTGCTGGACTCCCGCTCCGCGCCGTTCTACGCGGAGGCCTGGGCAGGCGAGACCGCCGCCGAGTAGCGCTGCCCGGCCCCCTCGCCCGGCGGCGGAATCCCGCTCCGTCATCTGTCCGCGGCCCTGGGTGGCCCGCCCGCCCCGGCCTAGACTGGTGGCCCGGGAGGGGTCGCATTCCAAGGAGCGTGCATGATGGCCTTCATCCAGCTGATCGAATACACCACCTCGCGGCCGGAGGAGGTGGCCGAGGTCGTCGCGGAGTGGGAGCGGGCCTCGCAGGGCAACCGCACGGCCCGCCGCGTCCTGCTGACGCAGGACCGCAAGGACCCGAGCCGCTACTACGAGATCGTCTCCTTCGACTCCTACGAGTCCGCCATGGAGAACTCCGAGCTCCCGCAGACCCAGGAGTACGCAGGGAAGATGCGCGAGCTCATGGACGGGGAGCCGACGTTCCGCGACCTCGACGTCGTGGAGGACCGCGAACTCTAGTGCCCCGGATCGCGACCCGTGGGCACTGCCCACGGGTCGCACCCGCCCCTCGCCGGCGGAGCGGCCCGTCCCCTTGCCCCGCCCATGCGATTGCAGGGCCCCGCGGCCCCTACTCGAAGCGGGTGGTGGTGATGGCGGTGTTCGTGCGGAGCATCCCGCAGGCGGCGGCGATCGCCACCAGCGCGAGCAGGAGGCTCGCGCTGAGGGCGGCGAGATAGGCCGGACCGGGCCAGCTGACGGTGCGGCTGTCGTCGAGACCGGTGACGAGCAGCCACGCCACGCAGAACCCCAGCCCGGCCGAGAGCAGCAGCACCGCGGCCAGGGGCACGGCGGCCTCGCGCACCACCACACCGCGCAGGGCGGACAGCGGCATGCCGATGAGGCGCATCAGCCCCAGCACCCGCCGGCGGTCGATGACGGCCGCGGCGGTGGCCACGGCCAGGGAGATCCCGGCGATGACCACCACCACGAACGCCGCGGCGTAGGCCAGCACGGACAGACTCCGGACCAGCTCCGCGCCGCCGGTGGCGGCGGCGTCGGCCCGGGAGACCGCCGCGGTGGTGCTGAGCCCCGACGCGGTGAGCACAGTGCGGGCACGGTCGAGGGCCCCGGGGCTCCCGTCGGTGTCCACCACCAGCAGTGCCGGCACCAGCCCCTGCAGGTCCGTCACGGGGGCGGCGGTCAGCGGAAGGGGCTCCTCGGTGTGGGTCTCGAAGAAGGCGGCGTCCACGGCGACCACCGGGGCGGCCGAAACGTCCTCGAACCCCAGGACGGTGGCGTCGGCAGCGGTGAGCAGGATCTCGGCGCTGCCGCCGGGGTCCGCCGCGGGACGGGTCCAGCCCACCACGGTGTCCCGGACCCCGTCGAGGCCTTCGGCCCTCCCGGCGAGCCCGGTCACGTCCGCGAGCGCCCGGTCCGGCTCCATCCAGGTGTGCACGCTCGCGGACGGGAGCATCCCGGGGCCGGCCGAGGGCGTCTCGTCCGGGCCCACGCTGCTGGAGGCGCCGGCGAAGACGGAGACCATGAACACCCCGATCACCAGTCCCGAGACGGAGCGGAAGGTGGCCCGGGGCGTGAGCCGGATGCGTCCGGCGGCGATCACGGCGGCCGCGCCGGAGGCGCGGGCCAGCCCGATCCGGGCGGCCAGCAGCGTCAGCCAGGGTCCGACGACGACGATGCCCACCGCGGTGAGACCGAACCCTCCGATCAGCAGCACCTCGAGCGCGCCGGGGTCGAGGCGCCCGGTGTCCGCGAGCAGGACGCCGGTGCCCATCGCCGCGAGCCCGGCCGCCAGGGGCACCGTCCGCCGTGCGGTGGGCGCCGGTTCGGCCTGGGCGCGGGCGGCACCCAGGGGGCCGATCCCGGCGCGGAGGGTGCGCAGGCCCGCCACGGCGGCGGAGGCGAGGGCGACCACGGCGACCACCGCCGCGGTCGTGACCGGTCCGACGGCCAGGTCGGCCGGGTGAAGTCTCGTGCCGTTGACGGGCAGCTGGGCGGCCAGGGGGCGCACCGCGGCGGCGGCCACGACCCCCAGCACGGAGCCGAGGAGACTGGTGGCGGCGATCTCGACCGCCGCGATGCCGGCCACCGTGCGCGGGCTCGCCCCGATGAGGCGCAGGGTCGCGAAGCGCTCCGCGCGCTGGGCCGCGCCCAGGCGCGTGCTGATGCTGATCAGCAGCAGCACGGGGAAGAGCACGGCGATGCCGCCCACCACCATCAGGGTGCGGTAGTTGCCGGTGTTGTCCGCGAAGGAGTTGACCGAGAAGTCGGGGACGATCGCGGCGGCCGGCCGCTGCCGCAGCTCGGCCTCCTCGGCCCCCCTGACCGCCACCAGGGAGTCCGGTCCGGCCAGGGCCGTGTCCTCGATCGCGCCGGCGAGGGTCCCGAAGCGGTCCCCGAGCTGATCGGCCGGGGTGGACTCGATCAGGTCCTGCAGGGCCGGGGAGGCGTAGTACGTCCCCGGCTCCGGGGGCGCGCCGATCCCGGGGATCCGCACGGCGGAGTCCTCGGTGACGGCGACGTCGCGGCGCTGGACGAGCTGGTCCCGGAACACCTCGTCGGCGCGGTCCACCAGGGCCGTGTCCGCGGTGAGCGGCACCGGCCGGGCCTCCTCGGCCGCGGCGGAGCCCTCGGCACCGGCGGCGGCGACCACTGCGGGCACGCGGTCCGCGTCCAGCCACAGGGCGCGCGCATCGCGCTGGATCATGCCCTGGCCCGCTCCCCACACCAGCAGCAGCAGGCACACCCCCACCGCCACCCCGCCCACGATCCCGGCCAGCCGGCCCAGCGAGGAGCGGCTGCCCACCAGCGCGAGCCGCAGCACCGCCGGGTTCACGCCGCGACCCACTGGTCGGCGCCGATCATGCCGTCGCGCACGACGACCTCGCGGTCGGCGTAGGCTGCCGTGCGGGGGTCGTGGGTGATCATCACCACGGTGGTGCCGGCCTCCCGGACCAGCTCGAGCATCAGCTCCAGGACGGTCTCGGAGGCCAGGGAGTCCAGGGACCCGGTCGGCTCGTCGGCGAACAGCAGCGCCGGTTCGCCGACCATCGCCCGGGCGATGGCCACCCGCTGGGCCTGGCCGCCGGAGAGCTCCCCGGGCAGCCTGTCCTCCTGCCCGGACAGTCCCAGCCGTCCCAGCAGCTCGGCGGCCGAGCGCAGCGCCGCCCGGCGCCCGGTGCCGGCCAGCAGCAGCGGGACGGTGACGTTGTCCACCGCGCTCAGCTCGGGCAGCAGCTGCCCGTACTGGAAGACGAAGCCGAACTCGCGCAGCCGCAGGGCCGAGCGCGCCGCCTCGCCCAGCTCGCTGAGCACCACCGCCGGCTCGTGCCGGGCGGCGGGCCGGTCGGCGGATCGGTCGGCGGATCGGGCGGCGGATCGGTCGAGGGGCCGGGCGTAGCTGACCGTGCCGCGGTCCGGGACCATGACCCCGGCCATGCAGTGCAGCAGGGTGGACTTGCCGGAGCCGGAGGGGCCCATCACGGCCAGCACCTCGCCGGGGAGCACCTCGAGGTCGACGCCGCGCAGCGCGGGGGTGGCGCCGAAGTCCTTGTGCACTCCGCGCACCGACAGCAGGGGAACAGGGGTGGGGGTCATGCGTTCGTCAGCTCCTTCTTGAGGTGGGTGAGGCGGGCGCCGGTCAGCTCGATCCAGCGCAGGTCGGCCTCGATGTGGAAGAGCCCGTGGTCGCACATCAGGACCTGCAGCAGGTCGCCCTCGCGCTTGAGCCGGGTCAGCTCCCGCATCCGGGCCATGTGCTCGGCGCGCTGGACGTCCAGCAGCCGCTGGGCGTCGTCGTCGACCAGCAGGGCGATCACGGTCTTGGCGAACAGCTCGCTCTGCAGGGTCGGGGACGGCACATCAGGGGTGTGCAGCCACTGCTCCACGCGCTGCTGCCCGGCCGGGGTGATCTCGTACTTCTTCCGGTCCGGGCCCGCCCCGGGCTCCTCGCCCAGGGCCCGGATCAGCTCGTCCCGGATCATCCGGGCCAGGGTCGAGTACACCTGCCCGAAGGCCAGCGGCTTCTGCGAGCCGAAGTAGCGGTCGTAGGCGTGCTTGAGGTCGTACCCGTAGCTGGGCTCCCGCCGCAGCAGCCCCAGGAGGGTCAGCGCATTGTTCATGCCCCCATCTATACACCCAGTGCATAGTGGAACGCGACAGGGTCCTGTGGCCGGTGCACGTCGTGTCGGCCGCGGGGTCCCATCAAGGTGCGGCCGCGGCGCGGCCTCAGGCGGTCGCCGGCGGCACGGCCCGGCGCTGCAGTCCCCGCCGCCGGCCGAGCAGGATCAGCACGGCCGCGACGGCGGCGATGACGAGCATCGGCGCCAGCATGAACGGGCCGCCCACGCCGGCGGAGCGGTCGACCGCCTCGCCCATCTGCCCCGTGAGCGTGGACACCAGGAACAGCACCACGTTGTTCGCCGCGTGCACGAGCGAGGCCGCCTCGAGCCCGCCCGTGAAGTGGGTCAGCAGCGACATCGCGACCCCGAAGACGAAGTAGTACGCGATGAGCCACCCGTCCGAGGCGAAGTGCGCGATCGAGAAGGCCGCCGCGCTCACCAGGGTGCCGAGCACGAGGGACGGGACCGCCCCGGAGACCCACGAGCCCGCCGCGCGCTGGATCACCCCGCGGAACACGTACTCCTCGGCCGCGGCCTGCAGGGGTGTGGTCAGCAGGACGATCGCGAGGAAGGCCCAGGCGGTCGCGTCCAGGGCCAGCGGCCCCGGGGCCTCGAGGAGCGCCACCACCGCCGCGTAGCCCACGAACAGGGGGACGACGACGACGGCCGCCCGCCCCAGCCAACCCCACCGGAAGCGACCCTCCACCGCGTGCAGGGTGCCGACCGGCTGCCGGTGCAGGTACCGGTGCAGGACCACCGCGACGGCGGCCGAGGCGATCAGCGCCAGGTTGGTGGCCAGCAGCAGCACCGGGGTCATCCCGATCTGTCCGCTCGCGATCTCCTCCGTGCTCATGGTGCCCCGCAGGAGCTCGATCGCCACGGCGCCGAAGGACACCACGACCGAGATCAGCAGGATCGCCGCGCTCACGGCCAGGATGCTGATGAGACCCTTCCACCAGCGGTTGCGGGGCGTCCGGTAGAACTCCGAGTGGGTGAGCGGCGCCGCGGTCGTCGGACCGCCGGGTCGCGGAACCGGAGTCCCGCCGCCCAGGCGAGCGGACGGGGCACCGGTCTGCCAGGGCGCCGGCCGGGGCGGAGGGTACGAGGTCATGGCCACAGAGTAGTTCTCGGGCCGTCCCGGGAAATCCACCCCGAGGTGGAAGCCGGGGGGCCCATCACCGTGGACCTGGGGACCGCCCCGGGCTCAGGTCTGCTCCTCCCCGAAGACGTGGCCCCGCTGCTCGGCGTAGAACTCCGCCTCCGCGGGCTCAGGCCGGTCCTGGCCGTTGAGCAGCCGGTGCCAGAGCGGGTAGTAGGCGGGCAGCTGCGACGCCGTGGTGATGCGGTCCCGGGCCTCCTGGGGCAGCGTCAGCTCGGCGGCGTCGAGGTCCTCCGTGAGGTGCTCGAACCTCCGCGCGGCGATCACGGTGCCGTCGATGCCCGGGCGGCCCAGGATCCAGGAGATCACCACCTGGGGGATCGTCCAGCCGAGCTCCCCGGCGATCTCGTCGAAGAGCTCGATCAGGTCGTAGGCGCGGTCCCGGTCCACCACGTGGGGCTCCGGCCAGCCGGTGCCCTGGCGGGTGTCGGCCGGGGTCTCGGCGCCGCGGCGGACCCTGCCGTTGAGCAGCCCCTCGCCCAGCGGGCTCCACCCGAAGGTCGCGATCCCGAGGTCCCGGGCGGCCGGTACGATCTCGTACTCGATCTCCCGGGCCTCCGGCGTGTAGTACGCCTGGTGCGCGATCGGGCCCTGCAGCCCCGCGGCCCGGGCCTCGTAGACCGTCTTGGCCAGCTGCCACCCGTTGTAGTTGGACACGCCCCAGTACCGGATCTTCCCGGCCCGGATCAGCTCGTCGGCGGTGGCGATGGTCTCGGTGATCGGGGTCTGCCCGTCCCACTGGTGGATGTAGAGCAGGTCGAGGTGGTCGGTCCGCAGCCGCTCGAGGCTGTCCTCGACCGCGCGGGTGAGGTGGAGGCGACTGGCGCCGCCGTCGTTCGGGCCGTCCCCGGTGGGGGTCCGCGCTTTGGAGGTGAGGACCACGTCGTCCCGCTTGTTCCCGAGGATCTCGCCCAGGACGCGCTCCGAGTCCCCGGCGGAGTACAGGTTGGCGGTGTCGATGAAGTTCACGCCGCGGTCCAGGGCCTCGTCGACCTGGCGGCGGGCCTCGTCCGGGCCGAGGCCCGCGATCTTCTCGAACCCTCCGCCGGAGCCGAAGGGGATGGTGCCCAGGGCCAGCCGGGAGACGTAGAGGCCGGAACTGCCGAGTCGGGTGTACTCCATGGGGGAACTCCTCTGGTCGTGATCGGTGCTGGTGGTGCGTGCTGGTGGTGCCTGCCGGCGCTCCGGAGGCGGCCGGCGGACCGGGCCCCGGGGCACGGTAGGCGACAACGACGGACCGGTGCTCAGGAATTCCTGGAGCGGGCCTCGGCGGTGGTGAGCGCGTGGGCCAGCGCGGTGAACTCGCGCACCGCCCCGGTCCAGTCGCCCAGCAGCGCCCAGAGGTCCAGGCCCTCGTGCCGGCGCTCCTCGAGCCGGTCCGCCAGGGCGGCGAGGACCGCCGAGCGCAGCTCGGTGTTGATGTTGATCTTGCCGATGCCCGCCAGGGGCGCGCGGACCAGCATGGTCTCGGGGATACCGGAGGCGCCGTGCAGCACGAGGGGGGTGCGGTCGGCGGCCTCGCAGATCTGCTCGAGGCGGCTCCAGTGCAGGCGCGGGGTGCCCTGGTAGTGCCCGTGCACGTTGCCCACGTTCACCGCCAGCAGGTCCGCCCCGGACGCGGCCAGGAAGGCGGGGACCGCATCGGGATCGGTCATGCCGCCGGCCGCGGAGATCCGGGCCGTGTCCTCGTCGCCGGGGAGGCCGCCGAGCTCCGCCTCGACCACCACGCCGGGGCCCGCCAGCTCGCGGGCGCGGGCGACGAACGCGGCGTTCTCGGCGTGGGGCAGGGCGGAGCCGTCGGCCAGGACGGCGTCGGCACCGGCCGCCACGGCCTGCTCGACGAGCCCCAGGTCGACGGCGTGGTCCAGCTGCACGCACACGGGGGTGGCGGCGTCGTCGGCCAGGTGGCGCAGGGCGGTGACGAGGCGCCGGCCGCCGGTCCCGGCGGCCGCCTTGGGCGGGACCAGGAGGATCACGGGGCGGTCCGCGCGCTCGCTGGCGGCCACCACGGCCTGGGCCGTGGTGAAGTCGTAGGTGCTCAGCGCCGGCACGGCGGTGCGGGCGTCGAGGGCGGAGGTGACGACGTCGAGCAGGTTGGCGCGCACGGGCACAGTCCTTCGTCAGGTGTCGTTCAGCGGTCGGCCGGGGAGAGGTCCCCGAGCACGTAGGTCTTCAGATCGGCGAGCGTCTGCTGCATGTGCTCGTCCATGGCCCGGCGGGCCCGCACGGGGTCGGCGGAGCCCAGGGCGGCGACGATCCTGCGGTGCTCGTCGATGGCGTGGGCCTGGATCTCGGGCACCCGTGAGGTCTGGGCCCGCCGCTCCTCCAGCACCCGGTGCAGCGGTGCGAACAGGACGGCGATGAACACGTTGCCGGAGGCCTGCAGGATGCGCTCGTGGAAGCGCAGGTCGGCGCGCACGAAGGCCGCCACGTCCTGGGCGCGGTGGGCGTCCTCCATGGCGTCGGCGTCCCGGGCCAGCCCGGCCAGCTCGGCGGCGGACAGCCGTCCGGCCGCCAGCTCGCAGGCGCCGGCCTCCAGGAAGCGGCGCAGCTCGATCAGCTGCACGGCGGCCGCCGCGTCGTCCTGCCCCTCGGAGACCGCCCGGATGACCGCGTCCAGGGACGCCCACTGGGACACGGGGTTCACGAAGGTCCCGCGTCCGCGCTCCACGCGGAGGATGCGCTGGGCGCCCAGGGTCCTGACCGCCTCCCGCACCGTCATGCGGCTGACCTGGTGCTCCGCGCTGAGGTCGATCTCGCCGGGCACCACCGAGCCCGGGGGCAGGTCCCCGGCGACGATCCGGTCGAGGAGGGCGTCGGCGACCTGGTCGACCAGGGACGGGCGGGCCATGGTGCTCCTCTGCGGTGAGGTGGACGGCGGAGGGCAGCTCCTGCGTGCTCCGCCCGTGACAGGGGATCCTATCAACCAGGGAATGTCAGATGTCCGAGCAGTCGAGGGGCGACTCCCCCGGCCGCGCGCGGCATTCCTGCCGTTGACCACGTGTCCCACGACACATAGCATGTCTGACATCTTACAGGTGGAGTGTCGGTGCGGAACCGGCCAGGACCTGAGGACCGTCCTGACCGCTCCCCGAGAGGAAGTCCCCGCATGACCGTTCCCCGGACCCTGCTCGTGCTCGACGACGACCCGACCGGCTCCCAGTGCGTCCACGACGTCGACGTCGTCCTGGAGCTCGACCCCGCCCCCGTGCTGGACGTCGTCCGGCACCCCGGGCGCACCTGCTTCGTGCTCACCAACAGCCGGGCCCGGCCCGAGGCCGAGGCCGTGGCGATCAACACCGAGCTCGTCTCCGCGGTGCTGGAGGCCCTCACCGCCGAGCACCTGCCCCTGCCCCACCTCGTCTCCCGCAGCGACTCCACCCTGCGCGGGCACGTCATCGCCGAACCCACGGCCCTCGCCGACGTCCTCGCCCGGCACGGGGTGGCGGTCGACGGGTTCCTCCTCGCCCCGGCCATGCTCGAGGCCGGCCGCTACACCGAGGACGACGTCCACTACGCGGTCCTGCAGGGCCGCCCGATGCCCGTCGGGGAGACCGACTTCGCCGCGGACGCCACCTTCGGCTACTCCTCCTCCGACCTCAAGGACTTCCTCGTGGAGCGCTCCGGCGGGACGCTGGACCGGGACGCGATCCTCTCCCTCGGCCTGACGGACATCCGCTCCGGGGGCGTGGACGCGGTCGCCGGCATCCTGCGCCGGGCCCGGGACCGGGCCTGGGTGGTCGTCAACGCCACGGAGTACGCGGACCTCGACACCGTGGCGCAGGCCCTGGCCGTCCTCGAGGCCGAGGGCCGCACGTTCGTCACCCGGTGCGGCCCGTCCTTCGTGCGGCCCCTGGCCGGGCTGACCGGCTCGCGCGAGCTCGGCCCGGAGGACATCGTGGTGGGCCCCGGGCGGCTGCCGCACGGACTCGTGGCGGTCGGCTCCCACGTGGGGCTCACCAACCGCCAGCTCGCCGAGCTGCGGACCCGCCGCGACCTCTTCGAGGTCGAGCTCCACGTGCCCACCCTGCTCGACGACGACGCCCGCCCCGGCTACGTGGCCGACGCCGTCGCGCGGATCACCGAGGCGCTGCGGACCAGCGACGCGGTCGTGTGGACCAGCCGCGAGCTCGTGCGCACGGACGACCCCGACGAGTCGCTGGCCATCGCCCGGTCGGTCTCCGACGCGCTCGTGGAGGTCGTGCACGGGGTGGCGCAGGCCCGCCCGGCGTGGGTCGTGGCCAAGGGCGGGATCACCTCCCACGAGGTGGCCCACCGCGGTCTCGGCATCCGCCGGGCCACCGTGGCCGGCCAGTTCTTCCCCGGCCAGATCTCCATGTTCCAACCCACCGATGCCCCGGACACCACCCGGGGCGGGCCCTACGTGGTCTTCCCCGGCAACGTGGGCACCGAGAGTGCCCTCGCCGACGTCGTGGAGGTCCTCGACCGGGCCGCCGCACACACCCGCACCTCTGATCCCCAGGAGAACCCGTCATGAGCACACCCCTGTCCGTCGGCTTCCTGGGGCTGGGCGCCATGGGCGCCCCCATGGCCCTCACCCTGGCCCGCGCCGGTTTCCCCGTCCGCGGCTTCGACGTCTCCCCCCGCGCCGGGGAGGTCGTGGGCGCCGCCCTGGAGCTGCTGGTCGACCCCCGGGAGGCGGCGGCCGGCGCGGACGTCGTCGTCGTCATGGTCGCGACCGGGGCGCAGCTGCACGACGTCCTGTTCGGCGAGCGCGGCATCGCCGACGCCCTGGACCCGGACACGGTCCTGCTCGTGATGGCGACCGTCGGCCCCCAGGCCGTGGAGTCCGCCGTGCAGGGCCTCGAGGGCCGCGGCATCCGGCGGGTCGTCGACGCCCCGGTGTCCGGCGGCACGGCGCGCGCCGCCACCGGGGACCTGCTCGTGATGGTCGGCGGCGCGGACGAGGACGTCGCGGCGGTCCGGCCGCTGCTGGACGCGATGGCCGCCAACGCCCCGCTCGTCGGCCCCCGGGTGGGCGACGGGCAGCGGTTCAAGGTGGTCAACCAGCTGCTGTGCGGAGTGCACATCGCCGTGGCGGGCGAGGCGCTGGCCCTGGCGGACTCCATGGGCCTGGACCCGGCGCAGTGCCTGGAGGTCCTCTCGACCGGGGCCGCCACGTCCTTCATGTTCGAGGACCGCGGGCCGCGGATGCTGCAGGGCGAGCAGGCCGAGGTCCGTTCCGCCCTGGACATCTTTGTCAAGGACATGGGCCTGGTCACCGACGCCGCCCGGGCGGTCGCCCAGCCGGTGCCGCTGGCCTCGGCGGCCGAGCAGCTCTACGTGCGCGGCCGCCGCGAGGGCCACGGCCGGCACGACGACTCCTCGGTCTTCGACATCCTCCGCTCCCGGTAGGGGCAGCACGCACGCGGTCAGTCGCGGGAGCTCGCCGGGGACTGCGCCGCCGGGGCGGCGATGAGCTCGTCCTTCATGTCGGTCACGGCCGCGCGGATCGCGGTCATGACCGCCCGCACGGCGGGCCGGCGCAGCAGGTCGGCGCGGGAGACCACCCAGTACTCCACGGGGAACCACAGCTCCTGGGGGAAGAGCCGGACCAGGTCCCCGGCCCGCTCGGCGAGATAGCAGGGCAGCAGCCCGACCCCGGCGCCCGCCCGGGTGAGCTCCACGTGCACCACGGAGGACGTCGCGCCCACGCCCTGGCGCATCCGCGGGAACCGCCGGCGCGGGATGTCCAGCTCCGCGACGTCCTGCATGGAGTCCACGAAGTAGATGAGCGGGTGCTCCTGCACCTGGTCGGGCGTGCGGATGGCCGGGTGGGCGGCCAGGTAGTCCTGGGAGGCGTAGACGCCCAGGGAGTAGTCGGCCAGGTGGAAGGCCTCCTTGCGGGAGACCTCCGGGCGCCCGACGACCACCTCCAGGTCGATGCCCACCGGGTTGGTCTGCGCCCGCCGTGCCGCGTTGATCATCTCCAGCCGCACCCCGGGGTGCTCCTCGATGAGCCGCCGCATGGCCGCGCCCATCACCACGCCGCCGAAGCCGTCCGGGGCCAGCGCCCGCACCACGCCGTTGACGGTGCTGCCGCGCCCGCCTGCGCCGAGCGGGAGGGAGCCCAGCGCCGCCTCGATCTCCTCGCCGGCGGCCACGAACTTCCGGCCCAGCTCGCTGGGCTCCCACATCTCCCCGGTGCGCACGAGCAGCCGGGCGCCCACGGTCTTCTCGAGCGCCGCCATCCGCCGCGACACGGTCGTGTGACTGAGCCCGAGGTCCGCGGCGGCGCCGGCGTAGGAGCCGTGGCGGACCACCGCGAGCAGCAGCAGGAGGTCGTCGGCACCGTGCGACAAGGGGCTTCTCCTCCCGGGGGCTGGACCGGCCCGGGGGAACGCACACGTCCGGGCGGCATGTGCATTTTTGCACAGGCGCCGCGAGCGCATGGTCATTGTGAAGCGCACCACATATCCGCACACTGTAGGCAAACATTGTGACCACCGTCACCGTTTCCCCAGCAGGAGGAGAACCACATGAGCACCGAGGACAGGGTCGCCGCGTCGGCGGACCCGAACGACTCCCCCGAGAACCGGGGCGGGCTGAAGAAGGTCGTGGCGGCCTCGATGGCCGGCACGGTCGTGGAGTGGTACGAGTTCTTCCTCTTCGCCACCGCGTCCACCCTGGTTTTCGGCCAGCTCTTCTTCGTGGACACCGGCAACCCGCTGGACGGCATCCTCAAGGCGTTCCTGATCTACGCGGTCGGCTTCATCGCCCGCCCGCTGGGCGGCATCGTCTTCGGCCACTTCGGCGACAAGTACGGGCGCAAGCACCTGCTGCAGATCTCGATCGTCATGGTCGGCGCCGCCACCTTCCTCATGGGCTGCCTGCCCGGCTTCGAGCAGGTCGGCTACTGGGCCCCCGCCATGCTGGTGGTGCTGCGCTTCGTGCAGGGCTTCGCGGTGGGCGGCGAGTGGGGCGGCGCGGTCCTGCTCGTGGCCGAGCACTCCCCCAACAAGGAGCGCGGCTTCTGGTCCAGCTGGCCGCAGGCCGCCGTGCCGCTGGGCAACCTGCTGGCCACCGTCGTGCTGCTCACCCTGTCCTTCACCCTCTCCGAGGAGGCCTTCCTCTCCTGGGGCTGGCGCGTGGGCTTCTGGCTCTCGATCGTCATCGTGGCCATCGGCTACTACATCCGCACCCACGTGACGGACGCCGCGATCTTCAAGGAGGCCCAGCAGGAGGTCCGCGAGGAGAAGTCCGCCGCCTACGGCGTGGGCGAGGTCTTCCGCCGCTACCCCCGCGGCGTCTTCGGCGCCATGGGCCTGCGCTTCGCCGAGAACATCCTCTACTACGTGGTGGTCACCTTCTCGATCACCTACCTGTCCACCCAGCGTGACGTGGACACCAGCCGGATCCTGCTCCTGCTGCTGATCGCCCACGTGATCCACGCGATCTGCGTGCCGCTCGTCGGCCGGGCCACCGACAGGGTGGGCCGCCGCCCGATGTACGCCGCGGGCGCCTTCCTCGGCATCTTCTGGGCGTTCATCGCCTTCCCGATGTTCAACACGGACAACAGCTTCATCATCCTGGCGGCCATCACCATCGGCCTGATGATCCACGCGCTCATGTACGCCGGGCAGCCGGCCATCATGGCCGAGATGTTCCCCACCCGGATGCGCTACTCGGGCGTCTCCCTGGGCTACCAGGTGACCTCGATCGTGGCCGGCTCGCTGGCCCCGATCATCGCCACCGCCCTGCTGCGCGAGTTCAACTCCTGGGTGCCGATCGCGATCTACATCGCCATCGCCTGTCTCATCACCCTCTTCGCGGTGTGGACGCTGCGCGAGACCAAGGGCATCTCCCTGCAGGACATCGACGCCGAGGACCGGCGCCGGCTCTCCGAGGAGAAGTCCGCCGAGGACCGGACCTCCTGATCCCCGACCTCCGCACCCACCCGCGCCCAGCGGCGGACCGGCTCCCCGGTCCGCCGCTGGGCGCGCTGTGCACGACCCCCAGCTCCCGACACCCTCGACACCTTGCAGAAGGGACTCCCCGATGACCACCATCACCTGGATCGGCCTCGGCCACATGGGCAACCCGATGTCCGCCAACCTCGCCGGGGCGGGCTACGACGTCCGCGGCCACGACGTCAGCGCCGACGCCATGGCGGCCGCCCGCGACCGCGGCGTGCAGACCTTCGACACGCTGGAGGAGGCCCTCCAGGGCGCCGACGTCGTGTTCACGATGCTGCCCAAGGGCGAGCACGCCCGCGCCGTCTACCTCGGCGACAGCGGCGTGATCGCGCTCGCCCCGAAGGACGCGCTGCTCATCGACAGCTCCACCATCGACGTGGAGACCGCGGAGGAGCTCCACCGGGCCGCCGAGGACGCCGGCTTCCGCTTCGTGGACGCTCCGGTCTCCGGCGGGATCAGCGGCGCGGCCGCGGCCACCCTGACCTTCATGGTCGGCGGGAAGCCCGACGTCGTGGAGCAGGCCCGGACGTTCATCGAGCCCATGGCCCGCAAGATCGTGGCCACGGGCCACGCCGGCACGGGCCAGGCCGCCAAGATCGTCAACAACATGATGCTGTTCATCTGCCTCGAGGCCTGCGCCGAGGGCTCCGTGCTCGCCGACCGGCTGGGCCTGGACCCGCAGGTGTTCTGGGACATCGCCTCGGTGTCCTCGGGCAACTCCTGGGCGCTGCAGACCTGGTACCCCGTGCCCGGGATCGTGGACTCCGCCGCGGCGAACAAGAACTTCGAGGCCACCTTCAGCGCCGCCCTCGCCGCCAAGGACGCCGGCCTGGCGCTCATGGCGGGCGAGCAGACCGGCGTGGAGCTGCCCGCCGCGAAGCTCGTGGCGGAGAGGCTCCAGCAGCTCATCGACGAGGGACTCGGGGACAAGGACTGCTCCCTCATCACCAAGTACGCCGCGCCGGACGGGAAGATCCCGGGCTGGGACCCGGAGAAGGCCTGAACGGCGCCGAGACCACCACGACCGAGGAGGACACCATGCAGAACACCAAGCAGGACGCCGAGGCCCGCGCGCAGCAGGACGCCGAGCGGGGCGCCCAGGACCCCGGCACCACCGGCGCGGTCATCGAGCACTTCATCGACGGGAAGCGCCACGGCGGGCCCGGGCGCACCGCGGACGTCTACAACCCCGCGACCGGGCAGGTGGCCAAGCAGGTGCTGCTGGCCTCCGCCGAGGACGTCGCCACCGCGGTGGAGGCCGCCGAGCTCGCCCTGCCCGGATGGCGGGCCACCGGACTGTCGAAGCGCTCGGCGATCATGTTCAAGGTCGAGAACATCATCCGGGAGCGCACCCCGGAGCTGGCCGCCATCATCACCGCCGAGCACGGCAAGGTCCTCTCGGACGCGGCCGGCGAGGTCGCCCGCGGGCTGGAGAACGTGCAGTTCTGCGCGGGACTCATGCACCACATGAAGGGGGAGTTCCTCGAGCAGGCCGCCACCGGGGTGGACGTGCACCAGACCCGCCAGCCGGTGGGCGTGGTCGCCTGCATCACCCCGTTCAACTTCCCCGCCATGGTCCCGCTGTGGATGATCACCACCGCGATCGCCGCCGGGAACACCGTGATCCTCAAGCCCTCCGAGCGGGACCCCTCGGCGGCGGTGTGGATCGCCGAGGCCTTCGCCGAGGCCGGGCTGCCCCCGGGGGTGCTCAACGTGGTGCACGGGGACAAGGAGGCCGTGGACGAGCTGCTGACCAACCCCCTGGTCAAGGCCGTGTCCTTCGTGGGCTCCACCCCCATCGCCAGGTACATCTACGAGACCTCGGCGCAGCACGGCAAGCGCGTCCAGGCCCTGGGCGGGGCGAAGAACCACATGGTGGTCATGCCGGACGCGGACCTGGACGGGGCCGCCGACGCCGCGATCTCGGCCGCCTACGGATCCGCCGGGGAGCGCTGCATGGCGGTCTCGGTGCTCGTCACCGTGGGGGACGTGGCCGACCCGCTGATCGAGCGGCTGAAGGAGCGGATCGCGAAGCTGACCATCGGGGACGGCACCGACCCGGCCTCCGAGATGGGCCCGCTCATCACGAGGGCGGCCCTGGACCGGGTCAACGGCTACGTGACCGGGGCGGAGGCCGAGGGGGCGACCGTCGTCGTCGACGGCACCCGGCAGGAGTTCGACGGCGAGGGGTTCTTCACCGGCGTCTCGCTGCTGGACCACGTGAAGCCGGGCATGAAGGCCTACGACGAGGAGATCTTCGGCCCGGTCCTGTCCGTGGTGCGGGTGGACACCTACGAGGAGGCCGTGCGGCTGATCAACACCAACCAGTTCGCCAACGGGGTGGCGGTGTTCACCCGCGACGGCAAGACGGCCCGGCAGTTCGAGTTCGAGATCGAGGTCGGCATGGTCGGGGTCAACGTCCCCATCCCGGTGCCGATCGGCGCGTTCTCGTTCGGCGGCTGGAAGAACTCCCTGTTCGGCGACACCCACATGTACGGGCCGGAGGCGTTCAACTTCTACACCCGCCGCAAGCTCGTGACCACGCGCTGGCCCGAGCCCTCGGAGTCCCAGATCAACCTGGGCTTCCCGACCCACTGACGGGTCCGCCGGGGTCCCGGCCATGACGACGCCGGTCCCCGCCCTCGGTTCGGAGGGCGGGGACCGGCGTGCGCGCCCCGGTCAGCTCTTGAGGCCGTCGCCGATGTTGCGGGCGCCGGCTCAGGCGGCCCCGGGTCCGGGGTGCCGGCAGTCCTCGACGTGCTCGTGGAGCTGCCGCTCGTCGACGGCCTCGACCGCCTCGGCCATCGCGTGCAGGAAGGCGGTCACGGTGGCGGCCTCCTCGGCGGACAGGTCCCGGGCGGCACGGAGCATCCGCTCGTGCATGGCGCCCAGGGTGGAGCGGACCTCGCAGTCGGCCTCCTGGGTGGCCACGATCACCAGCGCCCGCCGGTCCGTGGGGTGGGGGCGGCGGGCCACGTGGCCGCTGCGGGAGAGCCGGTCCAGCAGCGTGGTGGTGGAGGCCGAGGAGATGCCCAGCTTGCTCGCCAGGTCCCGGGGGCTCATGGGGGTCCCGGCGCGGTCGGCCTCCAGCAGGTAGCGCAGGGCCAGCACGTCCTTCTCCCCCATGCCCATGGAGTCGCGGGTGCGCAGCCGCATGGCGGACTCGGCCGCCCGGTAGGCCCGCAGGGCCTCGAGCACCTGCACGGCCGGAGGACGGTCACCCTCGGCGGCGTACCAGTAGCCGGACGAGGTGCTGGGATGTGCGCTCATGCGTCCAGTGTAGGGGATCTACAAATCAGAAGGACTGATAACTAGACAAACTAGTAACACTGCTGTTCGATGGGATCGTGTGGTCCTGTGAGGGAGCGCACGCAGTCGCAGAGGAACACCGCAGGATACGTGAGGAAGAGGTCGAGACATGAGCCAGCAGCAGCACCCCGGGACCACCGCCGAGAAGGCCGCCCCCTCCCCCCTCCGGGCGGTCCGGAACGACCCCGGGGCGGTTGCCGCCGCCCCCGTGCACTGCGGCGAGCCCATGCCGGTGCGCACCCTCGACTTCGCCGAGGTGCAGGACCACGTCAACCACGCCGTGGCCCAGGCAGCGATCGACGGCCGGCGGGTGCACGCCTGCGCCTGCGGCTTCCTGCAGGAGACGCCGGTCCCCGGAGGCACGGTGCCCTCGATCGTCCCCGACGGCGAGGCGATGCTGTTCCGCCCGTTCTTCACCCGGCGCGTCCTCGCCGCGGCCGGACGGGTCGAGAACGCCGAGTGGTCCTTCGACCAGGCCCTGGCGGACGCCGGGCCTCTTGCCGCCCCGGACACCCAGGAGCAGGCCCGGCGCCTGTGCGCCTACGAGGCCGGCCTCGAGGCCGAGCGCTGGCGGCTGGACCAGGCCCTCGAGTCCCTGCGCGACGAGCTCCGCCTGGCCGTGCGCCACGGCGTGCCGATCACCCTCCTGGCCCGCGAGGCGGCCCTCGACGAGGCGGACGTGGTGGACCTGCTGCACCTGGGCGACATCCCCGCGACGTCCCCCGCGCACTCCTCCGCGCACTCTCCGGCGACCTCTCCTGCGGACGGGACCGGCCGCGCGCTCGCCGAGGCCTGCTGAACCGCCGGGCCGCGCGTGCCGGGCCGCTACCCTGGAAGGGCCCCGCAACGCCGCCGCGCCCCGGAAGGACGCCCGTGAAGTCGATCGTCGCGACCCTGCTCGTCCTGGCCCTGGTGCTGACCTCGGCCGGGGCGCTGCTGACCACCGTGGACGCCCAGGAGTGGCTGCCCGTCGTGGTGCTCGCGGCCCTCGCCTACCTCGGGACCTTCACCCTGTACCGGCGCGTGCGGGACCGCTACACCGAGCGCCGGGACTAATCCCGGCGGGAGCGGCGCCACGACCGCCACGCCCCGGTGGACCACAGGGCCCACAGCACGAGCAGCGGCTGGAACAGCAGCCGCACGGCCCGGGCGCGGTCGGTGTCCAGACCGAAGGCGTCCGTGCGCGTGAGGTACTGCGAGACGTTGCCCGGGAACACGGCCACGAAGAACGCCGCGGCGAGCCACCCGAGCAGCACCCGCCGCCGGGGCAGGACCACCAGCGCGGCGCCGACGACGATCTCCACCACCCCGGAGCCCAGCACCACGGCGTCGTCGGGGACGGGCAGCCACTCGGGCACCTGGGCCGTGAACTCCTGGCGGGCCACCGTGAGGTGGCTGATCCCGGCGCCGAGCAGGACGAGCCCGAGGAGCACCCGGGCGATCGTGCGCGGCAGGGAGGCGGCCGGTGCTGCCGGCCGGGCGGACGAGGTCATGCCCGCAGACTAGAGGTCATGCCCGCGAATCGACAGCGCGGGCTCAGGCGCGGTCGAAGTCCGCCTTGCGGATCAGCCCGTGCACCCCCACGGTGCGGTCCACCACCTGGGAGATGGCGAAGTCCGCGGCGGCCGAGAGGTAGGCGTAGGCCACGGCGCGGTCCATGCCCTTGTCCTGCTCGAGGAAGTCGAGGGCGTTGAGCACGGCCCGGCGCATCGCCACGTCCAGGTCGGAGTTCTGCTCCCCGCCGGCCGCGCCGTCCGGGTCGGAGAGCCCGATGGGGATCCAGTGCTCGTCCGTCTCCGCGAACGGGTAGGAGTGGGCCACGGAGGGCGCGTCCCCTTCCCCGGCCTTGCAGACCGTGAGCCGGAACGTGCCGCGCAGCGAGCCCTCCATCGCGGTGAGCGCCACCTCGCCGTCGCCCATGGCCATGTGCGGGTCCCCCACGTAGAACAGGGCGCCGTCCGTCTGCACGGGCAGGTAGAAGGTGGAGCCCACGCCGAGGTGGCGGATGTCGATGTTGCCGCCGCCCAGCGTCGGCGGGATCGAGTTGAGCAGGTCGTCGGTGGGCCCGGAGCCCTGCTGATATGCGACGCCCATCATGCCCATGAACGGGCGCAGCGGGAACCGCACGGCCCCGCCGGCCATGACGCCCTGACCGTGCTCCACCGGGGTGAACGTGGAGACGTTGCCGTACTCCTCCGGGTTGCCCGTGGACCGGCCGTCCGTGCCCACCGCCGGCAGCACGTCCTCGACGAGGATGTCGGCCACCGGCCCGCCGCGGGCGGGGCCCGGCAGCGCGCCCTTGCCGTGACGGCTCGAGACCACCCCGTACGGCACGCGCAGGTCGGCGTGCAGGGTCTCGATCTTCAGGACGTCCCCGGGCCGCGCCTCCTCGACGAACACCGGGCCGGTCACCACGTGCGGGCCGTCCCGGTCGAAGTCCCGCTCGGTGCGGTCGTAGTCGCGGGCGATCTCCACCGCGTCGTCCAGGACCCGGGCGCGGGAGACCCCCTGCGCGCCGAAGAACTCCACCGGGTCCCGGCCCTGGTCCTCGAGGATCCCCTCGTGGGAGACGGCGTCGATGGTGACCGTGCGCCCCGAGCGCATGCGCAGCGAGGGCTCGGCGTCCACGGACGGGACGTAGCCCCACAGCACGCTGTCTACCTCCGAGGGCAGGTAGTGGTCCCCGGGGATCCTGCCCTTCCCGGGCTGCAGGACGGTGCCCCGGAAGCCGGGGCGGCCGCCGCCGGAGTGCTGGACGCCCATCGGGACGGCCGCGGAGGCCGCACCCACCCCGGTGCCGGTGACCGCGCCGGCGGCGGCCACGGCGGTGGCCGCCCGGAAGAAGGTGCGCCGCCCCAAGCCCCGCTGGAGTTCCTCGGCGGCGCGGCGGGCGAAGTGCTCACTCATGGGTGTCTCCTGAGGTCAGGGGCGGCTTTCTCGAATGCCTACGACCATAGGGAGAGCGTGTTTCCGGTTCGGGGTCCCCGTGTTTCCGGGCGGTGACGGTGGGCGCCGAGGGGCGGGAGCGGGGGTTGGACAGGTCACCGGGCGCCCCGGCCGTGGTGCTACCGGCGGCGACAGCCCGACCTCGTTGTCGGGACCGCGCACGGACGCCCGCATGACCTGCGTCACCCACAGTAGGGGGTTACCAAGGGGTCCGGCGCATCCCATGCGAAATGTGACGGTTACGAATGCACATCGATCGGGACGGGCGGGAGGAGCCCGTGGCGGGGTGCTGGTTCAGCGGAAGTCGGCCTTGCGGATCCGGCCGTGGGCGCCCGCGGAGCTGTCCTCCAGCCGGGTGACGGCGAACTCCGCGGCGCTGGAGAGATAGGCGTGGGCGATGGGCCGGTCCATGCCGCGGTCCCGGGCCAGGAAGTCCACCCCGGCGCGCACGGCCTGCTGCATGGCCGCGGTCAGGCAGAACGTCTGCTCGTCGGCGTCCTCCGTCCCCGAGCGCCCGACGACGATCCAGTGCTCGTCGGTCTCGGCGAACGGCTGCCGGTGCGCCACGGCGGGCACGTCCTGGGCGCCGGTGCGGCAGACGGTCACCCGGAAGGTGCCGCGCAGGGGCTGTCCGGCCGCGCCGAGGGCCCGGTGGAGCTCCCGGGGGCAGAAGGCGGCCCCGTCCGCACGGACCGGCAGGTAGGCAGTGCACCCGGTCCCGAGCGGACCGTCGGACGCGCCGGGGTCCGCGACCTGGAGCACCTCGACCTTGAGCGCGTCGCCGGAGCGGGCCGCCGGCAGGAGCACCGGTCCCGTGACCACGTGCGGGCCGGGCCCGTCGAGGCCGGGGATCCCGAGGGCGGGGGCGTCGTGGCCGGGAATCTCGTGGCCGGCAATGTCGTGGCCCTTCTGGGCCCGGGGTGCCGCGGGGGGCTCGGGCGCCGGACGTCCGTCCTGCGCGGGACCCGCCGGCTGCGGGCGCTGGAAGCCCGGGACGCCCAGGCCGGACGAGGGGTGGGCGGCCCGCGCGGCCGCAGCGCGGGCCCGGGCGGCGTCCTCGGGGTCCGGCTCGGCGCGGAGGGGCTCGGGACGGGCGGGGGCGGCAGCGGTGCCGCCGACCACCCGGAGGACCGGCCGCCGGGCGTGCGGCACCACGGGCGCGGGTCCTGGTCCGGCGTGCTCGGTCATGGGCTGCTCCTTGGGGGCGGGGCGAGCGGTTCAGCTCCGACGGTAGGAAGTGCTTGTTGCTGCATCGGGCACGTCGTGTTTCCGGAGCATGACGATCCTCATAACGAGAGGAAGCATGCCACGGACGGGCGGGCAAGCCCCACAAATGACAATTGCGACGCCGGCGCTCCCGTGCTGCCCCTCGCGCACGACCTAGTCTGGCCGGATGGAAGTCCACAAGGCCCAGGCGTTCCTCGCCGTCGCGGAGGAGCTGCACTTCGGCCGCGCGGCGAAGCGCCTGCACATGGCGCAGCCGCCCCTCAGCCGCCTGATCCGGCAGCTGGAGTCCGAGCTGGGCGCCACCCTGTTCGAGCGCAACACCCGCCACGTGACCCTGACGCCGCAGGGCGAGGCCCTGCTCGAGCCGGCCCGGGAGCTGGTGATGCTCGCGCAGCGCATGAAGGACGTGGTCCGCAAGTCCCAGGCGGGCGAGACCGGGCGGGTGCGGCTCGGCTTCGCCGGGGCCTCGGTGAACCAGGCGGTGGGCGAGCTGGCGCGCCAGGTCCGGCGCCGCCGCCCCGGGATCAGCCTGGAGCTCTACAGCTCGCAGTTCTCCTACCTGGGTCTGGAGAAGGTCCTGGACGACTCCCTCGACCTCGTGATCGGCCGGTGGGACTTCCTGCCCGCGGAGATCAGCTCCCGGCTGGTCGCGCTCGAGGAGCTGCTCATCGCCCTCCCGGAGAGCCACCCGCTGGCCGACCGCGAGACGGTCGACGTCGAGGACCTCGCCGGGGAGGCGTGGATCGTGCTGCCCGGCGGGGCGGGGGCCACGCTGCCCAACCGGCTCAACACCCTGGCGATGAACGCGGGGTTCGTCCCGCGCATCGTCCAGGTGGCCCCGGACTCGTGGACGCTCGTGGTCCTCGTGGGCGCCGGGATGGGCATCTCTCTCATCCTCTCCAGCGTCCGGGACAACGTGCCGTCCCGGGGCGTGGTCTACAAGCCGCTGACGCAGGAGCAGAAGCCGGTCGAGGTCCGCCTCCTGTGGCGCCGCGGGGACGCCAACCCGGCGCTGCAGTCCGTCATCGAGATCTCCGAGACGGTGTTCCCCGCGCCCGGGGGCCCGCTGCCCGCCCCGGCGCCCGGCACTCCGTGACCCCCGCCCTCTCGCCGAAGGGGGTGCTCAGCTGAAGGCCGAGATCCCGGTGATGTCCCGGCCCACGAGCAGCGCCTGGATGGAGTCGGTGCCCTCGTAGGTGGAGACGACCTCCATGTCCGTCATGTGCCGGACGACGTGGTTCTCGAGCAGCAGCCCGTTGCCGGCCAGGAGGTCCCGGGCCTCGTTGCAGATCCACTTGCCCTTCTGCGCCGTGGCCATCTTCACCATCGAGGCCTGCGCGTTGGACAGCTGACCGCGGTCGGCGAGCTCGGCCATGCGGTCGCAGAGCAGCTGCATGGTGGTGAGCTCGCTGAGCATGTTGGCCAGCCGGGACTGGACCAGCTGGTAGCCGCCGATGGCCCGGCCGAACTGCTGCCGTGTCGCGGCGTAGTCGGCGGCGATCTCGAAGGCCGCCATGCCGTGGCCGACCGCCTCCCACGCGGCGCCGCCGCGGGTGGCCTGCAGCACCCGGGAGACGTCCTTGAAGGACCGGCAGTTCTCGAGGCGATTGCCCGCCGGGACCCGCAGGCCCTCGAGCACGATGTCGGCCTGCTGGATGGCCCGCTTGCCGACCTTGCCGGTGATCACCTCAGGCCGGTACCCGGCCGGGTGGTTGCCGTCGGCGTCCTTCTCCACGACGAACGCGTTGACCTTCCCGTCCTCGGTGTTGCGGGCGAACAGGACGACGACGTCGGCCGCGTCCCCGTTGCCGATCCACCGCTTGTGCCCGTCGATCACCCACTCCTCGCCCTCGCGGCGGGCGGAGGTCTCCAGGGCCACGGAGTCCGAGCCGTGCTCCGGCTCGGTGAGCGCGAACGCCCCGGTCTTCTCCAGCCGCGCCATCGCCGGCAGCCAGCGCCGCTTCTGTTCCTCGGACCCCAGCATGTTCAGCGCCCCCATGCACAGGTTGCCGTGCACGCCCAGGAACGTGTTGATGCTGCCGTCGGCCCTCGCCATCTCCCGGGCCACCATGCCCGCGGCCTTGCGGGACATCCCAGGGCAGCCGTAGCCCTGGATCGTGGTGCCGATGATGCCCAGCTCCGCCAGCCCGGGCACCAGCTCCCAGGGGAACTCGGCGCGCTCCCAGTAGTCGTTGATCACGGGCAGCACGCGCTGCTGGGCGAACTCGCGGACCCGGTCCCGGATCGCGATCTCCTCGGGCGTCAGGTCGTCGTCCAGCCGGAAGTAGTCGGAGGTCGCGGCGCCCGCGCGGACGGCGGCCGGGGCCTCGGTCGAGGGGGCGCTGGAGATGGTGGTCATGGTCGGTCCTTTCGTCGGCGGGTCCCAGGACCCGCGGTGGTCGGAGTGGTCGGTGGTGCCGGGCGTTCCCGGCGGGTGGCCCGCAGGATCGCGAGCAGTCCCAGCGCGGTCAGGGCGACCGCGGGGAAGACGAGGAGCGAGGCGCCGGTGGCCCACGCCAGGGAGACCCCGGAGTAGCCCACGGCCATCGCGAGGAAGCGGACCATGTTGTGGATGCCGATCGCGGTCCCGGAGCCCCCGGCGGGCGAGAGCAGGAGCTCCGTGGCCGCCGCGCTCTGGGCAAAGGCGATGCCGGTCCCGGCGAGCACGAGCCCCAGGACCACCAGGGACACGATCACCCAGCGGGCCACGCCCAGACCGGACGAGACCATGGCCAGCGTGACCACCGGGGCGGCGACCACGAGGATCAGGACGCCACGGCCGAGCTGGACGCCGCTGCCGTGCCGGCGGCCCACCCGCGCCGCGACGGGTCCCGCCGCCGTCATGGCGAGCGCCAGGGTGAAGACCACGGCGCCGATCCGGGCCGGGCCCAGGTCCAGGTCCGAGGCGAGGAACAGGGGCACGGCCACGATGGCCACCGCCATGGACCCCATCGCCAGCCCCGCTCCGGCCGCGGCCGTGAGGTAGGCGGGGTCCCGCAGCAGGGCCGGGTCCAGCAGGGGCCGCGGGGACGTCGCCCCGGACGCGGCCCGCCGGGCCCGGCGCCGGCAGAGGTGGGCGAACAGCCACCAGCCGAGCACCGCGCAGACCGCGCTCGCCGCCGCCCAGGACCAGGGGCCGGACTGCCCGGCCAGCACCACGGCCGCGGCCGTCGAGCCGCCGCCGAGGACGAGCCAGACCATCGCGGCCACGTGCATCGGCGGGCGCCGCCGCCCGATCCGGGGCATGAACGCCACCAGGAGGACCATCAGCACGAGCACCAGCCCGGCGTGCACCACGAAGACCCAGCGCCAGCTCAGCGCCTCGGTGAGGACACCGCCGAAGGGCGGGCCCACGGCCTGGCCCACGCCGATGGCGGAGGCCCAGGCGCCCATGGTCTGCGCGGTCCGCTCCGGCCAGGTGGTGACCAGGGCCGCCTGCACGCAGGGCGGGATCGCGCTGCACGCCGCGCCCTGCACCATCCGGGCGAGCACGAGCGACTCCATGCCGGTCGCCGCGGCCGCCGTGAGCTCCGCGAGGACCATGACGCCCAGCGCCGAGATCAGGAAGGTCTTGACCCCGAGCCGGTCGCCGAGCCAGCCGGCGAGGGGGACGGCGGTGGCCATGGCCACCGTGAAGGCGCTCACGGCCAGCACCGACTGCTGGGCCGTCATGCCGAGGTCCGTCTGGATGACGTACAGCGGCGCGTTGATCACGTTCGAGGACATCGTGCCCATCGCCGTGGTGGCCAGCAGCGCCGGATAGGCGATCCGCCGCGCCCGCAGGGCGGGCCGGCCCCTCCGGAACGCGGTCATGCACGCACGGTCACGGAGTCCGGCTCCGGCTCCGGCTCCGGGACGACGACGCCCTCCAGGGCGGCCCGCACCGGTGCCGGCAGCGGGGTGGAGCGGCCCGTGGCCGGGTCCGTCTGCACGAGCACCGTCCGGGCGCGGACCGCGACCTGCCCGTGCTGGACCAGCTCGTAGGCCACCGTGTAGGACGACCGGCCGAGGCGGCAGACCCAGACGCGTGCCGTGAGCTCGGGGCCGTGGTCGATGGAGCGCAGGTAGTCGAGCGCCAGGGAGACCACCACGCGCGGCCGGGCGGGGTCCGGGACGCCGTCCTCCCCCAGCCAGGAGGCGACCGCCGAGAGCCGCGCCTCCTCGATCAGGGTGACCACGCGGGCGTTGTTGACGTGCCGGTTCAGGTCCTGGTCGGACCAGCGCACGGGCAGCACGGTGGTGTGCACGGCGCTCACGACGCCTGCCGGACCGCGGGCTCCCCGCGCTCGAGCCACGCCAGGACGCGGTCCCGGTCGGCGTCGAGCAGCGGCGGGGCCTGCGTGTAGTCGACCGGGGTGCGGCTGAAGTCGACCGGGTGGCGGACCGTGGGGACCTCCCGGCCCCCCGTCCCGGCCAGCACCACCGGGTCCAGGCCGAGGTCCTCCGCGAACCGGACGCCCTCGTCCACCCCCAGGATCGGGGCGCAGGGCACCTTGACCGCCTTGAGCAGCTCGAACCAGTCCTCGGCGTCCCGGGCGGCGAGCCGCTCGATCATCAGCCGGCGCAAATCCACCCGGTTGGCGTTGCGCGCGGACACCGTGGCGAACCGCTCGTCCTCGGCGAGCTCGGGCGCGCCGAGGCACCGGCACAGCCGCGCGAACTGCCCGTTGTTGCCCACCGCGATGACCATGTCCTTGTCCCGGGTGGGGAAGGGCTCGTAGGGGTAGAGGCTCGGGTGCTCGTTGCCCATCCGGGTGGGGACGCTGCCGCCGGCCACGTAGGCGGCGGACTGGTTGACCAGCCCGGACAGCGCCGAGGTCAGCAGGTTCAGCTCCACGTGCTGGCCCGTCCCGGAGGACTGCCGCTCGTGGAACGCGCCCAGGATGCCGGTGGAGGCGTGCAGGCCCGTGATGACGTCGAAGAGGGCCACGCCGGCCCGGTACGGCTCGCCGTGCTGGCTGCCGGTGAGGCTCATCATCCCGGAGAGGGCCTGGGCCAGGAGGTCGTAGCCGGGCAGGTCGGCGCCGCCGGCGGTGCCGAAGCCGGTGATCGAGGCGTAGACGAGGTCCGGGCGCCAGGCGCTGACGCTCTCGTAGTCGAGGCCGTAGCGCACCAGGCCGCCGGGCTTGAAGTTCTCCACCAGGATGTCCGCCCGGGCGATGATCCGCTCCACGACCGCGAGCTGCTCGGGGTCCGAGAAGTCCAGGGCGATGGAGTGCTTGTTGCGGTTGACCGAGAGGAAGAACGTGCTCTCGCCGTCCCGGTGGGGCGGGACCCACGCGCGGGCGTCGTCCCCGGCGGTGCTCTCGATCTTGATGACGGTCGCGCCCATGTCCGCCAGCAGCATGGTGCAGTAGGGGCCGGCGAGCACGCGGCTGAGATCCGCCACCACCACCCCGGCGAGCGGGCCCGTGCCGGGGCGGCCGAAGATCTCCTGCAGGGCGTGGGCGTCCTCGAACTGGCTCATGTTCTCTCTTTTCGTCGTCGCGTCTCGTCCGGGCTCAGCCGGCGTACTCGTACCAGCCGCGGCCGGTCTTGCGGCCGTACCGGCCCTGCTCGTAGAGCTTCTCCACGGAGGGGTGCGGGAGGTCGTCGGGGTCCCCGGTCTGCTCGTGCTGGGCCAGCCGGATCAGGTAGGCCACGTCGATGCCGACCAGGTCCATGAGCTCGAACGGCCCCATGGGGTGGCCCAGGGCCGTCCGCGCGGCCACGTCGATGTCCTCGAAGCTCGCCACGCCGTCGGCCTCGAGGCGCAGCGCCTCGTCCCGCAGGGCCCCGAGGAGGCGGTTGGCCACGAAGCCGGGGACCTCGTGGTGGAGCCGCACGGGCTGCTTGCCGAGCCGGCGGGCGAGCTCCGTGGTGGTCTCCGCGGTGGCGTCGGAGGTCTGCGGGTTGCGCACCACCTCGACGCAGGCCATGACCAGCGCCGGGTTGAAGAAGTGCATGTTGCACACCCGGTCCGGGCGGCCGGTCGCGTCCGTGAGCAGGGACGAGGGGATGGTCGAGGAGTTGGTCGCGAGGATCGCGTGCTCGGGGGCGGCCTCGTCCAGGTCGGCGAACAGCTGCCGCTTGATGTCGAGGCGCTCCACGGCGGCCTCGAGCACGAAGTCGGTGGTGCGGGCCGCCTCGAGGGAGTCGGTGGTGTACGCCATCCGGGCGAGGGCGGCGTCGACCTCCGCCCGGCTCCGGCTGCCCTTCTCGGCGAGCCGGCCGAGGCGGCGGCGCACCTCGTCCCGGGACCGCTCGAGGGCGGCGGGGTCGAGGTCGCTGGTGGTGACGGTGTAGCCGGCGAGGGCGAAGACCGCCCCGATCTGGGTGCCCATGGCACCGGATCCCACGACCAGGACGTCTCGGACGGCGTCGATGCTCGGCTGGGGGTTCATGTCTGCTCCTCGGAGGTTGTGGTGGGGCCCGTCGGCGGGGCCGCGGGGTTCGGGGCTGGGGCCGGTGGTCAGTCGTCGTCGCGGAAGCGGGCGGGGCGCTTCTCCAGGAAGGCGCTCGCGCCCTCGGCCTTCTCGTCGGAGGCGTAGAGCAGGGACTGGGCCAGCCGCTCGAGCAGCAGCCCGGTGCGCTGGTCCGTCTCGGCGCCGTTGCGCACCACGAGCTTGGCCAGCCGCACCGCCAGGGGGCCCTTGGCGAGGATCGAGTCCGCGGTGGCGAGCGCCGCGTCCATCAGCTCGTCCGCCGGGACCACGCTGGTCACCAGGCCGATGCGCAGGGCCTCCTCCGCGTCGATGATCCGGCCGGTGAGGATCATCTCCTGGGCCCGGCCGAGCCCGACGAGCCGGGACAGCCGCTGGGTGCCGCCGGCGCCGGGCAGGATGCCGAGGTTGGTCTCGGGCAGTCCGAACCGGGCGCCGGCGGCCGCCACGCGGATGTCGCAGGACATCGCCAGCTCGTTGCCCCCGCCCAGCGCGAAGCCGTTGACCGCGGCGATCGTGGGCAGCTCGAGGTCCTGGATCCGGTCCCAGAGGCGCTGCATCCGGGCCCGCAGGCCGTCCCGCAGCGTGTAGCCGACCAGTTGGGAGATGTCCGCCCCGGCCACGAAGGCCTTCTCCCCCGCGCCGGTGAAGACGACGGCGCCGGCGTCCTCGCGCCGCTCCAGCGCGTCGAGCGCCGCCTCGATCCCGTCCAGCACCCCGACGTTCAGGGCGTTGCGCACCTCGGGGCGGTTCACGGTGACGACGGCGACCCTGCCCCGCAGCTCGGCCGTGACGGTGCCGGTCCCGGTGTCGAGGCGGGTGCCCGCGCCGGTGTCGGCCGGAGGGGCGGTGGTGGTGCCGGCCGGAGCGCCGGTGGTGCTGCCGCTCGTGGCGGCGGTGGTGGTGTCCGTGGTGGTGTCGGTCATGGCGGGTCCTTCCGGTCAGACGGTGGCGGTGGCGGGCGCAGGGGCCGGGGCGGGAGCGGCGTCGTCGTCGTCCGTGGGTCCGGTCCGCACGGTGAGGAAGGTCAGCAGCACGCTCCCGGCCACGAGGACCAGGCCGGCGACGGCGCTGAGCGGCGTGGGCAGGAACAGCAGGAACCCGCCGACCGCGGCCGCGACCCGGAACAGGACGGGCATCCGGCGGTCGAAGCCGACCGTCCAGCCCTCGATGGCGGAGGCCAGGGCGTAGACGCCCACGATGCTCAGGGCGAAGGCCAGCAGGATCCGGCCGGGCGAGTCCTGGGCGACCAGCGCGGGGTTGAGGGCGAAGCCGAACGGGACGATGTACTTCACCGCGCCGAGCTTCATGGCCGCCACGCTGGTGGCCATGGCGGGAGCCTTGGCCAGGCCCGCCGCGGCGAAGGCGGCGAGACCCACCGGCGGGGTGATGTAGGAGACGGACGCCCAGTAGATGACGAACAGGTGCGCCGCGAGCGGGTTGACCCCGAGGTCGATGACCGCCGGGACCATGACGATCGCCAGGAACACGTAGGCCGCGGAGATCGTCATGCCCATGCCGAGGATGAAGCAGGTGACGGCGCCGGCGATGAGGATGAGGACCACGTTGTCACCGACCAGCGAGACCAGCTCGCGGGCCAGGGACAGGCTCACGCCCGTGGCGGTGAGACCGCCGACGATCAGGCCCACGCCGGCGATGATGCCGATGATGTTGCCCAGCGTCCGGCCGGACTCCACGAGGAAGTCGGCGAACTCCCGCAGCCCGAACTTCTGGCCCGGGCGCAGCACGGCCACGACCAGCAGCACCAGGATCACCCAGTACGGCACCTGGGTCTCGGAGTTCGTGAGGAACAGCAGCCCGGTCAGCAGGGCCAGGGCCAGGACGTAGGGCCAGCCCCGGACGAGCGTGGCGAGGGCCCGGGGCAGCTGGGCCACGGGCACGCCCTTGAGCCCCTTGCGGGCGGCGTAGCCGTCCACCTGCAGGTAGATGCCGAGGAAGTAGAGGACCGCGGGGATGGTCGCGGCCACCAGGATCTCCGTGTAGGGCACGCCCACGAAGGAGACCATGAGGAACGCCGCGGTGCCCATGATCGGCGGGGTGATGGACCCGCCGGAGGACGCCGTGGCCTCGATGCCGCCCGCGTAGGTGGGGCTGAACCCGGAGCGCTTCATGGCCGGGATGGTCATGGGCCCGGTGGTCAGGACGTTGGAGACGGCGCTGCCGCTCATCATGCCCATCGCGGCGCTGCTGGCCACGGACACCTTCGCCGCGCCGCCGCGGTACCGGCCGAAGATCGACATGGAGAGGTTGTGGAAGAAGTCCGCGCCGCCGGTGTGCTGCAGGGCCACCCCGAAGACCAGGAAGCCGATCAGGATGGTCGCCGCGGTCTGGATGGGCAGGCCCAGCACGCCCTCGGCGCCCATGATGTGCACCTGCGCCAGGGTCGGCAGGTCGTAGGTGACGCCCTGCAGGACGCCGATCGGCAGGTTCTCGGCGACCAGCGGGTACAGGGAGAAGAGCAGCGCGATGACCGTCACCGTCAGCCCGCCGGTGCGGCGCAGGGCCTCGAGCACCACGAGCCACAGCACGAACGCGGCGACCGTGGCGGTGGTGGGCGCCATGTACTCCCAGCCGAAGTCCTTGATCCGCGTTCCGTTGACCGCGAAGTAGCCGCACACGGCCGCCGCGACGACCATGAGCAGGACGTCGAACCACTGGACCCGGCGCTCGCGGACCGGGGCGGTGCTGCCGCCGGATCCGTGCTCCTGCTGGGCCTCCACCTGCTGGGCGAGCGGGATCTTGCGCAGGGGGTTGACGATGAACACGACCGGCAGGAACACCGCCAGGATGAGGTACAGGTAGGAGTTGGTCAGCAGGGACAGCCCGCCCACGTTCCAGAAGAAGACCTGGTTCATGGCCAGCAGCACGCCCAGGACGGTCAGCACGATCACCACCGTCCGCCAGAACGGTGTCACCCGGGTCTCAGTTCGCATCGTCGGTCTCCTCGCCGTCCAGCTCGTCGGTCTTCCAGTCCGTCCAGTTCTGCTCGAGCTCCTCCGCGGAGGAGGAGGACTCGACGACGCCGGGCCAGGCCTCGCGCATCCGCTCGCCGCGCTCGATCAGCTCGTCGTTCTTCCGCTCCAGCTCCTCGGTCCACACGCCGCGCTCCTCGAAGTAGCGGACGGTGCCCTCGTGGAAGGGGACCACCAGCGGCTCCTTGAGCACGGCGTCGAAGGCGAACTGCTTCGTGTCCGGGGTGGTGCCCTCGTAGTGCTCGTAGTTCTCGACCATCGACTTCACGAGGTGGTAGACCTCGTCCGCGTCGCGGGAGCCCATCGTGGTCAGCGGGATCGTGTACTCGAGGACGCGGGCGCTCTCGCCCTCGTCCATCCCGGCGGCGTTCGTGACCTCGCCGACCGACACCATGGGCATGAGCTCCTCCCAGGTCTCGTAGCGGGCCGGGTCCGGGTCGTCGAAGCCCAGCCACTTGACGTCCGTGGAGGACGCGAGCTCGTCGATGTTGGAGCCGACCACGTTCTGGTACAGGGCGTCGATCTGGCCCGCCTCGAGACCGGCGATCTGCTCGCCGTAGGAGATGGGGACCTTCTGGACGTCGTCCCCGGTCAGGCCGCCGTAGTTGAGGAAGCCCTCCATCTTGTTGTTGATGGACGTGTTGGCGGTCAGCTCGGGGAACCGCTTGCCCTCGAGGTCCGCGAAGGAGTCGATGCCGCTGTCCTCGCGCACCAGCAGGCCGTAGTTGCCCAGCGGCGCCCACACCATGCGGATGTCCTGGGGGCCCCACTCCTCGCTGGCGTACTCGTAGTCGCCCTCGAAGGCGTAGTAGTACTCGTCCCCGGCCCGCGAGTAGTCCACGGTGCCGTTCACGAGGGGCGCCAGCCGGCCGATGCCGGTGTCGGCCGTCATCAGCCGCACCTGCACGCCCTCCTCGTTGGTGAGGGTGTTCGCGATGGCGGCGAGGTCGTTGTAGGTGCCGGTGCCCACGTTGTAGGTGGACCACACCAGTTGCTGCGGCAGGCCGTTGGGGCCCACCGGCTCGTCCCCCTCGGCGCTCGCGCAGCCGGTCAGACCCAGCACCGCGACGGCGCCCAGAGCGGCGAGCCGTGACTTCGTTGTCCTCATGATGACCTTTCGACGTGCGGTGGGGGCGCTCAGCGCCCGGAGAAGGAGGGGACCCGCTTCTCGAAGAACGACTGCTTGCCCTCCAGGAAGTCGGCGGTGCCGAAGAGCGCGGGCTGGTGGTCCCGCTCGAAGTCCAGGGCCTCGCCGAGAGAGCCGGAGGCCTCGCGGATCCCCCGCTTCACGGCGGCGACGGCGAGCGGGGCCCGGCCGGCGAGCTCCGCGGCGCGGGCGACCGCGGCGCCGAGCACGTCCGGGTCCGGCAGCACGTGGTCGGCCAGCCCCGCGTCCAGGGCGGTGGCGGCGTCCACCGGGGCGGCCTCCAGCAGGATCCGCCGGGCGCGGGCCGCACCCGTGCGCTGGACCAGGGAGTGCACCAGCCCGCCGTCCGGGGCCAGGCCCAGGCGGGTGAACGGGAACAGGAACCGGGCGCTCTCGCCGGCCACCACCACGTCGCAGCAGCACACCAGGCCGACGGCCACGCCGGCGGCGGGCCCGGTCACCGCGGCCACGACCGGCTTCTCCAGCTGCGCGAGCTCCTGCACGAGCCCGGCCACCTCGGCCATCCGGGCGGCGGACTCGACCGGACCGGCGGGCGGCATGGAGGCGAGGTCGCCGCCGCCGCTGAAGCAGCCTCCCGCGCCGGTGAGCACCAGGGCGCCGATCCCGGGGTCCGCGGCGAGCTCCGCCAGGGCGGCCCGCAGCCGGGTGCGCAGCTCGGGGCCGAGCACGTTGCGGCGTCGTTCGTCGTCGAGCGTCAGCACGGCCACGGCACCGGTGCGCTCGATGCGCACCCGGGGCGGGACGTCGACGGCACGGGGGGACGATCGGGTCACAGGAGTCCTCCGAGGGGTGGATGGATGTCGTGCAGATCACATTCCCACGACCCACTGTGAAACTTCAAATACCTAATGTGCAGTTCAGTGATACCTAAAGCTCAAATATGTGGCGAACGGTGTTGCCCAGGTCACGCATGCGTCATCCTCGTCAGAGGCATCCGCGCACCCCGATCCCCAGGAGGACCCATGAACGCCGCCGCGACCGACCTGCTCGACGTCGAAGCAGACCTCAGCGCCGAGGAGCTCGAGACCCGGGACACCGTCCGCGAGTTCGTGGACCGGCGGATCCGGCCGAACATCGCCGGGTGGTTCGCCGACGCCGTCTTCCCGCAGGAGATCGTCCCGGAGATGGCGCAGCTCGGACTGCTCGGCATGCACATCCAGGGCTACGGGTGCGCCGGGAAGTCCGCGGTGCAGTACGGCATCGCGATGCAGGAGCTCGAGGCCGGGGACTCCGGCCTGCGCACGTTCGTCTCCGTGCAGGGCTCGCTGGCGATGTCCGCGATCGCCAAGCACGGCTCCGAGGAGCAGAAGCAGCGCTGGCTGCCCGGCATGGCCGCCGGCGAGATCATCGGGTGCTTCGGCCTCACCGAGCCCACCGCCGGCTCGGACCCCTCGACCATGGCGACCACCGCGGTGCGCGAGGGCGGCGAGTGGGTCCTCAACGGCGCCAAGCGCTGGATCGGGCTCGCCTCGATCGCCCACGTGGCCGTGATCTGGGCCAAGGCCGTCGACGAGAGCGGGCAGGAGCGCGTCCGCGGCTTCCTCGTGCCCACGGACACCCCCGGGTTCACCGCCACGCCGATCGAGCCGAAGCTGTCCATGCGCGCCTCCATCCAGTGCGACATCGCCCTCGAGGACGTCCGGCTGCCCGCCGACGCGATCCTGCCCGACAATCCCGGTCTGCGGGGACCGTTCTCGTGCCTCAACGAGGCCCGCTACGGGATCGTCTGGGGCGCCCTGGGCGCGGCCCGCGACAGCTTCGACGCCGCACTGGCCTACTCGCAGCAGCGCATCCAGTTCGACAAGCCGCTCGCCGCCTACCAGCTCTCGCAGGCGAAGCTGGTGAACATGGCCCTGGAGATCCAGAAGGGGCAGCTGCTGGCGCTGCGCATCGGGCGGCTCAAGGACGAGGGCCGCCTGGAGAACCACATGATCTCGGTGGGCAAGCTCAACAACTGCCGGATCGCGATCGAGGTGTGCCGGGAGGCGCGCACGATGCTCGGCGGCAACGGGGTCACCCTCGAGCACTCGCCGCTGCGCCACGCCAACAACCTGGAGTCCGTGCGCACCTACGAGGGCACCGACGAGGTGCACACCCTCATCCTGGGCCAGCAGCTGACCGGGCACTCCGCCTTCCGCTGAGCACGCGCCTGCCGGGCGGGCTGATGAAGATCACACCGGGAGGCATGGGAGACCGGGGCGAACGCGCGTAGCATCGAAAGCTGTCCCTCCCCTTTCCTTCGGGCTCGACGACGTGCTCGTTCCCCGTCCCTGCGCCCTCCCCGGAAGGACCCGCCGTGTCCGCACCCCGCACCGCCCTGCTCCAGGTGGTCAACGCCCCCGGTCCCGCCGGCACCCGCCTCGCCATCTTCGCCCTGGCGATGGGCGGCTTCGGGGTCGGCACCACCGAGTTCGCCTCGATGGGCCTGCTGCCGTTCATCGCCGAGGACTTCGGCGCCTCGATCCCCGCCGTCGGCCAGTCCATCTCCCTCTACGCCCTGGGCGTGGTGGTCGGGGCGCCGCTCATCACGTCCCTCGCCGCCCGGGTGGAGCGCAAGACCCTGCTGCTGACGCTGATGCTCACGTTCGTGGTGGGCAACGGGCTCTCCGCCGCCGCGCCCTCCCTCGAGTGGCTCTACGTGGCCCGGTTCCTCGCCGGCCTGCCCCACGGCGCCTACTTCGGGGTCGCCGCGGTGGTGGCCTCCTCCCTGGTGGCCCGCGAACGGCGCGGCACGGCCGTGGCCCGGGTGATGCTGGGGCTCACCATCGCGAACATCGTGGGCGTGCCCTTCGCCGCGGCCCTGGGCGGGGCCCTCGGCTGGCGCTCCGCCTATCTCCTGGTGGTGCTCCTGGGCGCCCTGACCATCGCCGCCCTGGCCCTGTGGGTGCCGCGCACCCGCAACGAGGGCATGGCCTCGGCCGCCCAGGAGATCCGCGCCCTGGCCCGGCCCCAGGTGGCCCTGACGCTGCTCGCCGGGGCGATCGGCTTCGGCGGCATGTTCGCGGTCTACACCTACATCTCCCCGACCCTCACCGAGCTCACCGGCCTCGACATCGGCACCGTGCCGTGGGTGCTGGCCGTGTTCGGCGTGGGCATGACCGTGGGCTCGCTGCTGGCCGGTCCGCTCATCGACCGCTCGATCGAGCGCACCGCCCTCGGCGCCGGCGCGGTGTCCGGTGTGGCCCTGGCGTTCTTCGCGCTGTTCGTCCACGTCCCCGTGGCTGCCGTCCTGGGCGCGCTGTGGATCGGCATCATGGGCTCGATCTTCACGACCTCGCTCCAGGTGCGCCTGCTGCGCGAGGCCAAGGACGCCCCGTCCCTGACCGCCGCGATGAACCACGCGGCGTTCAACCTGGCCAACGCCGTGGGCGCGTTCCTCGGCGGCGTGGTCATCTCCGCCGGCTGGGGCTACCGCTCCCCCGCCTGGGTGGGCGTCGGCCTGGCCGCGGCCGGACTGCTCATCCTGGGCTACGCCGCACTGCGGCGCCGCAGCGCCCCAGCCGGGACCCGGTAGCACCCGCCCGCCGGGCGGAGCGCTGGGCTCGGTCCGCACGGGCGCTGCTCGAGCCGCGTCGCCCAGCCCGGCGCTGCCCGGGCCGCACTGCCCTACCCGCGCGCTCCGCCCGGGTGCTGCTCGGGCCGCACTGCCCAGCCCGGCGCCGCCCGGCCGTGCGCCGCCCGGCCCGCGCGCTCAGCCCGGGCGCTGCTCGCGGGCGAGCACGCGCCGGCGGGTGGCGCGCACCAGGGCGGCCACCAGCCGCTCGAGGGGGCCCTGCCCCATGGCCTGGCGCCAGAGGAGGGCGAAGGCCATCGCCACGGCCACGTGGATCCAGAACCACAGCGGCTGGTCGTAGTGCAGCTCGGCGGCCAGCGCGAGCAGGTGCGCCGAGTACACGGTGAGGGTCATCGCGCCCATCGCGCTCAGCGGCAGCAGCCAGGAGGCCCAGCGGCGGGCCAGCAGGAGGAACACGCCCAGGGCGGCCACCGCGGAGCCGAGGCCCAGCAGCAGGGCCGGCGGGGTGTTCGTGTACGGGCCGCCGACCGTCAGCCACCACCACGTGGTCGTCGGCAGCGTCGGGTCGGGGCCGAACACGATGACCTCGGTGACGAGCTCCTCGTCGACGCCGGGGGTGCGGGTCACGAGCTGGTCGAGGCCGCCGGCCCGGTCGACGAGCACCCAGGAGGCCAGCGAGGCCCCGGCGGCCAGCAGTGCCCCGCCCAGCACCAGTCCGGTCTGGACCCGGATCCCGGCGAGGTCGAGCCGGCCGATGGCCAGGCCGGTCAGCAGGTAGGCCAGGTACGGCAGGGCGGGGAAGGTCCCGGTCAGCAGCAGCCGGGCCGCGGTGGCCCCGGGGTCCCCGACGAGATCGAGGTAGTCCGGGTTGTAGCGCTCCACGACCGGCAGGACGTCCCGCAGCAGGTGCACCAGCGCGGGACCGGCCAGGGCGAAGACCCCCGCCCAGACGAACAGGGCGCGGGCGGGCAGGCGCAGGAACGGGATCGCCAGCAGGAAGAAGGCCCCGTAGTAGACGAGGATGTTGACGGCCGGGACCTCGTCGATCGTGCTCCCGGGGAGCACGTGGTTGATCGCCAGCCCCAGGCCCGCGATCAGCAGCGCGCGGACGGCCACCCCCGCCCGGTCGGCGGTCATCGCCCGGCCGGTGTGCGGTGTCCGGCCACCGGTGCTGAAGGCCAGGCCCACGCCCGCCAGAAGGGCGAACAGCGCCGCGGAGCGGCCGGCGAAGACGGTCCACTGCGCGGTGGGCTCGAAGGTCTCCGGGTCCCACGAGGGCAGGATGTGGATCGCGATCATCCCGATCAGGGCCAGGCCGCGGGCGGCGTCCACCCCGACGAGGCGGCGCTTGGCGGGTGCGGCGGCCGGGCTCGCGGTGGAACTCGCGGTCGAGCTCGTGGCCGAGCCCGTGGCCGGGTCGGCCGTCGCGCGGCCGGTCGAGGCCTCGTCCGCGAGCGGAGTGCTCGCCAGCCGCGCGGGGACCGGCGCCCACGGCACGGTCCTCGGCGGGCGGCCCCGGGAATCGGTCATGACAGCGGCCCCTTCAGCGCGGCAGGACGGCGGACCCCCTGCCCGCCGGACCGGTCGGAGGACCGGTGCACACCCCACCTTTGCTGGCGCACATGTGGTGGGCTTTTCGGAATGCTGTGCTTCCGCTGTGACGCGGCACACGCGCCCGCCGGCGGGCGACCGGTCGCAGGACCGCCCGAGGCCTACACGGCCTCGGGGCGCCTCGACGAACGGAGGGCGCCGAGGACGGCGCGCACCCGCCGCGGCGCCGCAGCGGCGGCGGCGGGAGCGGTGACCGAGGCCGTGGCCGACGACGACGGCACCACGACGGGGCGCTGGGCCGCCGTGTGCCGGTAGGCCATGGCCTGCAGCTCCACCACGGGGTACTCGAGGCTGCGCCGGGCGGACTCGGTGGGGCGGGTGGTGGCGAAGGCGGTGGCCGCGTCCTGCAGGGACCTCGCGGCGATGAACGGGGCGGCCGCTTCGACGTGGGGCCGCACCGCGTGGCGGTAGACGGCGCGGTCGGACTCGGCGCAGTCCTCCCACCGGGGTGCTCCGGGGTGGGCGGCCCGCTCGTACTGGGCGCGGGCGGCGGCCTCGACGGCGTCGGTGATGGTGATGGTGCGCATGTCCGCTCCTGGGTGTCCGGTGGGTGGCTGGCTCGAGTGGTTCCACTGTCCGCCCGGAGTCTGTGCCGGAGCTGTGCCGACCGCCCCGGCCTGTCTGAGAATCCCGGTGGCACGGCACAGGCTGCGCACAGCTTCCACAGGACGTGCGCCTAATCTGGTGCGCAACAGTGGCAGTGTCACGTCCGCCCGGCACCGGGAGCTCCCATGTCCTACTCCTCCAGCTTCTCCGTCCTCACCGAGGTCCTGCCTCGCCTGACCCACCCTGACGGCTCGCCGATCCGGGTGCTGGTGGTGGACGACGAGCCGGCGCTGGCCGATCTCGTGGCCATGGGCACGGGCATGTGCGGGTGGGACGCCCGGATCTCCCACGAGGGGTTCGACGCCGTCCAGCAGGCGCGGGACTTCGCCCCCGACGTGCTGGTCCTGGACCGGATGCTGCCCGGCCTGGACGGGCTGGAGGTCCTGGCCCGGATCCGCCAGTCCTATCCCGCGGTGCCGGTGCTGTTCCTCACGGCCAAGGACACGGTCCAGGACCGGATCGAGGGGCTCGCCTCCGGCGGGGACGACTACGTGACCAAGCCGTTCTCGATCGAGGAGGTGCTCATCCGGCTGCACCGGCTCGTGCAGCGCTCCGGGGTCGCCGCCCAGGACAGCGCCACCCTGGTGGTCGGGGACCTGGTGCTCAACATCGACAGCCGCGAGGTCACCCGCGCCGGGGAGCCGGTCGAGCTGACCACCACGCAGTTCGAGCTGCTGCGCTACCTGATGGAGAACCCGCGCCGTGTCCTGTCCAAGGCCCAGATCCTGGACAACGTGTGGCACTACGACTTCTCGGGCCAGGCCAACATCGTGGAGCTCTACATCTCCTACCTCCGCAAGCGGATCGACGCGGGCCGCTCCCCCATGATCCACACCGTGCGCGGCGCCGGGTACGTCATCAAGCCCGCGTCCTGATGCCGCACGGCCCGCTCCCCCCGCGCCGCCTGCGCCTGGCCACCCGGCTCATCGCCGGCGTGCTCGTCCTCCTGGCGGTGGTCCTCCTCGTGCTGGGCGCCACGATCGTGGAGCTCACCCGCCAGGACCTCGTCGAGCGGCTCGACGGGTCGCTGCGCCAGGCCACCGGGCGGGCGCTGACCTTCACCCGGGGGGACCCCGCCCCGGAGCGGGACCCCCTCGACGCCCCCGGCCAGCCGGTGGGCGTCCTGGTGGCCGTGCTGCGGGAGGACGAGGTGGTCACGGCGTCCTACCGCACCGAGTCCGGGGAGCCCGCGCCGCTGCCCGAGGAGGACGTCACCGCCCTGCGGGAAGCGGGCGCCTTCGCGGCCGAGAGCCCGGACGAGCGCGGCTTCGGGGACCCTCGGCGCTCCACGGGCACGGAGCAGGGGCGGCTCTCCGACGTGGACCTGTCCGTGGGCGAGTACCGGGTCGAGTCGGTCGCCCGGGACGGGCGCAGCGGCAGCCAGGTGCTGGTGACCGGGCTGCCCACCGCGTCGGTCGACGACACCGTGGCGGAGCTCGTCACCACCATGACCGCGGGCAGCCTGCTCGCGCTGGTGACCACGGCGGTGGCCGGGACCGTCGTCGTGCGCCGTGCCCTGCGGCCGCTGGAACAGGTCTCGGCGGCGGCGTCCCGCGTCGCCCGCCTGCCGCTGGCCTCGGGCGAGGTCTCCCTGGCCGACCAGCACGTGCCCGCCGGGCTGGCTCGTCCCGGGACAGAGGTCGGGGAGGTGGGCCGCGCCCTGAACTCCCTGCTCGAGAACGTGGACTCGGCCCTGGCCGCGCGCCAGCACTCCGAGACCCGGCTGCGCGAGTTCGTGGCGGACGCCTCCCACGAGCTGCGCACCCCCCTGGCGGCCGTGCGCGGCTACACGGACATGCTGCAGCTCACCGAGCCGCTGACCGGCACCGGCCGCGCCTCGCTGGCCCGGGTGGAGCAGCAGACGCTGCGGATGACCGCCCTGGTCGAGGACCTGCTGCTGCTCGCCCGCCTGGACGAGGGCCGCCCCCCGGAGCTGCGGGACGCCGACCTCGGCGAGCTCGTGCTCGAGGCCCTCACCGACGCCTCGGCCGCGGGCCCCGACCACGACTGGGCCCTGGACGTGCCGGCGGAGCCGGTGCCCGTGCGGGCGGACGTCGCCCAGCTCCACCAGGTGCTGGCCAACCTGCTCTCCAACGCCCGCAAGCACACCCCGCCCGGCACCGCGGTGACCGCCGCCGTGCGGGCCACCCGGGACGGCTGGGCGGAGGCCTCCGTGCTCGACGCCGGCCCGGGCATCCCGCGGGAGTTCCAGGCCAGGCTCTTCGAGCGCTTCAGCCGCCTGGACACCTCCCGGCAGACCCGGGAGGGCAGCACCGGCCTGGGCCTGTCCATCGTCCGCTCGGTGGTGCAGGCGCACGGCGGCACGGTGGACGTGGAGTCCCGCCCGGGCCGCACGCTCTTCACCGTCCGGCTCCCGCTGGGCACCGGCGCAGCGGTGCCCGCCGCGCCCCGGTGACCGACGGCCGCGGGCGCCTCAGCTCCGACGACGACGGCGTCGTCGGCGGCCGAGCCAGCCCGCCGGGCCGCCGTGGACGAGCAGGTGCCGGGTGTGGGGATCCAGGAGCATCAGGTAGGCGGTGAACACCAGGGCGGTGACGAACGCGATCGTCGAGGCGTCCACCGTCAGCTCGATGAAGGGCCACACGGAGAGCTGGTCCTGGGCGCCGAAGATCACGAAGAAGGTGATCACGATGTACAGGGAGCGGATCTGCCAGTTGTCCCTGATCCCGGTCGCGGCGAGGAAGGGGAGGAACCACAGGATGTACCAGGGCTGGATGATCGGGGAGAGCAGCACCACGGCGGCGAACGCCAGGCCGAGCCTGCGGACCACCCGGTGGTCGTCGCCGCGGAACATCAGGAGCAGGACCAGGCCGATGGCGGCGTACTGCAGGACGTCGCGCAGCACGGAGGCCATGGCCGCGCCCGGCAGGCCCACCGCGTTCGCGAGGTCGCGGACCTGCTGGCCCAGGAAGCCGGAGGGCGAGTACCCGGTGTACCCCGGGGTGGGGTCGACCAGCGCCCAGACCCACCCGGTGCCCAGCTGGTAGGGGAGCCCGCTCAGCAGCAGCACCCCGAAGCTGATCGCCGCCGTGGCCGCCCACAGGGCGAACTTCCGCCGCCAGGACGCTCTCGGCCCCGCCCACAGGAGGCCGATGAACGGCAGCAGGAGGATGGTGATCGGCTTGATCCCGATCGAGGCGGTCACCAGGAGGACCCCGGTCACCGGGCGGCCCGTGGCCGCGAAGTACGTTCCCGCCACGGCCAGTCCGAGCATCAGCGCGTCGTTGTGCGCGCTGGCCACGAAGCTGATGAGGAACAGCGGGTTGGCCACCGCGATCCACAGCGCACGGGCCGGGTCGACCCCGTGCAGCCGCGCGAGCCGGGGCACGTACACGACGCAGAGGAGGACACCCGCGCAGGCCAGGATCCGGAAGAGCAGGACGGAGAGATCCGGCTGCGCGCCCGTGAGGGCCACGACCGCGCGCGCCAGCCACAGGAAGTACGGCCCGTAGGGCGTCCGGGCCTCGGCCCAGGTCGGGTCCGTGCCCAGCATGAACCAGTTCTCCAGGGCGGAGATGCCGGTCGTGTACGGGTTCTGCCCGGCCAGCATCAGACGGCCCTGGCCGACGTAGGCGTACACGTCCCGGGAGAAGATCGGCACGGCGAAGAACAGCGGCAGCGACCAGGCGCACACGGCCAGCACCACGGAGCGCTGGGCGCCCGCCGGCCCGCCCTGGAGCCGCTGCCCGAGCCGGAGCCAGGAGCGCACCAGCAGCATGGCGCCGACGGTCAGCAGCACGGTGCAGGCGTAGACGCCCCATCCCTCGACCCGCAGCGCGATGACGAGGGGGTGGCGGACCATGGGCGAGCCGTTGGCGATCCACCCGGTGCCGACCGAGCCGACGAGCATCATCAGGGAGCCGACGAACCCCTGCAGGACGGCGACGTGCGCTCGCGGGTCCGGGTGGGCGCCGGGCGTGTCCTGGCGGAAGGGGACGGTGCTGACGGCCCGGCCCCCGCGGCTCCGCGGCCCCTCCGGATGCGAACCCCCTGCCGTCATGACGTGCGCTGATCCCCTATGTGTGTCGCTGCCGGGCGGACAGGTGTGCTGAGCGCTCTCCAGGAGCGTGTTCCAGCCATGATGCCACCTCATCGCCCCGGCGTCCCGGGACGCCGCCGCGCCCTCCGGCCCGGGGTCGCTGCGCACGGATCATGACGCCCGGTTCCGGTCGGTCCGCGCCCGGCCACGTAGCATGGTGGGGCAGCGCCCTGTGGTCCTGCGACCCCACCCCCTTGACGAGGATTGACCCATGTCCACGGACACGACCTTCAGCATGCTCACCCGGTTCCGGAACCGCCTCGCGACCCCGCGGTGGCACGCCTGGTCGAGATCCCCGCGCGGACTGCTCGCCGGCTTCGTCCTGGTGCACCTCGTGTTCCTGGGATTCGCCCTGTCCCTGTCCCTGTCCGGCGCCGCCTTCAGCGACACCTACATCTACCGCGCGTGGGCCGAGGCCGGCTTCGACGAGCAGAACCTGAACGGGGAGCCCACCCCCTGGGTCTATCCGGTGCTGGCGCTGGTGCCCGTCGCGCTGGCCGGCGCGGCCGGCCCGGGGCCGTTCTTCTTCCTGTGGGTCCTGATGATCACCGTGCTCAACGGCTGGGCCGTGGGGAAGCTGACGGACTGGGGACGCGCCCGGCACGCCGTCCCCGCCGCGTGGTGGTGGCTGGCCTTCGTCTTCCTCATGGGGTGGCTGGGCTTCGCCCGCGTCGACGGGCTCACGGCCCCCCTGGTGCTCGTCGCCCTGGTCTACGGCGTGGCGCACCCGGTGGCCGCCTCGGTCCTGCTCAGTGTCGCCACCTGGATGAAGGTCTGGCCGGCGGCGGTCGTGCTCGCACTCGTCACCGTGGTGCGCCGGCGGGTGGCGGTCGTCGTCGCGGGCCTGCTGGTCAGCGCGGCCGCGGCCGGGGTCGCCGCCGCCATGGGTGCGCTGCCGAGGCTCTTCGACTTCCTCACCCAGCAGGGGGACCGGGGCATGCAGCTGGAGGCCACGTTCACCACCCCGTGGCTGTGGTCGTCCGTGCTGGGGGTGGGCGGGTCCCGGATGTACATGAACACGGAGATCAACTCCATGCAGGTCGACGGCCCCGGCACGGCCACGATGGCCGTGCTCATGCAGCCGCTGCTGCTGGTGGCCGCCGCCGCGGTGACCCTCCTGATCGCCCGGGGCCTGCGCAACGGCGAGCGGTCCGGCGAGACCGACCGGACCGAGCTGCTGCTGGCGGGGTCGCTGACCATGGTCACCGCCTTCATCGTGTTCAACAAGGTCGGCTCCCCGCAGTTCATGGTGTGGCTGGCGCCGGCCGTGGCCGTGGGGCTGACCCACCACTGGAAGGCGTGGCGGGTGCCGGCGGTCATGCTGATCGCCATCGCCGTGGCCACGTTCCTCGTCTACCCGATGTTCTACTACGAGCTGAGTCACAACGACCCGTGGATGGCCCTCGTGCTGACCCTGCGCAACGCCCTGCTGGTGGTGCTCCTGTGGTGGTCGGTGCGCCGCCTGTACCAGCTGGGCTCCCGGCGCCCCGCCAGCGCGCCCGCTACGGCACCCGCCCCCGCCGCGCCGGCGCCCGCCGCGAAGGAGGCCTGAGATCTCCGCCCCCTTCTTCGACCGGCTGACCCGCGTCCGCGACGCCGTCCTGCCCGCCCGCGCCGTGGCCTGGTTCGCCCGCCCGGCCGGCGTGTGGTGGGGCTTCGCCGTCGTCCACCTGTACTTCCTGGGCTGGATGATGTCCTTCGTCATCCACGGCGATGCCTTCAGCGACACCGAGCAGTACCGCCAGTGGGCCATGGCCGGGTACGACCCGGCCGATGCCGGGGACGGGATCAGCCCGTGGGTGTACCCGGTGCTGGCGCAGATCCCGATCCACCTGGCGGGGATCGCCGGCCACGGCCCCTACCTGCTGGTCTGGACGCTGATCGTCACCGTGCTCAACGCCGTCGCCCTGGTCTGCCTCACGCGGGGCCGGCGGGCCCGGCAGGGCATCGCCCCGGCCTGGTGGTGGCTGTTCTTCACCGTGTTCCTGGGCTACCTGAGCTTCGCCCGGGTGGAGGGCATCGCGGCCCCGATCGTGCTGATCGGACTCCTGTACGCGTCCGAGCGGCCCGTGCTCGGCTCCGTGCTCCTGAGCGTCGCCACGTGGATCAAGGTGTGGCCGGCCGCCGTCCTGCTCGCCCTGTTCATCGCCTGCCGGCAGCGCGTCCAGGTGGTGGCCGCCGGGGTGGGGGTCACCGCCGTGGTGGTGCTGGGCACGTACCTGACGGGCGGCCTGCCGCACATCGCGGACTTCCTGGTCAACCAGGGAGAGCGCGGCATGCAGCTGGAGGCCACCTTCTCCACCCCGTGGGTGTGGGCGAGCGTCTTCGACGTGGCCGGATCGCGGATGGCCGACAACGTGGCCATCAACTCCACCGAGGTCTACGGGCCCGGCACCGAGATCGTCGCGTTCCTGATGCAGCCGCTGCTCGTGCTCGCCGTCCTCGCAGGAGCCGTCCTGCTGGTCCGTGCGCTGAAGCGCGGGGCCGAGCGGGAGGAGCTCTTCTACGAGGGGGCGCTGATGATGACCGCGGTCTTCATCGTGTTCAACAAGGTGGGGTCCCCGCAGTTCATGATCTGGCTCGCCCCCGTCGTCGTGGCCGGGCTGGTGCACGACTGGCAGCGGTGGCGGACGCCGGCGGCGCTGCTGATGGGCATCGCGGTCACCACGTTCGTGATCTATCCGCTGTTCTACACCCCGCTCATCCACGCGCACCCGGCGATGGCGGCCGTGCTGACCACCCGCAACGTGCTGCTCGTCGTCCTGCTGTGCTGGTCCGTGCAGCGCGTGGCCCGGCTGCAGCAGGTCCCCGCCCGGCCCGCGGAGCTGGCCACCACCTGAGCCCGCGGCCCGTCTCCGCGGCCGGACGACGACGTCACCGGCCCGCCGCCGCGCGGGGACCGGCGCCCAGGGCCAGGACGCGGGCGGCGCCGGCGGCCCGGGCCAGGAGCCGCTCCAGCGGGCCCCGGCCGAAGGCGCGCTGCCAGGCGACTGCGAACAGCGCCGCGACCGCCGCGTGGATGAGGAACCACAGGAGCGGCACCTCGTAGTGGAGCATGGCGGCGAGGGCCAGCAGGTGCGCCGAGTAGAGCGTCAGGGTCATCGACCCCATCGCGCTCAGCGGCAGCAGCCAGCCACCGGCCCGCCGGGCCACGAGGAGGAGAAGACCCAGCACGGCGGCGCCGGAGCCGAGGTCCTGGAGGATCGCCACCGGGGTGTTGGTGTGCGGGCCGGGGATCAGCAGCCACCACCAGGAGGTGTCGGGCAGGACCGGGTCCGGCCCCCAGACGATGATCTCGTCGATCAGGTCCTCGCTCAGCCACGGGGTGGAGCTCATGAGCTGGTCGTAGCCCCCGGCCTGGAGGACCAGCACCCAGTACACCAGCCACGCCCCCACGGCCAGGGCGAGCCCCGCCACCAGCAGCCGGCCCTGGACGCGCACGGCCCGCAGGTTCAGCCGGCCGATGGCCATCCCGGCGAGCAGGTAGGCCAGGTACGGGACCGCGGGATAGGTGCCGGTGAACAGCACCTGGGCCAGGACGGTCCCCGGCTCGGCGAGCACGTCGGCGAAGGTCGGGTTGTACACCTCCAGCGCGGGCAGCGCTCCCCGGAGCGCCTGCATCAGCACCGGCCCCACCACTGCGGCCGCGGCGGCGAGACCGAACAGCGTCCGCGCCGGCAGGTGCAGGAAGGGGATCGCCAGCAGGAAGAACATGCCGTAGTAGACGAGGATGTCGTAGGCGGGCGGGTCCGCCGGCATGACCTGGTTGATCAGCAGCCCCAGCCCGGTGATCAGCACGGCCCGGACGAGCAGCCCCACGCGGTCCGCGGTCATCGTCCGGCCCCGGTGCGGGGTGCGCCCGCCGGAGGAGAAGGCCAGGCCCACCCCGGCCAGGAGCGCGAAGAGGGCCGCGGCGCGGCCCGCGAACAGCTCCCACTGCAGCGTGGGCCCGTAGGTCTCGGGGTTCCAGGCGGGCAGGATGTGGATCGACATCATCCCGACCAGGGCGAGGCCCCGGGCGGCGTCGACCCCCACGAGCCGGCGCCTGCGGACCAGCGGCAGGACCGGGTCCTCATCTGCTGACCGTGCACCGGGTGCAGGGTGGTGGACGTTGACCATGGCGGCGGGTTCCTTCTGTCGGACGTGCCGACGAGCTCCCGCCCGCCGGCCCGGACCTCTCGGTCCTTCTCGTCCTCCAGCTGACCAGCCGGGATTGTGCCGCCGTTGTGGCGTCCCTGTGCCGGGGCTGTCGAAGTGGTCCCGGCCCCGGCTACCGCCGCACGGTCTTCTCCAGCCCGCTGACCAGCAGCACCGCGCACGTGGACCAGATCGCCCCGGCCGGGCCGAGCGGCGCGGCCACCAGGCCGGCCAGCAGGGGCATGGCGACCTGCCCCGCCCGGTTCCCGACCAGCCGCACGGCGAGCGCCGAGCCCCGCCACGAGGTGGGCACGGCGGTGGAGACCAGGGTCATGGTGATCGGCTGGCCCAGGCCCAGGCAGAAGCCGCCCACGAACAGGAGCACCGCGGCGAGCCACGGCACCGTGATGACGGCCGGCGGGACGGCCAGGGTGATGCCGGCGCCGTAGAGGCTGACCAGCAGCAGCGCCCGGCGGGACATCCGGTGCGCGAGCCACGGCAGCAGGACGCGCGAGACGATCGAGGCGCCGCCGCGCACGGCCAGCAGGACGCCGATCCACGCCGGGGAGACCCCGGCCCGCTCCCCCACCAGCGGCAGGAAGGCCGTGAGGATGTCGAGCATCGCGAGCAGGGCCAGGGACGCCAGCATGTGGGACGGGATGCCGGGGACCTCGAGGATCCGCAGCATCGATGCCCGCGGCGCCGTGCCCGGGACCACCTCGAGCTCACCGGTGGCGGGAGCCGCCTGCGCCGCGGCAGCGGCGTCGTCGTTCCGGGCGGGCGCCCCGGCGGCCCCGGACGCCGGCCGGCGCAGGAGCATGACGGGCACCACGAGGACCGAGAGCCCGGCCCCGATCCACAGGGACAGGGTGATGTCGGCGACCCGCTCGGGCGAGGCGACGTCGCTGCCCGTGCCCAGGAGCACTCCGACCAGCAGCGGGCCCACCAGCTGCCCGGCGGAGAAGGCGGCGGTGAACCAGCCGAAGCCCTTGTCCAGCTGGTCCGGCGGGGAGAAGCGGGCGACCGCCGACTGCCCGGCGATGGTGAACACCAGGTGCCCCATGCCCAGCAGGGCGCTCGCCACGGCGACGAGCGCCACGCTGGGCGCCAGGGCCAGCGCCCCCGCGCCGAGGGCCAGGACCAGGGCGCCGACGACCACCATGGTCCGCAGGTCCCGCACCCGGTCGGTCATCCGGCCCAGCCACATGGCCGTGACGAGCGGGACCACGGCGTAGGCGGCCGTGACCAGGCCGACCGTCACGGAGTCGGCGTCCAGGGACAGCAGCTTGTAGGTGGTGACCGGGCGCACCAGGTTCAGGGCGGTCTGCGTGAGCAGGGCCCCGGCCACGAGGAACCACAGCCATGCTCCGGACCGGGCCCTCGGAGCGGTCGAGGCCATGCCTCAGGAGCGCCGGGGCTTGACCGCGATCACCGGGGCGTTGGCCTCGAGGAGCACCTGCTGGGCGGCGCTGCCGAGCAGCAGCTTGCCCACGGGGCTGCGGTGCTTCACGCCGATCACCACGGCGGAGGCGTTGACCTGCTCCGCGGCGTCGAGGAGCTCGCCCACGGCGTCGCGGTTGCGGGTGTCGGGGGTGCGGAAGGTGACGGGCACGCCGTTCAGCTCGCTCCCCTCGGGGTCGAGCTGGGCGCCCTCGAGGTTGAAGACCAGCAGGTCCTCCTGGCGGCGTCCGGCCTCCTCGACCGCGGCCGCGAGCGCGGCCTCGCCCTCGGGGGTGCTGGTTCGGGCAACGACGACGGTCATGGGAGCCTCCGCGGTGGGGTGGGGAAATCGGGTGGTGGGAAAGGGGCGTACAAAACGAGGTCCACCCTACGGCCGAACGTGTGAGGGACGTCTCTTCCGGCGTGAGCAGAATGCGCAGAACCAGCACAACGATCAGTACGCACGAAAGATGGATCAACGGCCGGCGCGTGACCCGGGTCACTTATCGTCGTCGGGAGAGGCTCGGACCGAGCCATGCACCCGCACCCTCCGACCCAGGAAAGTGGATCCCCGTGAGTTCACCACCAGATCAGGCCCAGCAGGGCACGCGACGCCGGCACCCGGTCGCCATGACGGTCTACGGCGTCGTCGCCGCCGCCGTGATCGGCCTGGCCTCGTTCACCTCGATCCAGGCCGCGAGCGGCGGGTCGGACCTGCGCGCGAACATGACCCTGATCGCCCCGGCCGGCGCCGGCGGCGGCTGGGACACGTTCGTGCGCGAGCAGCAGCAGGCGATGCGCACCAACAACATCGTCAACAACGCCCAGGTGGTCAACATCCCGGGCGCGGGCGGAACGATCGGCCTGGGCCAGCTCACCACCATGGAGGGCCAGGCGAGCACCATCATGTCCACCGGAACGGTCATGCTGGGCGGCGTCGCGCTCAACGACTCCCCGGTGGGTCTCGACGACGTCCGGCCGATCGCCCGCATGGCGGAGGAGTACGACGCGCTCGTGGTGCCGGCCGATTCGCCGTACGACACCCTCGACGAGCTGATCGCCGACTGGAAGAAGGACCCGAAGGCCTTCCCGTTCACGGGCGGCTCCGCAGGGTCGATCGACCACCTCATCATCGCGGACCTGGCCCTGCAGGCCGGGATCGACCCCGCGGACCTCACCTACATCCCCAAGACCTCCGGCGGCGAGGCGATCCAGACGATCTCCTCCGGCACCGCCAAGGCGGCCACCTCGGGCTTCACCGAGTTCGCCGACCAGGTCGAGGCCGGGCGCCTGAAGATCCTCGGGATCGCCGCGCCCGAGCGGCTCGAGGGCTTCGACGCCCCAACCTTCAAGGAGCAGGGCTACGACGTCGAGCTGACGAACTGGCGCGGCATGGTGGCGCCTCCCGGCATCACCGACGAGGAGTTCGCCGAGCTGGAGGCGATCATCGCGGAGACCGTGGAGACCCCGGAGTGGCGCGAGGCCCTCGAGCGCAACCAGTGGCAGGACGTCTACCTGACCGGGCCGGAGTTCGAGAAGTTCATCGCGGAAGACCGGGCCGAGATCGAGGCCCTCATCGAGGAGTTGGACCTGTGAGCACATCGTTTCCCACGACCCCGTCCGCCGAGGTCGCGGACGACGGCCACGGCGGCGTCCCCGCCGGCCGTGACGTGCCGCCTCGCGGAGGACGGATGCACGGGCGCAGCGGGCTGGTCGTGCCGCTGCTCCTGGCAGCCTTCAGCACGTACCTGCTGATCGGCATCCTCACCATGGAGGTGCCCGAGGGCACCGACTTCCCTGGCCCCAAGTTCTTCCCCGGCATCCTCATGGTGGCGGGCTATCTCCTGGCCGCCCTGCTGGTGCTGCACTACCTGCGCTCCCCCGAGCACCCCGAGGAGCTCTCGGAGAGCACGTACCGGACGCACTCGGACTGGTCCGCGGTGATCTGGTCCGTGGCCGGGTTCCTGGTCTTCGCCCTGACCATCGAGTTCCTCGGCTGGATCCTGGCCGCCGCCGTGCTGTTCTGGGCCGTGGCCCACGGCATCGGCAGCCGCCGGCCCCTGTTCGACATCTCGCTCGCCCTGGTCCTGTCCAGTGCGATCTACCTGGCATTCTCCGTCGGCCTGGGCCTGAACCTCCCGTCCGGCATCCTGGGAGGCGGTTTCTGATCATGGAAGCACTCGAACTGCTCGCCGGCGGCTTCGCCGGGGCACTGACCCCCATGAACCTGCTGTGGGTGCTCATCGGCTGCCTCCTGGGCACCGCCGTGGGCGTGCTCCCGGGCCTGGGCTCCTCCATGGCGGTGGCACTGCTGCTGCCCATGACCTTCGCGCTGGACCCCACCGCGGCCTTCATCATGTTCGCCGGCGTCTACTTCGGCGGCATGTTCGGCGACTCCACCATGGCCATCCTGATGAACACCCCGGGGCAGGCGTCTGCGATCGCCTCCACCTTCGAGGGCCACAAGATGGCCAAGGACGGCCGGGCCCCGCAGGCGCTGGCCACCGCGGCGATCGGCGCCTTCATCGGCGGCATGGTCGCGGCCTGCCTGGTCGTCTTCCTCGCCCCGGCGCTGGCGGACTTCTCCGCGAACTTCGGACCGGCCGAATTCTTCGCCCTGGCGATCTTCGCCTTCATCGCCACCTCCTCGGTGGTCTCCGACTCCGCGGTCAAGGGCCTGGCTGCCCTGGTCCTGGGCCTGGGCTTCGCGACCGTGGGCATCGACTCCATCTCCGGCACCGAGCGCTTCAGCTTCGGGGTCCCGCAGATGTTCGACGGCATCTCCCTGGTCACCGTCACCGTGGCCATCCTGGCCCTCGGCGAGGTGTTCTTCGTGGCCTCCCGGATCCGCCGCGACCCCGCCTCGATGCAGATCTCCGCGGGAGGCCGCCCGTTCCTGTCCCGCGCCGAGCTCAAGGAGGCCGCCCCGGCCTGGGCCCGCGGCACCGCCATCGGCCTGCCCTTCGGTGTCATCCCCGCCGGCGGCGCGGAGATCCCCACCTTCATCTCCTACGACGTCGAGCGCCGCCTCGACCGCCGCCGCCCGAACCCCATGTTCGGCCGGGGCGCCATTCGCGGTCTGGCCGCACCCGAGGCCGCCGGCAACGCCACCACAGGCACCGCGATGGGCGCGCTGCTGGCCCTGGGCCTGCCGGTCTCGGCGACCGCGGCGATCATGCTCGCGGCCTTCCAGCAGTACGGTCTCCAGCCGGGCCCGCTGCTGTTCGACCGCGCGCCGGAGCTGGTGTGGGCGCTGCTGGCCAGCTTCTTCATCGCGATGATCGTGCTGCTGATCATCAACCTGCCGTTCGCCCAGTACTGGGCCAAGCTGCTGCTGATCCCCAAGCCCTACCTCTACGCCGGGATCACGGTGTTCTGCGGTCTCGGCGTCTACGCGACCTCCGGGTCGGTGTTCGACCTGCTGCTGCTGCTGGGCATCGCCCTGGTCGGCTTCACGATGCGCCGCCACGGCGTGCCCCTGGCTCCCCTGATGATCGGCATGGTGCTGGGCCCGCTGGCCGAGACCAGCATGCGCGACGCCCTGCTCTCCTCCAACGGCGACTACTCGGTCTTCGTGACCGGTCCCATCCCGCTGGTGATCTACAGCCTGCTCCTCATCGTGCTGGCGCTGACCGTCCGGTCCAAGATCGTCAACCGCGCCCGCCGGGACGTGTAGCCCCCGGCCCCACCGCGTGCCGCAGCGCCCCGCCCCAAGAGTCCCGGGGCGGGGCGCTGCGGCACATCCACCCGGACGACGTGCTGCCGGGGCAGTGAACGGCTCTCTCGGCACCCGGTCCGGCAGGATGGGAGGAAGGTCCCGGCGCCGACCTCACATTCCGGCCGGTCCGTCCGTCTACGGGGTGATGGAGACGAAAGAGCCTTTCGAGACACTGGTGACTCGGCACGGCCCCGTGGTGTGGCGGGTCTGCCGGGCCGTGCTGAGCACGTCCGCGGACGCCGAGGACGCGTGGTCGGAGACGTTCCTGGCCGCGCTGCGGGCGTACCCGGACCTGCCGGCCACGGCGAACGTGCAGGCGTGGCTGGTGACGATCGCCCACCGCAAGGCGGTCGACGTCGTCCGGGCCCGGTGCCGGGCGGCGGTGCCCGTGGCCACCCTCCCGGAGCCACCGGCCCACCGGGACGCCCCGCACGAGCACGACTCCCCGCTGTGGGCGGCGGTGGCCGCCCTGCCGCCCAAGCAGCGGCACGCCGTGGCCTACCGCTATCTGGGCGGACTGCCCTACCGGCAGATCGCCGAGCTGCTCGGCGGCACCCCGGAGGCCGCCCGCCGGGCCGCCTCGGACGGCGTGGCCGCCCTCCGCAAGGCCCTCATCACGACCGCCCCCGCGAACGGCACGGGAACCCGCGCCGGGAACCACGCCAAGGCTCTCCCGGGGAACCGCGCCGGGAACCGCACGGGGCACCACACCCAGCTCGACCGGACAGGAGAGGACCGATGACCACGAACACCCTCGGCTCGACCCCGCGCTCCCCCCTGCGGAGCCTCCGCGCCGACCCCGTGCCGGAGACCGTGCTGCGCGGTCTGCACCGGCGCCTGGAGGAGGGGGCCGCCCGGGCGGGGTTGCTCGACGTCGCGTTCACGACCGTCAGCACCCCGGTGGGCGTGCTGCTGCTGGCCGCCACGGAGGAGGGGCTGGTGCGGGTGGCCTACGCGCGGGAGGACCACGAGGCGGTCTTGCAGGACCTGGCCCGCCGGATCAGCCCGCGGGTGCTGCGGGCCCCGGCCCGCCTGGCACCGGCCGTCCGGCAGCTCGAGGAGTACTTCGCCGGGACGCGCACCCGCTTCGACCTCCCGCTGGACCGGTCGCTCTCGCACGGGTTCCGGCGCCTGGTCCAGGAGCACCTGCCCGAGATCGGCTACGGCCGCACGGAGAGCTACGGCGCGGTGGCCCGGTCGGTCGGGCGCCCGCAGGCCGTGCGGGCGGTGGGCACGGCCTGCGCCACGAACCCGCTGCCCGTGGTGGTCCCGTGCCACCGCGTGCTGCGCGGGGACGGCGGCCTGGGCGGGTACGTCGGCGGCCTGGAGGCCAAGACGGCGCTGCTCGAACTGGAGGCGGCGGCCTGAGCACGTGCGGCCGTTCGGCACGACCCGGCTCCCCCGCCCGGAGCGCCGCCGCCTGACATCCCGTCCGGAGCATCGTGCTCCGACGCCGCGGCCCGGCGTCACGCCCCGAGGTCACAGTCCGGCGTGCCGGCGTCGCGCCGCACCTCAGAGGCGCGGCGCGGCGTCCGCGTGCCGGGTGGCGTGGTCGTAGGCGCGGGCGGTCCGGAGCAGCTCGACGTCGCGCCCGTGCGCGGCGACGAGCTGCAGCCCCACGGGCAGCCCGCCGGGGCTGAAGCCGCCCGGCACCGAGACGGCCGGGCAGCCGGTGGCCGAGATCAGGCTCGCCGAGCGCATCCACTCGACATATGTCTGCATCGGCATACCCGCGACCGTGCGGGGCCAGCGCTCCGCCGACGGGAACGGCAGCACCTGGGAGGTGGGGGTCAGCAGCACGTCCCAGCGGCCGAAGAACGCGCGCACCGCCTCGTGCAGGCGCGTGCGCGCCAGGGCGGCGTCCATGAGCTGCTCGGCGGTCAGCGCCAGTCCCTTCTCGACGTTCCACACGATCTCCGGCTTCACGAGCTCGCGGTGCTCCGCGACCACCTCGCGCAGATTCACGGCCATGTCGAAGGACCGGGTCACGTCGAACACCTCGTCGGCGTCGCGCAGGTCCGGGACGGCCTCCTCGACCACGGCACCGAGCTCCTCGAACACCCGCGCTTGGGCGACCAGCACTTCGACGATCTCCGGCTCCACCGGGACGCCGAGGCCGAAGTCCGCGCTCAGCCCGATCCGCACGCCGGCCAGGGGGCGGGCCCCCGGGTCGGGTGGGTCCTCCGCCGCGAGCGCCCGGAACCCGGTCCGCGGTGCCGGGCAGTCCAGGGGGATCCGCGGGTCGGGGCCGGCCAGCACGGACATGGCCAGGGCGAGGTCGTCCACGCTGCGGGCCAGCGGACCGGAGCGGCCCAGCCACTCCCAGGCGTTGCCGGCCGGGGCCGAGGGCACGACCCCGGCGGAGGGTCGGAAGCCGGCGATGCCGCAGAACGCAGCCGGGTTGCGCAGGGACCCGCCCATGTCGGAGCCGTCGCCCAGGGGCTGGATCCGGGACGCGATCGCCGCGGCCGCCCCGCCGCTGGACCCGCCCGCGCTGCGGTCGAGCGCCCAGGGGTTGTGCGTGGTCCCGAAGACCTCGTTGAAGCTGTGGGAGCCCGCGGCGAACTCGGGCACGTTGTTCTTCCCGGTGCTGATCACCCCGGCCGCCGTGAACCGGGCGACGATCAGGTCGTCGTGCCCCGGGACGTGCTCGGCGAACACCGGGGAGCCGGACGTGGTGCGGATCCCGGCGGTGGCGTGGGTGTCCTTGTGCGTCATCGGCACCCCGTGCAGGGGCGGCAGCTCGGCGGCGGGTGTGGCGGCGGTGAGCTCGTCGGCGCGGGCGGCGGCCGCGTACGCCTGCTCGCGGACCTGCGTGACCACGGCGTTCACGGCGGGGTTCACGGCGTCGATCCGGGCGAAGTGGGCGTCGAGCACCTCCCGCGCGGAGACCGTGCGGGCCCGGACGGCCGCGGCGAGCTCCCGCGCGGAGAGCCGGCAGGGGTCGGTGGGGTCGGTGGTCATACAGGCACCGTACGCCGGGCTCCGGTCCCCGGAAGGGCGCCCGGCGGCGTGCCCCCGTAGCATTGGAGGATGCTCTCCCTCCACGGACCTTCTCTTCCGATCCCGTCCCGGCCCCGGAGCGGAGGTGAGCGCTGATGTGCGGCATCGCCGGTGAGGTCCGGTTCGACGGCGCCGGCGCGGACCCGGGCACGATCCACCGCATGACGTGCGCCCAGGCCGGCCGCGGCCCGGACGGGCAGGGCGCCTGGGCCCAGGGGCCGGTGGCCATGGGCCACTGCCGGCTGAAGATCGTCGACCTGAGCCCCTCGGGCGGGCAGCCGATGGTCGACTCCCGGCTGGGGCTGTCGATCGTGTTCAACGGGATGATCTACAACTACCGGCAGCTGCGCGAGGAGCTGCGCGGGATGGGCTACGAGTTCTTCTCCACCTCGGACACCGAGGTCGCCCTGAAGGCCTACCACCGCTGGGGCCGGGAGTGCGTCTACCACTTCCACGGCATGTTCGCCTTCGCCATCACCGAGCACACGAGCGGGCGCACCGTCCTGGCCCGCGACCGGCTGGGCATCAAGCCGCTCTACGTCGACCACACGGGGGCGCGCCTGCGGTTCGCGTCCACGGTGCAGGCGCTGCTGGCGGCCGGGGACGTCGACACCTCGATCGACCGCACGGCCCTGTCCTACTACCTCACCTTCCACTCGGTGGTCCCGGCCCCGCGCACGATCCTCAAGGGCGTGCGGAAGATGCCGCCGGCGACCGTGCGCACGGTCGAGCCCGACGGCTCGGCCTCGGACCACGAGTACTGGAACCCCCAGTTCACCCGCGACGAGGACCGCTCGGGCTGGTCCGAGCAGGACTGGCAGGACGGGCTCGTCGAGAAGCTGCGCACCGCGGTGAAGCGGCGCATGGTGGCGGACGTCCCCGTGGGCGTGCTGCTCTCCGGCGGCATCGACTCGAGCCTCGTCGTCGCCCTGCTCGCGGAGAGCGGGCAGGAGGACCTGCAGACGTTCAGCATCGGCTTCGAGTCCCGGGGCGAGGAGTCCGGGGACGAGTTCGAGTTCTCGTCCCTCGTGGCCCGCCGCTTCGGCACCGACCACCACCAGATCGCGATCGACGACGCCCGCCTGGTCCCGGCGATCGACCGGACCGTCGCCGCGATGAGCGAGCCCATGATCAGCCACGACTGCGTGGCCTTCTACCTGCTCAGCGAGGAGGTCTCGAAGCACGTCAAGGTGGTGCAGTCGGGGCAGGGCGCCGACGAGGTGCTCGGCGGCTACCACTGGTACCCGCCGCTGGCCGACGTCGCGCGCGACGACGCCCGGAAGACCTACTCCCAGTCGTTCTTCGACCGGCCGTGGTCCCGGCTCGCGAAGGTCCTCTCCCCCGAGTGGATGGCGACCCACGACGCGCCGACCGCGTTCATCGAGCGCCACTTCGGCCGCCCCGGCGCGGAGACGGCCGTGGACGCCGCCCTGCGCACCGACTCCACGGTGATGCTCGTGGACGACCCCGTGAAGCGCGTGGACAACATGACCATGTCGTGGGGCCTCGAGGCGCGGGTGCCGTTCCTCGACCACGAGCTCGTGGAGTTCGCCGGGCGCATCCCGCCGGAGCTCAAGCTCGCCGACGGCGGCAAGGGCGTGCTCAAGCGCGCGGCGCGCGGCATCGTCCCGGACGAGGTGATCGACCGGAAGAAGGGCTACTTCCCGGTCCCGGCGATCCGCACCCTCGAGGGCGGGACCCTGGACCGGGTCGAGGCCGCCCTGACCGACCCGGCGGCGGTGCGGCGCGGGCTCTACAACTCGGAGGTCGTGGAGACCCTGCTGGCCGACCCGAACCAGCACCACACGCCGCTGCGCTCGAACGTGCTGTGGCAGCTGGGCCTGCTGGAGATGTGGCTGCAGGAGAACGGCATCTCCTGACCGCAGCGGACCGGACCGACGACGGCGCGCCCCGTCACCCGCTGCGGGTGACGGGGCGCGCCGTCCTCGCCGGGGACCTCCGCGTCAGTCGCGCCGGCCGGCGCCGACCAGCTCGCGCTCGGCGTCCGGGCCCGGCGCCGCGTCGCCCCAGCCGCTCGGGTCGGCCGCGGCGGCCGGGTCCTCGGGGGCGGGGGTGCGGTCGCGGCGCAGGGAGTCGCCCTCCACGTCCACGTTCGGCAGGATCCGGTCGAGCCAGCGGGGCAGCCACCAGGCCCGGTCGCCGAGCAGGTGCATGACCGCGGGGATCAGCGTCATGCGCACCACGAAGGCGTCGACGAGCACGCCGAAGGCGAGCCCGAAGCCCAGGGGCCGGATCATCGCCATGTGGGAGAACATGAAGCCGGCGAACACCGAGATCATGATGATCGCGGCGGCGGTGACCACGGCCCGGCCGGCCTGGAGCCCCTCCTGCACGGCGGCCCGCGCCGAGCGGCCGTGCACGAACGCCTCCCGCATCCCGGAGACGAGGAACAGCTGGTAGTCCATGGCCAGGCCGAACAGCACGCCCACGAGGATGGTGGGCAGGAAGCTCAGGACCGGGCCCGGCGCGTGCACGCCGAGCAGACCGCCCAGCCAGCCCCACTGGTAGATCGCCACCACCGCGCCGAACGCGGCGAAGAGGGAGAGCATGAACCCGGCGGTCGCCACGACCGGCACGAGGATCGAGCGGAAGACGAGCACCAGCAGCACCAGGGACAGCCCGATCACCACGGTGAGGTACAGCGGCAGCGCGTCGGCCAGCAGCTGGGAGACGTCGATGTTGCCGCCGGTCTGGCCGGTGACGCCGATGCTCACTCCGAGCTCGTCCTCCAGGGCGGGGGACAGGGCGCGCAGGTCGTTGACGAGCCGCTCGGTGGACTCGGCGGCCGGGCCGTCCACGGGCACGACCTGGAACGCGGCGGTCCGGTGGTCCTCCGACAGCCCCGCCGGGACCACCGAGACGACGTCGTCCTCCGCCATGAGCTCCTCGCCCACGGCGAGCTGCAGATCGGCGGCCCCGGACTCGTCCGTGCCCTCCGGCAGGTCGGCGACCACGAGCAGCGGGCCGTTGGCGCCGGCGCCGAACTTCTCGTCGAGGACCTGGTAGGTGCGGTACTGGGTGGAGTCCTCGGGCTCGGAGGAGGCGTCCGGCAGGCCCAGGCGCATCGAGGCCGCGGGGAGCGCGACGACGACGAGCGCGAGCACACCGGCCACGAGGGTCAGCACCGGGTGGCGGGTGGCCACCCCGGGGCGGGGTTCCCCGAGGTGGGCGGGCCGGCGGGCCGCGCGGGTCCGGGCGCGGGCGGAGAGCAGCCGCTCCCCCACCAGGGACAGCAGCGCCGGGGTGAGGGTCACGGCGACCAGCACGGCCACGGCCACGCAGACCGCCGCCGCGGTGCCCATGACGCCCAGGAACGGGATGCCGGTGACGTTGAGCGCGGCCAGGGCGATGATCACGGTCAGCCCGGCGAAGACCACCGCGTTGCCGGAGGTCCCGGTGGCCAGGCCGATGGACTCGTGCAGCTCCGTGCCGGCCAGCAGCTGCTGGCGGTGCCGGTTGAGGATGAACAGCGAGTAGTCGATGCCCACGGCCAGTCCGAGCATGACGCCCAGCATCGGGGTCACCGACATCATGTCCAGCACCCCGGAGAAGGACAGCACGCCGAGGGCGCCGACGGACACGCCGGTGAGTGCCATCAGGATGGGCAGGCCGGCGGCCACGAGGGTGCCGAGCATGACGAGCAGCACGATCCCGGCGATGACCACGCCGATCACCTCGGCGGGGCCGACGAGCTGGGAGATGTCCTGGGCGATCTCCAGGGAGTAGTCGACCTGCACGCCCTCGATCTCCGTGCCGTCCACGGCGGCCTGGAGGGACTCCTTCTCCTCGGCGGTGACCGCCTGCTGCTCGGCGGTGAAGGTCACCACGGCCATCGCGGTGGTGCCGTCCGCGGAGACCGTGCGGGTCTCCTCGGCCAGGGCCATCATCCGCTCGCCGCGGTCGAGCTCGGGCAGGCCGTCCGCGAGCTGCTCCCGGTTGCGCTCGAGCTCCGCGCGGCCGTCGTCGAGGGCCTCCTGGCGCTCGTCGAGCTCGTCGAGGACCTGGTCGGGGGCGTCGGCCCGCTCGGCCTGCTCCCGGGCGGTGTCGAGCTTCTCCTGGTTCTCGTCGAGCGTGTCCTCGGCGGCGTCGAGCTGCGCGCGGCCGTCGGCGGCCTGTTCGCGCCCGTCCGCGAGCTGCTGCTCCTGCGCCTCGCGCTCGTCCTGGGCGGCGAACGGGTCCAGGACGCCGTCGACGCCCGGGGACTCCTCCGCCTCGGTGAGCGCCTTCCCGATCTGCTCGCGCTGGTCCGCGGTGAACGGGTCGCCGTCCTCGGTCTGGAACACGATCCGGCCGGTGCCGTGGCCGGCGTCGGGCAGCTCGCTCTGCAGGCGGTCGGCCAGCCGCTGGGTCTCGGTGCCGGGAACGGTGATCGCGTTGGTCAGCTGCCCGCCGAAGGCGGCGAAGGCGCCGCCGGCGAGGAGCAGGACCACCGCCCAGGCCGCGACCACGGCCCAGGCGCGACGGGCGGCGAAGCGCCCGAGTCGGTACAGCAGATGTGCCATGTCTCTTCTCTGTCGGTCGTGTTCCGTGGGTCGTGCTCTGGGGGTCGTGCTCTGTCGGTCGGGTCAGTCGGCGAAGCCGTGGCGCAGGCGCTCCACGGCGGTGCGCAGCAGCCGGCGCCAGGTCTCGCGGCTGTCCGGGGTGTCCACCGCGCCGGTCTCCTCGGCCCACCGCTCGAAGGACACGGCCAGGGCGTGGAGCAGCAGGCTTGCGAGCAGGTCCACGGTGAAGGAGGGTGCGCCGGGGACCCGGTCGGTGATCTCGGCGGCCAGCCGGGCGGTGAGGGTCTGGAACACCTCGTGCGCCCACATCGCGGTGATGGGGCTGTCCCCGCTCGCGCCCATCAGGTGGGCGATGTGGCACATGGCGGGGACGAGCTCGGTCCGCTCGATGACGTCGGCCAGCTGCTCGAGGACGGCGCCGGGGCTGGGGTTCGCGGGCGGCGGGGTGGCCTCCACGACGCGCGCGAAGTTGTCGACGAACACGCCGAGCAGCTCGCTGAAGCGCGCGTAGACCGCGTCGTCCGCGGAGGCGAAGTGGTTGAAGATGGTGCGCCGCGAGACCCCGGCCCGATCGGCGAGGTCGTTGACGGTGAAGCGCCCCAGTCCGCGCTCCGCGGCCAGGGCCGCGGCGGCGTCGATGATGGCGCGGCGGTTGTGGTACTTCACGGCCTCCCGCCGGTCCTCCGGGGGGTGGTGCCGGGCGGGCTCGGCGGGCAGGTTCGTCACGAGTGCTGACACTAGGTGCAACCATGCACTCCGTGCAACATTGCACTTTGTGCAACGTGCCACACCGGACGCGGCCCGCCCGGAACGCCGACCGCGGGAAATGGAGGGGGCGAAGGATCACGGCCGGGTCACGATCCGCGGCGAGAACCCTGCGGGAGGGCCCTCGGGGGTGGCCGCACGGTGATCCTCCCGCGTACGGTCGTCCCCGTCCTGCCGGAACGGCACCGAGCACAGCACGACGACGAGGAGACCACCATGCACCGCTTCCCCCGGACCGCAGCCTCCGCGGCGGCCGCGCTCCTCCTGGCCGGCACCGCCGCCGGCTGCGCCGAGGAGACCGAGCTGACCCGCGCCGACCAGTCGGGCGTGCCCACCGAGGAGCTCGTGGGCGAGGCCATGACGCTCACCGGCGAGGTGCAGGAGGTCCTGGCCCATCAGGTGATCGCCATCGGCGCGGAGGACACGCTCGTGCTCGCAGACCAGCTGCCGGAGGGGCTGTCCGTGGGCGACGAGGTCGAGGCCACCGGCACGGTGGAGGAGCGGGACGTCTTCACGGTCGACGACTACGAGGCGCTGCAGGCGGTCGCCGACGAGGAGACGGCGCAGCTCTACGTCGACCGCGGCGAGGAGCTCATCCTCGTCGACGCGACCGTGACGCGAACGGACTGACCCTCCGCACTCCCCCGCGGACGGACGGACGGACGGGCCTGCGCCCGCGCCCCGGGCAGGGTCCGCGCGCCCGTGCCCTACCGTGGGCCAGGAGCAGACCGGCGCGACCGAGAGGACAGCAGTGGCGAGGAACGACGGCACCCGGCACGAGCACCGGCGGCCGGTCGACGAGGCCGAGCAGCTAGGCCTCGCGGAGGGGCTCGCGCGCCGGCTCGACCGGCCGATGGGCGTGCTGGGCGTGCTGTTCCTGTTCGTGGTGCTCGGGCAGCTGCTCGCCGAGGACCCCGGGCTCGTGGCCCTCCTCAACGTGGTCGGCTGGCTCTTCTGGGCCGTGTTCGTCGGCGAGTTCCTGCTCCGGGCCTACGTCGCCGGGTTCTCCGCCCGGTTCTGGAAGCGCAACTGGTGGCAGGTGCTGTTCCTGCTGCTGCCCTTCCTGCGCTTCGTCCGTGCGCTGCAGGCCGCCCGGCTGCTCCGGCTCACCCGCCTGACGCGGGCGGGGAGCGTGCTCTCGGCCGGGGTGCGCGGCTCCCGCTCGGCGGGGAAGCTGCTGTCCAGCAGGATCGGCTGGCTCGCGGCGGTCACCGGCGTCGTCGTGCTGGTCTCGAGCCAGCTGCTGTACGTCCTCGGCCACTACGCGGGATACGGCCCGGCGCTGTCCGACGCGGCGATGTCCACCGTCACGGGCCGGGAGCTCGGGGCGCAGGGAGGCTTCCCCCGCGTGCTGGAGGTGGTGCTGGCGCTCTACTCGGTGGCCGTCTTCGCCACCCTCGCCGGCTCCGTCGGGGCGTACTTCCTCCGGGGCGAGGCCGCGGCCGGATCAGAGGCTGCCTCGCAGCCCGGACCGGGGTCCGCACCGGGGTCCGGGACCGGCCACTATGCGGGCCGGGAGAGCGCCGAGTAGGCTGGGGCCGACCGAACAGATCAGCAGGCTGTCCATCCGGCCCGGAGGGGACGGCCCTGAGAAGGAGGATCGATGAAGGCTCTGACATGGCAGGGAAAGCGCTCCGTGAGCGTCGAGGAGGTCCCGGATCCGCAGATCCAGGAGCCCACGGACGCGATCGTCCGGATCACCTCGTCCGGGATCTGCGGGTCGGACCTGCACCTGTACGAGGTGCTGGGCCCGTTCATGGACAAGGGCGACATCATCGGCCACGAGCCGATGGGCATCGTCGAGGAGGTCGGCTCGGCCGTCACCCACATCAAGGCCGGGGACCGTGTGGTCATCCCGTTCAACGTCTCCTGCGGGCACTGCTTCATGTGCAACCAGGGGCTGCAGTCGCAGTGCGAGACCACGCAGGTCCGCGAGTACAACAGCGGCGCGGCGTTCCTCGGCTACTCGCGGCTCTACGGCTCGGTGCCGGGCGGCCAGGCCGAGTACCTCCGGGTGCCGCACGCCGACTACGGGCCCATCAAGGTCCCCGAGACCGGTGAGGACGAGCGGTACCTGTACCTCTCCGACGTGGTGCCCACCGCGTGGCAGGCCGTGAAGTACGCCGCTCCCCCGGAGGGCGGCTCCCTGGCCGTGCTGGGCCTGGGGCCGATCGGCCAGATGTCCGCCCGGATCGGCCGGCACCTGGGCTACCGCGTGCTCGCGGTGGACCCGGTCGCCGAGCGCCGGGCGATGGCCGAGCGCCACGGCATCGAGACGCTGGACTCCTCGGGCGACGTGGCCGAGCGACTGAAGGACCTCACCGACGGCCGCGGTCCGGACTCCGTGGTGGACGCGGTCGGGATGGAGGCGCACGGCTCCCACGTGGCCGGCGTGGCGCACAAGGCGGTGGGACTGCTGCCGTCCCCGCTGGGCCGCAAGGCGATGGAGACGGCCGGGGTGGACAAGCTCGACGCGCTGTACACCGCCATCGACGCCGTCCGGCGCGGCGGGACGATCTCGCTCAGCGGCGTGTACGGCGGCATGAAGGACCCCATGCCGATGCTCACGCTGTTCGACAAGCAGGTCCAGATGCGCATGGGCCAGTGCAACGTGAAGTTCTGGATCGACGAGCTCCTGCCGCTCGTGGACGACCCCTCGGACCCGCTGGGCGTGCTCGACCTGGCGACCCACCAGGTGCCGCTGGCGCAGGCGCCCGAGATGTACGAGAAGTTCCAGAAGAAGGAGGACGGCTGCATCAAGGTGGTGCTCAAGCCGTAGCCCCGCCCACCGCGGACGTGCCGCCGGCCCCCGTTCCTCGCGAAGGACGGGGGCCGGCGCGTTCCCGGCCCCCGGCGCTCACCGGCAGTGCCCGGCCGGCCGCGCCGGGCCCACGAGTTCGGCTCGCCCTGTTCAGTCCGACCCGCTAGACCCACCGAGTTCAGCTCGCCTGTTCAGCCCGACCCGCGCAACCCACCGGGTCCAGCTCGCCCGGTTCAGCTCATCGAGTTCAGCTCGACCTGCTCAGCCCACCGTGATGCGCACCCGGGCCGGCAGCAGGGCGTCGAGGTCGCCGTCCAGGGCCAGGGCGGGCGTGCTCGAGCCGAGGGCGGCGGCGGGGACGCCGCGCACCGCCATGCGCAGGGCGAGCTCCGTGGTCAGCCACGGGGTGGTGCCGTAGCCGGGGTTGCCCTGCGCCTCCAGCACCGCGGGGAAGCTGCTGCCCTCGTGGGTGGTGAACACGCCGCGGGTGGTCCAGGACCAGCCGGTGAGCACGTCGCCGGCCGGGCCCGTCCCGACCTGGGGCAGGACCCCCGCCAGGACGTCGGCGAGCCGCGCGCGCACCGGGTGCGGCAGGCCGGCGGCGAGGCCGGCGAGCGCCTGGAAGACGGCCACCGCCGCGGCGGCGGCGCAGCGCCCGGCCCCGCGGAGCCCGCCCGCGCGGCCGACGTCCATGGCCTCGCGGAAGGCCAGGGGGTGCGCGGCGGCCCCCGGGACGGGGCTGAGGGCCTGGGTGCGGTGCACCACCGGGGGATTGATCGCCGCGAGCGGGCTCATGGCCGCGAGCACCCGGCCGCGGGCGGTCCGGGCGCGCAGGCGGAGCGGGCTGGTCGCGCGGACGGCGTCGGGGTCCGCGGCGGTCCCGCTGCCCGGCGCGGGGTCCGGGAGTCGGGCGGCGACGTCCCCGGTGCGGGCGGGGTCCGGGTCCCGCAGCACCTCGACGAGGCTCTGCACGGTCCCGCCCGAGACCGAGTCCGAGAACCCGGTCCCCGGCGGCGTGCGCACGGAGGTGACGAGGTCCGCGGAGCGCAGCGTCTCGCCCCGCGCGGCGGCGTGCCGGCGGGCGGCGTCGACGAGGACGTCGGCGGGCAGGGCCTCGAAGCCCGCGGTGTGCACGATCGCGATCCCGGCGGCCCGTGCGGCCTCGTGCAGGTCCCGGTCGGTGCGGTGGGCGAGCTGCGACTCGCCCGTCAGGTCCAGGTAGTGGGTGCCCTCCGCCACGCACGCGGCGAGCACCGGGGGCGCCAGCCGCGTGTAGGGCCCGGCGAGGTTCACCAGCACGTCGACCCGCCGGACGAACGCGCGCAGCGAGCCGGGCTCGGCGACGTCGGCGTGCAGGACCTCGGGGACGGGGAGGCCCCGGTCGGCGCACAGCGCTCGCACGCGCTCGGGGTCCCGGGCGCCGACGACGACGTCCACCCCCGCCTCGGGCGCCCGCGCCAGGAGATGGGCCAGCGCCACGCGCCCGGTGATGCCGGTGGCGCCGAGAAGGCCCACGACGGGCCGGGACGTCTGCTCGGGTTCCATCCGGCCACTCTAGGGGAACGGCCCGGGCGCCGGCCGGGAGCGGATGCCCCGGGCCCCGTCCCGCCCCTGGTGGCGGTCAGGTCCAGGGCCTACCGTGGCGGTCGAGGACCCGTGCACTCCGACCCGTGCACTCCGACCCCTGCATGCCACCCCGGGAGTCCCGACCCGCGACTCCCGAACCGCGCCACTCGAGAAAGGCCCCGCCGTGACCGCCTCCCCTGTCAGCACCGGCCGCACCGACCTCCGGCCGACCCGCGCGGACCGCGTCCGCCAGGTCCTGGTCACCGTCAGCGAGATCGCGTGCCTGCTGGGCACGCTCGTCGGCATCGGCGTCTTCGGCACCCGGGTCGAGGAGTCGTCCGGCGGCAGCCTCTCCGCGGACGCCACCCTGCTCGCCCCGGCCGGCACGGCGTTCTCGATCTGGTCGGTCATCTACCTGGGACTGTTCGCCTACACCGTCTGGCAGTGGCTGCCCTCGCGGACGACGGACCCCCGGGCCCGCGCCACCGGCCGGCTCGCGGCGGCGTCCATGCTCCTCAACGCCGGCTGGCTGCTGGTCACCCAGCAGGGCTGGATCTGGGCCAGCGTCGGGGTGATCGTCGCCCTGGTCCTGGTCCTGGGCCTGCTGGTGGTGCGCCTGACCGAGGTCCCCGGCCGGCGCGGCCCGCTCGACCTGATCGTGGTCGACGGCACCTTCGGGCTGTACCTGGGCTGGGTGTCCGTCGCGACGGCGGCCAACGTGGCGGCCGCCCTCGTGTCCTCGGGCGTGTCGCAGGAGGGCCGGGGCGCCGAGTGGATCGGCGTCGTCGTCGTGCTCGTGCTCGCGGCGGTGGTCGCCGCCATCCAGCGGCGGGTCGGCGGGCGCTGGGCCGTGGCCGCCGCCTCCGCGTGGGGGCTGTGCTGGATCGCGGTCGGCCGGGCCACGGACGAGCCGCGGTCCGTGCTCCTGGCCTGGGGCGCGGCCGCGGCGGCGGTCCTGGTGGTGCTGGCCACGGCGTACGTCCGCCGCCGTGCCGGTGCCGGCACCGGCGCACAGCATGCCGACCAGCACGAGGCAGAGCGGCGCCGGGCCGAGCGGCGCCGGGCCGGTCGGGCCGTGGAGGACCGGGCGGTGGGCGAGCAGCGCTGAGGACCCTGCTCCCGCCGCCGCTTCCCGGCGCGGCCGGTCAGCCGCGCAGCTGCCCGAGCGCCCGCACGGCCGCGTCCCCGTAGCCGCCGCCGAACCGGACGGCGTGCACCAGCAGCGGCGGCAGCTGGTACCACGGCACCCGCTCCTGCCAGCCGGGCGCGAGCGGGTGCTCGGCGTCGTAGGCGGCCAGGCACTCCTCGCCGAAGCCGCCGAACAGCAGCATCATCGCGATGTCGACCTCGCGGTGGCCCCAGTGCGCCGACGGGTCGATCAGCCAGTTCCGGCCCCGGACGTCCACGAGCCGGTTCCCGGCCCACAGGTCGCCGTGCACCAGGGTGGGGGGCTCCGGCGGCCCCGCGAGCTCCTCGGCCCGCGGGGCGAGCTCCTCGAGCAGGTCCGCGGCGTGCGGGGCGATCCGGCCGGTCCCGAGCGCGTCCCGCAGGAGCGGGCGGATCCGCCGGTCGAGCAGGAACGCGGCCCAGTCCTGGGTCGGGGACAGGTCCACCGCGAAGGACCCGATCCGCCCGGGCAGCTCCGGGTCGAGCCCGCCGAAGGCCTTCCCCCGCACCCGGTGCAGCGCCGCGAGCCCGCGCCCGCACTCCGCCTCGGTCCCGGACGGGCGCCGGCCCGGGGCCTCGTCGATCCACTCGAGGACGATGCCGTCGTCCGTCCACCGCACGACCTCCGGCACCCCGAGGAGCTCCGGCACGTGCTCCCGCAGGGCGTGCAGTCCCGCGACCTCCGCCGCCATCATCCCGGCGGGCGGGTCCGCCATGGTCTTCGCGAACAGGGGCCCCCGCGCCGTCTCCAGGCGGAAGGCCGCCGCGGTGTCGCCGCCGCCCAGCGGGGTGGCCCGTTCCACCCCGAGGCCGTCGAGGAGCTCGTCGGTGAGGTCGTGCGGCAGATCGGCCGCCCGGTCGAAGGTGCTCATGCTGTCCGTCCTGGTCGATGCGTCCTGCTCCGTGCCCGTGCTCCGCGGGGAGACCCTGCCGGCGTCATGCCGGCGTCCGGCCGGTGCCTCGCCGCGTCCCGCCTACGTCTGGAGCCGATCCGTGAGGTCCACGCCGGCCCGTGCCCGCACCACGGCGTCGACGGCGCGGATGAACCCGAGGTGGCTGAACGCCTGGGGGAAGTTCCCGGCGAGCCGCCCGCTGACGGGGTCGAACTCCTCGGCGTAGAGGCCGAGGTCGTTGGCGTAGCCCGCGAGCTGCTCCAGGAGCTCACCGGCGTCCTCCACCCGGCCGCTGCGCGCGTACTGCTCCACGAGCCAGAACGTGCAGATGAGGAAGGGGTACTCGTCGCCCTCCAGACCGTCCAGGCCGGAGGCGGTCCGGTAGCGGTGCACCAGCCCGTGCGCCCCCCGCAGGTCCCGCTCGATCCGGGCCACGGTGCCGAGCATCCGCGGGTCGTCGTAGGCCACGAAGCCCGTGTGCGGCAGCTGCAGCAGCGAGGCGTCCACCTCGGTGTTGTCGTAGGTCTGCGTGAACGTGTTCAGCTCCGTGTCGAAGCCGTGCTCCAGGATCTCGGCGCACAGCCGGTCCCGCAGCTCACGCCACCGCTCCACCGGCCCGGAGAACCCGTGCTCCTCGACGGCGCGCACGCCCTGGTCGAAGGCCGCCCACATCATGGCGCGCCCGTGCACGAAGAACGCGGCGGACCCGCGCATCTCCCAGATCCCGTGGCCGGCCCGGTCGAAGTTGCGCTCGCAGAAGCGCAGCAGGTTCTTCTGCAACCCCCAGGACCACCGGTCCTCCTCCACGCCGGCGTCCCGGAGGGCGGCGAGCGCGAGCATGACCTCCCCGACGACGTCCGACTGGAACTGGCCCACGGCGCCGTTGCCGATCCGCACCGGAGCCGAGCCCTCGTACCCGCCGAGGTGGCCCAGCTCGCTCTCGGGCAGCCGGCGCTCCCCCGCCAGGCCGTACATGATCTGGACCTGGTCGGGATCCCCGGCCACGGCCCGCAGCAGCCAGTTGCGCCAGAGCAGCGCGCCGTCGGTGAAGTCGTGGGCGACGAGCACCTCGATGGTCAGTGCCGCGTCCCGGAGCCACGTGTAGCGGTAGTCCCAGTTGCGGCTGCCCCCGAACTCCTCGGGCAGGGAGGTGGTGGGGGCCGCGACGATCCCGCCGGTCCCGCGGTGGGTGAGGGCCCGCAGCACGAGCAGCGAGCGCAGGACGGCCTGCTCGTGGCGCTTGTGGGTGCCCACGTGGGAGGACCACTCGGTCCAGAAGGACACCGCGCGGTCGAGGGCGTCGGCGGGGTCCACGGGGGTGGGCAGCCCGTGGTGGGACTCGTGCCAGGTCAGCACCCAGTCGAGGGACTCCCCGGCCGAGAGCCCGAAGCGCCCGCCGAGCCGGTCGGCCACGGCACCCTCGTCCTCGTCGAGGTCCCCGGGCTGCTCCGGGGCGGCGGCTGGGGCCGCGTCCGGGGCGGCGTCCTCGAGCGGCTCGACGCGGGGGAAGTCCTCGGGGTGCAGCATCGGCCCGGTCAGGAGCAGGGCGTCGGGGCCGGCGATGGAGAGCTGCCCGCAGGTGCCGTTGCCGTCGATGTCGACTCGCCGCGTCCAGGGCACGGCGCGCCCGTAGTCGAAGCGGATCCTCAGGTCGTGCTCCACCTCGACCGTCCCCGAGACGCACTCGACCCGCCGCACGAGGTCGGCGTGGTCGGGGTGGTCGTCGCCGGCGGCCGCCGGGGGCAGGAAGTCGGTCACCACGACGGTCCCGGTGGGGGTGCGCCACGTCGTCTCCAGCACGAAGGTGCGGGGCAGGTAGCGGCGCGACGTGACCACGCCGTCGACGGCGGAGAGCTTCCAGCGTCCGTCCTCGGGCGTGCCCAGCAGGGCCGCGAAGACCGACGGGGAGTCGAAGCGGGGGAAGCACAGCCAGTCGACGCTGCCGTCCCGGGACACGAGCGGCCCGGTGTGCAGGTCGGACAGGAGCGCGTAGTCCTCCAGAGGGGTGGACCGGGGCCGGTTCGCGTCGTCGTTCATCCGCCCATTCAACCAGCCGCGGCCGGGCGTCCGGTCGGCGCAGGCCAGGGGGGCGCGCGGGTGTGCGCCCCCCTGGCCCGGGGTACCGTGCTGGCATGACAAGCATCAGGACCCTGATCATCTTCGGCGCCACCGGCGACCTCACGTCCCGCCTGCTCCTGCCGGGCCTGGGCACGCTCCTGAGCTCGGCCCCGGAGCTGCGCATCGACGTGGTCGGCTCCTCGCGGGAACCCGCGGAGGACTGGGCACAGGTCGTGGCCGAGGCCTTCGACTCCGTCGGCGCGAGCGGGCCCGCCGCCGCGCACACCCGGGAGACCGCCCGCTACGTGGCGGGCGACGTCACCGACGCCGGGGACCTCGAGCGGCTGCTCGACGACGTCGAGGGCCCCGTCTGCCTGTACTTCGCCCTGCCTCCCGCGGTGACCGCGCAGGCGTGCGAGGTCATGGCCGGGCTGGACCTGCCGGAGGACCTGGTGCTGGCCCTCGAGAAGCCGATCGGCTCCGACACGCGGACCGCGCGGGAGCTGAACCGGCTCGTGGGCCGGCTCGTCCCCGAGGAGCGGACCTTCCGGGTGGACCACTTCCTGGGCATGCCGGCGGTGCTCAACTTCGTGGGGCTGCGCTTCGCCAACCGGCTGCTGGAGCCGCTCATGAGCCGGGAGCACGTGGAGTCCGTGGAGATCGTCTTCGACGAGACCCTGGGCCTGGAGGGCCGCGCGGGCTTCTACGAGGCCACGGGAGCGCTGCGGGACATGATCCAGTCCCACCTGCTGCAGGTCATGGCCCTCGTCATGATGGAACCGCCCTCCTCCTTCGACCAGGTGGAGATCCCCACGCTGACCAGCCACGTCCTGCGGGCCACGAAGCTCTGGCAGGGCGACGCGGCGGGCGCCGCGACCCGGGGCCGCTACACCGCCGGCAGCGTGGACGGCCGTGAGCTGCCCGACTACACGGCCGAGGACGGCGTGGACCCGGAGCGCGGGACGGAGACGTTCGCGCAGGTGGTCCTCGAGGTCGACACGTGGCGCTGGAACGGCGTGCCCGTCACCCTGCGCTCGGGCAAGGCGATCGGCAACCCCCGCCAGGAGATCGCCATCACGTTCCGCCGCCCGCCGCACGACTACGAGCAGCTGCCCCGCTCGGGGGACGTCGCGCCGGACGTCCTGCGCATGGGCCTCGAGGAGGAGCAGCTGACCCTGGAGCTGAACGTGGGCGGGCCCTTCGACTCCCGGGGCATGACCCGGGTGACGCTCTCGTCCGGGATGGCCAGGCCGGGCCTGACCGCCTACGGCAGCGTGCTGCGGGGCGTCCTCGAGGGCGACCACACCTTCGGCGTCCGCGGGGACGCGGCGGAGCAGGGGTGGCGCATCGTCGACGAGGTGCTGGCCGCCTTCGAGGACGGCCGGGTCCCGCTGCTCGAGTACCCGGCCGGCAGCTCCGGGCCCGTCTGAGCGGCGGCACCGGCCGGACCGCGGCCGGGCGCCGGGCGTCCGCGGGAACGCCCCGGGGCGCCCGGCCGCCCGGCGCCCCGGGGGCTAGAGGTCGCCGATCGCGGAGCCGAGCAGGCGGACCGGCTCGAAGGCCTCCGCGTTGGTGTTCTTCGCCTGCGCCCCGCGGAAGGCGGCCATCCCGCGCACCCGCCCGGGGGTCATGTAGGGCTTGCCGGCCTGGTCCCGGTGGGAGAGCACGGCCTCGACCTTGACGTCGACGTAGCCGTCGATGTCCACGAACACGGACGGGTCGAAGTCGCGGGTCACCGACGGGGACTCGAAGCACAGGATCGAGTGGTGGGCCCGGGCGGCGCGCAGGGTGGCCTGGTGCACCGCGTAGTGGTCCTGGTGCTGGTCGTGGGCCGAGTGGGTGAAGATCACGTCCGGCTCGAACTCCCGGATCGCGGCCTCGATGGCCCGGACCATGTCGTTGGTGACCGTCTCGAGCTTCGTGTCCGGGAACTCGTGCACCCGCAGACCCGTCAGCCCCAGGAACGAGGCGCCGCGCTGGGCCTCGGCCGGTCGCAGCCCGGCGTTGCCTCCGACCTCGCCGGAGCTCATCACCAGGCCGCGGACCTCGTGGCCGGTGTCGACCAGCTTGGCCAGGGTTGCCCCGCAGGCGAGCTCGAGGTCGTCCGGGTGCGCCCCCACGGCCAGCACCTTCCGGCGCTCGACCACGGTGGTGGCGGGGATCCGCCGCTCGGCGATGACGAAGCCGAAGACCCCGGTGGCGACCAGGGTGGCCACCGCGATCGCGTCGCAGACCAGGGTCACGGGCATGATCGTGGCGCACCACAGGTTGAGCACCAGCAGCACCGCGTACACGGCGACGATGGCCTGGCGCAGCGACCTGGCCCCGGCGATGAACCGCTTGTGCCGCGTGTAGGCGGCGTTCGACAGGACGTAGACGAGGACGACGGTGCTCAGCAGAGCACCCACGACGGATGGCAACATGTTTCCCCCCAGGAATGATCGGCCCGGCCCGGAAGCTCCTTCGCTCCGGGTCGATGACGCCACCGGCCCCCCGACCGGTTCGACGTCCACCCCGCCGCGGTGGTCACCACCGGGTCGGGTATGGATCAGTTTGCATGAGGAAACAGTTTTTTGCATCCGTTAATGGCCGTTCGGACGACCCCACATCCGCCCACATCGGCCGGCGACGCACCTGGCCAACTTTATAGTCAGCCTGCTTTCGTATTGCTCCGTTTCGTGTGAGACTGGGCGGACACCGCTCGAGGAGTTCACCGTTCACGGTGACCACCACAGGAAAGAGGTACGTCCATGATCAGCACGATCCAGAACCTTGGTGTCCGCAGCGAGCACGCCTACGCGGCGGGCTTCGCCTCCATCGGCCTGTCCGTCCTCTCCTGGGCGGCCAGCCTCGGCAAGAGCAAGTCCAAGCCCCAGGCCGACCGCTGGGGCCTGTTCGTGGGCGAGTGGACGCCGACCTTCTTCGCGATCGGCGTCGCGCTGAAGCTCGAGGAGACCTCCTCCAAGAAGTAGGTCCCCGGGACAGCGCGTCCCCGGACGCCGCGGCGGCCCCCACCCCTCTGCGGGTGGGGGCCGCCGCCGTGTCCGGGACCGGGCTCAGCGCCTGGCCCGAGGCAGGTCCTTCACGGCAGGGCCCTCGAGCAGGGAGCCGTCGGCGGCGAAGCGGGAGCCGTGCAGGGGGCAGTCCCACGAGCGTTCGGCGTCGTTCCAGCGCAGCACGCCGCCGAGGTGCGTGCAGACGCCGGAGACCTTGCAGGTGGTGCCGTCGACGGTGGACACGGCCACGGGGCGGCCGTGCTCGCGTCCGACGACGCCCTGCCCCTCCGCGGGCGCCCCGGCCGGCAGCTCCTTGAGCTCGGCCCTGAGCCAGTCCTTGGGCGCGTTGAGGCCCACCCCCGCGTTGACGCGCAGGGCGGTCAGGATGTCCGACGGCGAGGTCACGCGCCGGCCCAGCGTCTCGGCCCACGGCACGCTGCCGCCGAGGATCTCGGCGTTCAGCGCGATCGCGGCGGCGACGGCGTTGCTCATCCCCCACTTGTTGTAGCCGGTGGCGAGATAGATGTTGCCGCCGCCGCGGGGCAGGGTGCCGATGAAGGGGATGAGGTTGACCGACTCGTAGTCCTGGGCCGCCCACACGTGCGTGCGCTCGGCCCCCGGGAACCAGCGCTGCGTCCAGGACTCGAGGTCGTCCACGGCCGCCTGCGGGGAGGCGGACCGTCCCACCACGTGGTCGTTGCCGCCCACCAGGAGCAGCTCCTCCCCGCCGACCGGCACGGTGCGCAGCGTGCGGGTCGGGCTGTCCGCGGTGATGTACATGCCCTCCGGGACGGACCCCGGCGCCCCGGGGACCCGGTAGGTCAGGGCGTAGGAGCGGTTCGGGGAGAGCTTCGCGAAGTACCCGCCGCGGTCCAGGACCGGGGTGCCCGTGGCGAGCACGAGCCGGTCGGCCCGCACCGGGCCGTGCGAGGTCTGCACCGAGAGGGGTGAGCGGACACCGGCCCCGGTGACCCGGACCCCTTCCACGAGCGTGCCGCCGTGCTCCTTCAGCTCGGCGACGAGGGCGCCGAGCACCTCCATCGGGTGGAACTGGACCTGGTCCGGCATCGTGATGGCCCCGGAGACCTTGTAGGGGAGGCCGGTGTCCCGGGTCCAGTTCATGTGCAGCCCGGCGATGCGGGCGGCCTCGAGCTCCTTGCGCAGCGCGGAGGCGCCCTTCGAGGTCGTGGCGTAGGTGTAGGCGTCGCGGCGCTGGAACGGGACCCCGCGCTCCTCGAGGAACCGGACCAGCCAGTCCATCCCCTCGCGGTTCCCGTCCGCGTAGGCACGCAGCACCTCGTCCGACTGGTGCCGGTGGATCTGGGAGAGCGTGGTGCCCTGCAGCAGGGACAGCTTCGCCGTGGTGTTGCCCGTGGTGACGGCCCCGACGGAACGCGCCTCGAGCACGGCGACCCGCTGGCCCGCACGCGCCAGCAGCACCGCGGTGGTCAGCCCGGTCAGCCCGGCACCTGCGACCACCGTGTCGTAGTGCGCGCCGGGGACGAACCGGTCCGTCGCGGTGGACGGCACCTCGTACGTGTCGAGCCATACGGATCTCATGGAGGAACTCCCTCGTGGTCGCTGCTGCCGGAGTGGTCGTTGCGGTCGCACTTTGGTGCCATCCTGTCGGCCATCAGGTGTGAAGTCCACTGTCCATTCCCGGGGAGGACTCCGCGAGCCCGCTGTCGGTGGCGGTTCCTAGACTCGTCCGCATGCCCCCGGAACCGTCCATGGTCGACATCACCCGCATCTACTACGAACCGGCCGCCGCCGAGCTGCCCCGGGGGCGGCAGGTCCTCGAACGGTGGCCGGACGCCACCCTGGTGGAGGTCCCGAGCCACTGGCAGATCCCGGAGCTGCACGGGGACGAGACCAACGCGCGGCGGTGGGTGCGGATCAAGCGCGAGGCCCTGGTGCTGGGGGTCAAGAAGTCGCTGGCGGCGCGGCCCAACGGCCGGTCGGCGGACTTCATCGCGCCGTCCACGGCCAACGGGTGCGCCATGGCGTGCGCCTACTGCTACGTCCCGCGCCGGAAGGGCTACAGCAACCCGGTGACGGTCTTCGCCAACATCGAGCAGATCACCGGCTACCTGGACCGGCACATCGGCCGGCAGGGCACCAAGCCGGAGCCCAACCAGTGCGACCCGGACGCGTGGGTCTACGACCTCGGGGAGAACAGCGACTGCTCGGTGGACGCCCTGCTCAGCGACAACGTGCAGGACCTCGTGGACCTGTTCCGCCGCCACCCCACGGCCAAGGCGTCCTTCGCCACGAAGTACGTCAACCGGGAGCTGCTGGACTGGGACCCGCAGGGACGGACCCGGGTGCGGTTCTCGCTGATGCCGGCGCACCTGGCCAAGCTCACGGACATCCGGACCACGCCGGTGCCGGAGCGGATCGCCGCCATCGACGACTTCGTGGCGGCCGGCTACGAGGTGCACGTGAACTTCTCGCCGGTGATCGTCACGGACACGTGGCTGGAGGACTGGGCCGAGCTCTTCGAGCAGCTCGACGACGGTCTCAGCGCGGCGGCCAAGGACCAGCTGGCCTCGGAGGTCATCTTCCTGACCCACAACGCCCAGCTCCACGAGGTCAACACGCAGTGGCACCCCAAGGCCGAGGAGGTGCTGTGGCGCCCGGACCTCCAGGAGACCAAGCGCTCCCAGAACGGGGCCCTCAACGTGCGGTACCGGTTCCGGGACAAGCAGCGGTACCTGGAGCAGTTCCTGGACCTGCTCCACGAGAAGCTGCCGTACTGCGACGTCCGCTACGCGTTCTGAGCCGGAGCCCGCGGGTCACGCCACCCGGGGGTCGTAGCCGTCCGACGGCCGGGAGACGGTGGTCAGCAGGAACACCGAGTCCTCCAGCGCCTCCACCGAGTGGCGGGAGTCGGTGAGGGACAGCAGCTCCCCTGCCGTGAGCTCCTCGGCGAGCTGGCCGCGCTTGAGCACCCGGACCCGGCCGCGCAGCAGCTGGAGGGTGGCGGCGGGCGGGGAGACGTGCTCGGCGAGCTCCTTGCCGGCGCACAGCGCCATCATCGTCTGCCGCAGCACGCCGTCGTGGACCACGAGCTCCGCTCTGCGCCCGGCGCCGGAGGCACGCGCCTTGGTGAGATTGGCGGTGGCGAGGTCGTCGAGGCGGGTCATGGGTCCTCCTGGTGGCGCGTCAGCGGTGCGGATTCAGAGCAGCGCGCCCTCGAGGCGCAGCAGGTACTCCTTGCGTTCCATGCCGCCGGCGTAGCCGGTCAGCCGCCCGTTGGCGCCGATGATCCGGTGGCACGGGACCAGCAGGCTGACGGGGTTGCGGCCGTTGGCCGCCCCGACCGCCTGGGCCGCCCGGGGTGCCCCGACGGCGCGGGCCACCTGCCCGTAGGTGCCGGTCGTGCCGTACGGGATCTGCGCGAGGGCGTTCCACACGCGCACCTGGAACGGCGTCCCGTGGAGGACGACGTCGGCGTCGAACTCCTGCAGCCGTCCCGCGAAGTACTCGCCCAGCTGCTCGCGGACGTGCGGGAGGAGGCTGTCGTCGCGCGCCCCGAAGGAGGTGGGGACCGGTCCCTGGCGTGCGCCCTCGACGGAGAGCGCCACGAGCGCCCCCGCCTCCTCGACGAGAGCCAGCGGGCCGATGGGCGACTCCACCACGGCGTGACGCCGGACGGTCGCGGTGGTGGGCGCCGGGCTCAGTCTCAGTGCCATGGGCCGATTCTACGCCCGGCCCAGCGGCCTCCGCGGGGCGCGGGCCAGGGTGTAGGACGGTTCCCGCAGCCGGTAGGTCCACCCGTAGTTCTCGGCGCCCGTGGGGACGTTGAGCAGGGGGTCGAACCGTTCGTCGTCCCCGAACGGCGCGCCGGGACCGAGCTCGACCGTCCCGAAGCGCTGCCACGGCCCGAGCGGTGTGGCCCAGTGCAGACCGAGAACCCAGGGCTCGGCGGCGACCGACGCCCGGAAGAGGTCGGGGCGGGCCGGCAGGCGCTCCGTGCGCGGCTCGGGGTGGGCGGCGACCAGCACCGGACCGCCGAGACCCCGGTAGGGCATGAAGGAGGCGAACGCGCTGTCCGGCACGTGCCGGTGGAAGGTCGGGACGAAGCGGGAGAACCGCCCCCCGCCGGCGGTCGCGAGGAGGATGTCGGCCCGGCCGTCGCTGCGGCCCTCCATCTGCCCGGAGGGCGGGACGGGGCAGCGCAGGGCGAGGCCCAGGATGTCCGGCCACCCCTGCGGGAAGCCGATCGAGCGGGAGAAACGGGCCCGCACGGGATCCTCCCCGGCGTCGTCGATCCAGTGGATGCCACTGGTGCCGCCGCCCGTGCGGATCAGGACGCCCTCGAGCCCGACGCCCTCCGAGTGGATGGGCCGCTGGGGCCGGAACTGCTTGAGCAGGACGAACGGCGCCCGGGCCGCGGACCCGAGGAGGGCGCTGATGGGTGGGGACGTCATGACCCCCACGCTACCCGGGGGCGCGCGCCCGGCTCAGCGGAGTCGGACGCGGATCGGCCCGCGGGCTGTCCGGCCGTCGACCACGCGGCCCTGCTGGGTGATGTCCACGAGCCCGTCGTCGGCCATCCGGTACGCCTCCTGACGCACGTCCTCCATCAGGTCCCGCCAGCCCTCGGCGGCCAGAGCGCGGGCGGCCTCGGAAGGACACACGGTCTTCCCGGCCCCGCGGCGGCGGACCAGGTCGAGCAGCACCGAGCGCACCTCGCTGGGCGACGGGGTGGTCACGGGCAGCTCCTCCGTCTCACCGGGGTCCAGGGTCCAGGGGCCGGGCCCCGCCTCCAGGATGTCAGAACGGCGGTGGGTCGTCGGCCGGACCAGGCCGAGAAGCGGAGCGCGGGGCACCGTGCGGCGCGGGGACTGCGAGGAAGTACGGTGCGCGCTCCGGGACCGGATGGTGGTGCTCCTGCGGATAGGTCCGATGGATCTGCCCTGCAGGCGAGGTCCACTCCAGCACCCCGTGGTCGTGCAGCAGGCTCTCGTCCCCGGAGTCCTTGGGGGCAGGCCCTGCCGGCCAGAGCCGCGGGTGGCCGGACTCCAGGCACCCTGGCTCCAGCAGCTCGGGGACGAGGCGCTCGGGGGCCACGTGCTCCACCCGCCACCGGCCGAGCGGACCGTCCCGGTGCTTGAGCAGGTGGTGGTGCCGGCACAGGTGTGCGAGGTTGTCCGCCGAGGTCCGACCGCCGTCCGCCCAGGCGACGGTGTGGTCGAGGTCGCACCGCGACGCCCGGCGTCGACAGCCCGGGAAGCGGCACGTGCCGTCCCTGGCTCGCAGCCGGTGCTTGAGATCGGCGGGCACGGCATAGGTGCTGCGGTCCCGGTCCAGGACGGTCCCCGTGACGGGATGGGTGAGGATCCGTGACCAGGAGGGCGCGCGCGCCGCGATCCGCTCCGCCAGACCGACCGGGATGGGCCCGTAGCCCTCCAGCTCCGCACAGCGGGGAGTGCGCGGCAGGCCCTCGATGGAACCGGGGGGCAGCGTCCCGGCGTTCTCGAGGAGCGCGAGAGCGGGCACGGTGACCGTCACGTGCCCGCGGATGCCGCGAAGACGGTCGGGCAGGTCAGCGGGCTCGCCGTCGAGCAGGAGGTCCGCCAGCACGTCGGCGCGCAGCTGGAGCACCGTGCGGCGCTCCGGAGCCCCGACGGCGGGATCCGACGGTCCGCCGTCCGGGGCGCCCGCGGCGGACGACGCGGGCGATGCCGTGGCCAGGACCTGCGAGGGGAGGACCTCGGGCGGGACCGCGGTGACCGCCCGGTCGACCAGCGTGTCGAGGCGGTCCTGGATGGCGTGCGCGGTGGCCGCGTCCAGGAGGGCGCACAGCTGTGCCATGCCGTCCTCCCGGGGTTCGACCCACACGCGCCGGTCCCGCAGCGCCAGCCGGTGGCGCTGCTCCTCGGTCTCCCGCAGCAGACCTGCGCGGCGTCGGCGGGCGAGGGCGCGCAGCTGGGCCACGGTGCTGCCGGGGGCCCGGAGGAGCAGCTCGTCGACGATCCGCTGGACGGCCTGGACCGGCGCCCGCCGCTCCGGCGGGAGACCGGCGGCGTCCCACACCAGCTCGCGCCACAGCTCGACGAGCACTCCCGCCTGCCGGAAGCCCACCTGGCCCTGCTCAAGCGCCTCGAGGACCTCGGGCAGGGACTCCGCGAGCAGCACGGCGTCCTCGACACGGCGCAGCGCGGTGCCCGCGGGGAGCCGGAGGGCCGGACCGACCTCATCGGCCACGTCCCGCACCGTCTGCTCAGCGGGCTCGAGGGAGTGCGGGCCCAGCCGGTCCGCCTCGGGGCGCATCCAGAGCGCCTCCACCATCCAGCGCTGCTCCCGGGCCTCCTCCTGCAGCTGCCAGAGCCGGTGGAGCAGCCGGTACTGGCGCCCCGCGGCCCGGGCCTCCGCGCGGGACTCCTCGACCAGCGCCCGCACGCCGGCGGAGAACTCCTCGCCGATCTCGGCCAGGTCCGTCTCCTCCCGGAGGGCGTCCTCCAGGCTTCGCGGCGGAACGGCGGTGGCGGCCATGGTTCATGGTCCCAACCGGTTCCGACACGCTAAGACGTGATCCGGACCACCGTCGAGGGTCCCCGCGTCCCGCCCGGCAGGGCCGGGCGGGACGCGGGGAGTGGCTCAGGCCTGCGCGAACGGGTAGTCCGTGTAGCCCTCGGCGCTCTGCGTGTAGAAGGTCCGCGGGTCCGGCACGTTCTCCGGCAGACCCTCCGCCCAGCGCCGCGCCAGGTCCGGGTTCGCGATCGCCGGGCGCCCGACGACGACGCCGTCCGCCACCCCCTCCTCGATCAGCTGCACGCTCTCCTCCCGGGTGGTCGGGACGTCGCTGAAGCCGCTGTTGGCCAGGAAGGCGCCGCCGAAGCGGGTGCGCAGCCCCTGGACGAACTCCCCCGCCGGCTCCTTGTGCAGCACGGAGAGGTAGGCGAGGCCGAGGTCCCCGATGCCGTCGACGAGAGCGGCGTACGTGGCCCGGACGTCCTCGTGGTCCGTCTCCCAGGCGTCCTGGATGTTGTGCTCGGGCGAGATCCGCAGACCGACCTTCTCCGCACCGACGGCCTCGGCCACGGCCCGGACCAGCTCGACCACGAAGCGGGCGCGGTTCTCGGGGGAGCCGCCGTACTCGTCGGTGCGCTGGTTGGCGCCCGGCGCGAGGAACTCGTGCAGCAGGTAGCCGTTCGCGCCGTGGATCTCCACACCGTCCAGGCCCGCCTCGATCGCGTTGCGAGAGGCCCGGACGAAGGACTCCACCACGCCCGGCAGCTCCTCGGCGGTCAGCGCGTGCGGCACGGGGTAGTCGGCCTTGCCCTGGTAGGTGTGCGTCTTCCCCTCGATCGCGAGAGCACTCGGGGCCACCGGCTGGGAGCCGCCGTTGATGTCCGGGTGCGTGACGCGCCCGGCGTGCATGACCTGCATGAACAGGCGGCCGTCGGCGGCGTGCACGCTCTCGGCCACCCGGCGCCAGCCCTCGACCTGCTCGGGCGTCTCGATGCCGGGCTGGTAGGCGAAGCCCTGCCCCACCACGTCGGGGTACGTGCCCTCGGTGACGATGAGGCCCATCGAGGCGCGCTGGGTGTAGTGCTCCACGTTGAGCTCGCCGGGGACGCCGTCCCGGCCGGAGCGCATCCGGGTGAGCGGCGCCATGACCAGGCGGTTCGGCAGCTCGAGGGAGCCGAGGGTGACGGGGGTGGTCAGGGTGGAGTGCGGCACGGGGAGGCCTTTCATCAGGGAACTGGTTCTTTCCGTGTCAACAGGAGATCCCCCGGAGTTATTTGCACTCCGGCTGTCTCGTTCCTCACAGCTGGTGGGAGGTATACCCCCTGGGGTATAATAGGCCTACGTGTCCCGCCCGGTGCGGCACGAACCTCTCGACCACCGCGAAGGAGAACTGAGCCATGGGTTTTCTCGGCCGACTCTTCGGCAGCACCTACGAGACCGTGGACGTGGCACGCGCCCGGGAGCTCCTGGACGGCGGGGCCGTGCTCGTCGACGTCCGCACCACCCAGGAGTACCGCGCGGGTCACGCCCCGGCCGCCCGGCACATCCCGCTGGACGCCCTCGGCACCCGGCAGCGCGAGCTGTCCAAGGACCGGCCGGTCGTGACGGTCTGCCGATCCGGCGCCCGCTCGGCGAACGCCGCCCGCCGGCTGGCCACGGCCGGCTACCAGGCGGCCAGCCTCCGCGGTGGCATGACGGCCTGGCAGCGCGCCGGCGAGCGCGTGGTGGCGAAGAACGGCCGCCCCGGCACGGTCGCCTGACCCACGCCCCGGGTCCCCGGACTCCTCATCCGCCCTCCCGGCCGGACCGGGCGCGGCCGTAGCCGCGCGGAGTGGCACCCAGCACCGACCGGAACTCCCGGGTGAGGTGGGACTGGTCCGCGAAGCCCAGCTCCGCGGCGAGCGCCCCGAGGTCCGCGGCCGGGTCCGCGCGCATCCGCTCGGCCGCCTCCTGGAGCCGACGACGACGGAGCAGCAGCTGGGGCGGCATCCCCACGAACCGGGCCGCGAGCCGCTGCAGCGAGCGCTCGGACACGTGCAGCTGCCGGGCCAGGTCGGCCGGGCTCCGCGCGACGGTCCCCGCCTCGAGGAGGTCGACCATGCGATTGGCCAGGGCGCCGTCCCGCGCCACGGCCGGGGGCACCCCCGCCGCCAGCGTCCGGACGTGGTCCGCGAGCAGGGACGCCGCCCGCAGATGCCGGCCGGCCGGATCGGCACCAGCGACAGCCCCTGCGGCGGCAGCGCGCAGCCCGGGCGCGCTGCCGGACTCCGTTCCGCCGAGCGGATCCGCCGGACGCGCCCGCCGCCCGGCCGGGCCGACCCCCGCCATGGCCTCCGCGACGGCGGAGCGCAGCCCGGGCGCACTGACGGGCGCGGACCCGTCGAGCAGGTCCGCCGGGTGCTCCGTGAACAGCAGGACCCCCGCCGGGCGCAGCAGCGCGCCGACCGCCCAGCCCCGGCCGGTGAGCCCCCGGGTGGACGCACGGCTCGTGGGCCCGTGCAGCGCCACCCCGTCCGGTTCGACCACCACGTTGCTCGCCGGATAGCCCAGCACCAGCTGCTCGGCCCGCTCCCCCGCCGGCAGGTCCCACTCGGGGATCCACAGCTGCCGGACGAGGTGGGCGACGTCGTCGGGCGCGGGCAGGCGCACGACCGTGGCGTGCGGTCCCGGGGTGAGGTGGCCCCGCGTGGTGGGCGGCTCGCTCATGGCACGAGCGTAACCACCCGAGGGTGGCGGGAATCTTCAAGACCGGCCGGCACCGGCTGCCTAGGCTCGGAGCATGAGCACAGAGCAGAACCTCCGTGGGGTCACCGGAGCACACACCACCGACGGGACGCCCCGGGGGTTCACGTCCCTGACCCCGTTCATCGCGGTGGTCGACGCGGCCGCGGCGCTCGACTTCTACACCCGCACCTTCGGGGCCGCCCTCGTCGACCGCACCGACATGCCCGGGCCGGACGGGACCCCCGTCGTCGTGCACGCGACCATCGATCTCGGCGACGGACGGCTCCAGCTGGGCGAGGTGAACCCCGACTTCCACCTCGTGGCCCCGCCCGCGGGCGACGACGACTGCTATTCGCTGGGCCTCTACGTCCCGGACGTCGATGACGTGGTGGCGCGTGCCGTCGCCGCCGGCGCCACCGTGCGCGAACCCGTCAGCACGTTCGTCTCCGGCGACCGCTACGGCAGCATCCGTGACCCGTTCGGCGTCCGCTGGTCGGTCATGACCCGGGTCGAGGACCTCTCCGAGGAGCAGAGCAGTGCCCGGGTCGCCGAGTGGGCGGAGTCCATGGGGCAGGAATGAGGCGTCGCGGAGGGTCCGGGCCCCGCGCGCGAACTCCTCGGACGCGCACGGGGTCCGGCCTCCGGGACGGGTCCCGGTCGCGGCTCTCCAACCCTCGACCGGGACCGTCAGCTTCTCCCTGTGTCCCGGGGATGCCCCCTCGCGCTGCTCAGCCAACCACCTCCTGCTGAACACGAGCTGAAGCAGGCTTCCTGGGCGGTGGCTCGGTGGTGCCGGTGGTGCCGTCCGTGCCCGCCGGCGCGAGCGCGCCGGCTCAGGGCGCGGCGAACCAGAAGTCGTCGAACCCGTACTTCAGCACCCGGTAGGCGAAGTCGTCCTCGGTCGTCCCCGCGAGGGCGTAGTCGAAGCGGGCGATGACCTGGCGCTGAGCGTCGTACTCGGCGAACGTCAGGGCCTGGCCGCTGTTGACCACCAGCGGACCGCCGAGGTCCTGCACGTTGCTGACGATCGCGGAGTAGGGCACGGGGACGGTCTCGACCTCGCTGTAGGTCCCGGCGTTCTCGTCGACGAGGTACTTCCGGTACTCCGAGCGGAGGGAGGGGTCCGCCGTGGGCACCGGGGAAGTCCCGACGGGCACAGGGGCCGTGTAGTCCGGACGGCTTCTCATGCTCCAGAACGAGTTGTCGAACATCGTGAGGTAGTACTGGCCGTCCGCCAGCGCCGCGTCGTCGTGGCGCACCACCGAGTGCTGCCCACCGGTGTCGGGGAAGTCCCCCGTCTTCTCGAGGAGCAGGTCCTCGGCCCCGGTGCCGGCCCAGACCTCGCGCTGGCCGATGATGTAGTCGGCCGTGGGGTTCCCGTGGACGTCGTCGACCTTCAGGATCGCGGAGTTCTCGCGCGCGCTGACGATCACGGAGTCGCCGTCCGGGGACCAGTCGACCGAGTTCAGGTGCAGCCAGTCGTCCACCTCGCCCGGACCGTAGAACCCCGGGCCGTAGGGCTGGGTGCGGGACTTGTAATCGGCGAGGAGCTCCGTGAAGTCGACCGTCTTCTCGTAGGTCCCGGTCTCGAGGTCCAGGGACACCAGGACGTCCTCCACACTGCCCTTGGCGGTCTCCGTCGCCAGGATCACGAGCTTGCCGTCGTCGGTGACGTCGAAGTCGTGGTGCATCTCGAAGCCCGCCAGGACGTGCGTGGCCACGACCCGGCCCAGGCCGTCGATCCGGGCGACCTTGTCCGTCCCGACGGTGGTCACCATGGTGTCGCCGTAGAACTCCAGCCGGTCCGTGCGGTAGCCGTCGAGGTCGAACTCGGCGCGCAGCACCCCCGCGTTGTCGTAGAGCAGGGTGTAGTCGATGTGGCGCCTCAGCCCCATGACCGCGAACAGCCCGTCGGTGAGCTCCTCGGCGTTCCCCACCACGGTCCGGTCGAGGGTCGTGCGGTCGCCCGACGCGCTCGGCGGAGCGGTCATGGTGAACGAGAACTCCGTGGGCCCGCCGTCGTCGGGCTGCCAGGTGGTGGTCACGGTGTTCTCGGCGCCCGGGACCACCCCGATGAGCTGCCCCTCGAACGACGCGGCGCTCGGGTCGTGGTCCTTGGCGACGCGCGTGAAGTCCTCGGTGCCGGGAGAGCTGACGGTGTACGTCAGGGTGCCGCTGCCCTCGGTCTCGAACTGGGCGTGCACGCCGGTGGTGTTGGTGCCGAAGGGGTTGAGGACGAGCAGAGGAGCCTCGGGAGGGGAGCCCAGGGACTTCAGGTCGTCCAGCGCGGCGTCGACCACCTCCTGCACGTCCGGGGCGAAGCTGTCGCGCTCCTCGGGAACTCCGTTGCGGGTGACCGAGACGGTGTAGACGTTCGTGTCCGCCTCCGGGTAGGTCTCGGCCGTGGCCGCCACCTGCTCGGCGGCAGGCACCACGGGAGGAGCACCGGGCTGCTGCAGCACCCGCGGAGGCCCGACCGCGAGGGCCGGGCCCCCCGACACGACCAGAGCGGCCGCCGTGAGCAGGGTGACGGAACGAGCACGCGATCGGTGGGACATCTGGGACTCCTGGCGGTGGGCGCGGCGGTGAAGTCCGGCCGATTGTAGCCACGCAAGACCCCTCTGATAAGGGGCGATGTCTTTGCGGGGGCTAACGCCGCACCCCAGGCGCATGTCGGCGACGGGAATGTCCCCGGATGACCTCCGGGCGGTCCGGCGATCCGTGCCGTGCCGTCCTGCGGGTGCCGCTCCGGGTCCGCCTCACTGACCCCCGCCGGGCTCGCACCGGTCGGCGAAGTCGCGCAGCCGCGCCACGAGCTCCTGCGCCGCCGGGTCCTGGTCGAACTCGCTCACCACGAGGCGCCGGACGCCGGAGCTCTCCTGGACCTCGATCACGTAGGACTGCTGGTCGGCCGCTCCCTGACGGGTCGTCGGGGCGGTCGATCCCAGCCGGTGCGCCAGGACGGTCTCGAAGAGGTCGAGGAGCGCGTCCTGCTGCGCCCGGGGCAGGGACTCGGTCTCGAAGCTCCGCTCCACGGCCAGGCCGGGGAAGTACGCGAGGCCTCCCTCGAGGCGGTAGCTGACTCTCGCCATGGACGGCACCGTCCCTCCGTCGGACGCGGATGGCCAAGACCGGGCCCGCGCGGGGACCGGCGGGGCCGGTGAGGAATCAGTTCCCGACTATACCCGCGGCGCCCTTCCGGGTCAGGCGCCAGCACCCGTCCGCTCCGTCGAACGTGGTCATGGCGCCCGTGGCGACGTCGCCCACCAGGGTGCCGGCGTACCGGGCCGCACCGGCGTCGAAGGACAGGAGCAGGGTGCCGTCCTGCTGGTGCCACTGGCCGGACAGCTCTCCGGTGAACGAGCCGTTGTCGTGGAAGGTCAGATGCACCCGCGAGGAGGAGTCCGTGCAGCCCCAGCTGTACTGGAGCACCCACTCGTCCGCGAGGGCGCCCACGGACCGGGTCGCCTCGGGCGCAACCCCCACCTGCTGCCAGGCGTCCGCCACCACGGCCTGCTCCGCGGGTCCGAACAGGGCGGCGGCGTGCTCGATCGTGAGGCCCGCGAAGTCCTTGAACTGCGCGACCCACCGCAGGCGCCGCAGCTCGGGATCACGCATCGCGGCGTACCAGATCCGGCCGGCCCTGTCCCAGCTGTGGCCGCCCAGTCCGGTCGCCGCGAGGCAGAACGCCCGGTTCGGGATGCCGGAGTTGATGTGCACCCCGCCGTTGTCGTCCAGGGTGTGCACGAAGCGGGACATGTGGTCCGGCTGCGGGTCCTTGCCGAGCACGTCGTCGTCGAACGCGGTGCCGGGTGCCTTCATCGAGCGGAGGCCCACCCCGTTGACGGCGCTCGTGAACAGGCCTGCACCGATGATCCAGTCGGCGTCCGCCGCCGTCTGGCGGGGAACGGCCACGTACTGCTTGACCATGGCCCCGATGACGTCGGAGAAGTGCTCGTTGAGCGCCCCGGACTGGTACATGTACAGCAGGTCGGACTCGTGCGTGGTGATGCCGTGCGCGAGCTCGTGCCCGATGACGTCCACGGCGGCGGTGAAGCGGTTGAAGTACTGGCCGTCGCCGTCCCCGAAGATCATCTGCCGGCCGTCCCACGCCGCGTTGTTGTACTTCTCCTGGTAGTGCACCGTGCCGAGCAGGGGCATGCCGGCGTCGTCGAGGGAGTTGCGCCCGAAGACCTCCTGCAGGAGGTCGAACGTGGAGCCCAGCCCGTCGTACGCCTCGTCCACGGCGGGGTCCCCGCTGGCGGGGGCTCCCTCCGAGCGCACGAGCGTCCCCGGGAGCTCCGCGGTGTTGCCGGCCGAGTGGATCTTCCGCTCCCTGTGGGCGGTCGCCTGCGCCGCGACGGACCGCGCAGTGAGGTCCGCGATCAGCCGTTCCGCCCGGACCGTGGTGTCCACGGCCAGTGCGGCCAGGGCGTTCCTGCGGGTCTGCTCGTCCCCGTGCACCGCCATCTGCTCGTGCACGTACGGCGGGATGACCCCGCAGAACGCTCCGTGCCGGTGCCCGTGTCCGTGGTCCGTGGTCATCGCTTCCCCACCTCTCCGCATCAGATCCGGTTGCCCGCGGCGTCCAGCTCACCGGGCGCCGTCCCCGGGCCGTCCGGCGCACCGGGCGCCGTCCCCGCGGAGTCCAGCCTCCGCCCGGCGACGTCCGCCGGCTGCCCGGCGCTGCTGTCCGCGGATCCCGGCCCGCCGGCGGATCCCTGCCTGGCCAGGTACCAGCAGCCGCCCGGCGAGCCGTCGAAGGAGGACATCGCTCCTGCTCCCGCGGTGCCGGTGACCGTGCCGCCGTACTGCGCGGGACCGTCGGCGAAGCGGAGCAGCAGGGTGCCGTCCTGCTGCCGCCAGGCGCCGGAGAACCCCCCGCCCGAGAAGGTGCCGTCCGGGTCGAACACGAGGCCCACCCTGCCGTAGTCGTCGGTGCAGCCCCAGCTGAAGTGGAGCACCCACGGACCGGAGATCGTCACTGTTCCGCCCCTTTCCTCGCCCGGCGCACGAGCACCGGCGGGACCGCTGACCGGGTGCTCCGGGAGCCGGAGAACCATGTGCAGCGATCATCCCACCAGGATCCGACGGCGTACCGGCCGGCGCGGAAATCAGCAGCCGGTGCCCTGCGGGTTCTCGAGGCAGTCGTCCGCGTAGTTGCGCACCGTGGAGCGCCAGACGCTGATCGGCACCGGCGCGCTCGCGACGTCGTTGAGCCCCGCCACGGGCAGCCATGGTCCACCCGCCACGGAGTACTCGCCGGAGAACCAGGTGGTGAGCGAGACGGCGTAGTCACCCGTCTCCGTGTAGACGTGACTGGTGTCGGTCTCCACGTCCCACGCCCCCTCCGCGAGCGGGGCGCCGCTGAGCTCGGTCGGCCCGAGCGCGGTCCCGTCGCCGTAGTCCCATGCGTACTGGACCGGCATGGCGCGCACCTCGACCGGGAAACCACCCAGCTCGGTGCTGAACTGCTGGGGCCGGGCCTCCGCCCAGACGTTGGTGTGCATGCCCCGCAGCGTGTCGGGCGCGGGCTGGACGGCACTGGCCGCGGGCGCGACGGCGAGCGTCCTGAAGTCCTGCAGGGTGAAGGTCGGCAGCTCCACGACCTCCTCGCCGCCCTCCGCCTCGGCGACCGCCACGCACATCGGCTCCCCCCACGGCGTGCTCGGTCCCTCCCCCTGCCGGACGACGACGTTCATGTAGACGCCCTCCCCACCGTCGGCCGTGGTGCAGTCCCGCTCCGCCAGGCATTCGTCGAGGATGTCGCCCCTCCGGTTGGTGCACGGGTTCTGCAGACCGAACGTCTGCTGCTTCGACTGCGCGATCGTGTCCGGGTTGAACGGCCGGTCGACGCCCTGGTCGCTCAGGTACTGGCGGAGGGCCTTCTGAAAAGCGGGGTCCTCGTCCGGGTCGTAGTCAACCGGGGCGGTTGCTTTCAACTCTGGTTGCGTATCTAAAGACCCAGGCACAGAAATGGCCACACCCTCACGCTCAGCTCTCAAGCGTATTTCATTTCCTTTCGCATATGCCGATGAGCCATCTCGACCACTCATCCTCCTCTCCATTTCGAGCCCTCCACCCAGCTTTGATGGGTCAAAGTCATCGACTTGGGAATCTGCCAACACTGGACTTGAGACGGTTAGAACTAGCGAATGCACCACTATCGAAATCGTAAATATCGGCCAAAGTTTCACTTTGACTCCGAACCGGGCAACGGCGCAGCAGTAATATAAGTCCAGGCTCCTTCTGCATAGTCCATATAGATCAAGAAAACGTCTTCCGAGTCATTTTTTGAAGGCTCTTCATGGACGATTTCTCCGGAGTCAACTATTTTAATCCCGTCATATACTGACGCAACTACCGGCTTATAAATTCCATCTGATGCTTGCACGAATCCATCTTCGCGCATTTTGATGGTTTCGCGCCCATCAACCGCCCAAGCGTTGGACTCGTAAAGTTTTTCGATTTCATCCAATTCGTCTAAGCAGACTTCGCAATTATCATTGATGATGTCGCGTGCATAGGATGTATCTCCCGTTTGATAGGCGTACCACTTCGCGTCGGACCAGTAGTCGAGGAAGGCCTGCGCCCCGTCCCGGGACTCCTCCTTCGCCAGGTCCGGTATGACGGGCTTCGGCACGTTCTGCGCGGGCCCGTCGAGCGAGGCCGGCACGTAGTCGGCGGGAGTGGCGTCCGGACCAGGCTCCGATGAGCTCGCCGCAGCCGATGAGGCGGTGCTGGAGGGGGACGCCGCGGCGCCGTCGTCGTCGGGACCGCATCCCGTGAGGAGCAGTGCCGCCAGGACGACGCCCCCGACCACCGTGCCGACTGGGCTGGATCGCACCATGAAGTTCCCCGCTTCGCTCTGCCACGGCCGGACGGGCCGGCTGGATGGGTCAGATGGTAAGCGCCCCCCACTGTGCGGGAGCAACCCCTGTGGACACGCCGAAACCCGCGTTTTCATGGGGCCTGGTCAGCGGCACCATGGTCACGGCTTCGTTAATGTCACTCCGACTCGAACAGTGTTATAGTCGCTGCAACCAGAAGGCACTGGACGTGAGGGAGGTGACGATGACCGCGCAGAACGTGGAACTGGCGGTGTCGACCGTCATCTTCGCCGCCCGCGACACCGGCCCCGACGGCGGCAAGGAACTCTGGCTGCCCCTCGTCCGCCGCATCCGCGACCCCTTCCGGGGGATGTGGGCCCTGCCCGGCGGACCGCTCCAGCCGCACGAGGACCTCGAGGCCTCCGCCGCCCGGTCCCTGCAGCTCACCACCGGTCTGCAGCCCGGCTACCTCGAGCAGCTCTACGCCTTCGGCGGCCTGACCCGCTCGGCGAACGCCGAGGAGCGCGTCGTCTCGATCGTCTACTGGGCCTCGATCCGCACCGACCAGACCTCCGACCTCCACGCCGACCTCAACGTCACGTGGATGCGCACCACCGAGCTGCCGCCGCTGGCGTTCGACCACAGCGACATCGTGGACTACGCCCTCTACCGGCTGCGCAACAAGATCACCTACAGCCGCGTGGCCCACTCCTTCCTCGGCGAGACCTTTACCCTCGCCGCCCTGCGTGAGGTGCACGAGGCGATCCTCGGCACCCCCCTGGACCCGGCCAACTTCCGGCGCCAGGTGCTCGCGTCCGGCGCCGTCCTCGACACCGGCACCCGCCTGGAGGGCACGCGTCATCGCCCGCCCCGGCTCTACCGCTACAACCACGACCTCGACCTCGCCGACCGCACCCCGGCCGGCCGCAGCACCCAGGAGCAGACATGACCTCCGTCGCCACCCGCATCGACCTGCTGACCGGGAAGCCGGCCGGCCTGCCGGGAACCGCCCCGGCCCCGAGCACCTGCAGCACCGACCTCTCCGCGAACCCCTGGGACTTCGCACCCGCCGTCTCCGCCGGCTACGGCCCCGGGGCCTCCGAGGACGACGTGGTGCCCGCCGGCGCCCCCGCCCAGCCCGTGATCCCCGAGGAGTACCAGCACGCCTCCGCCGAGGAGCTCGACCGGCGGATCACCGCCGCCAAGCAGACCCTCGGCGAGCGCGTGGTGGTGCTCGGGCACTTCTACCAGCGGGACGAGATCGTCAAGCACGCCGACTTCCTCGGCGACTCGTTCCAGCTGGCCCGCGCCGCCAGGAGCAGGCCGGAGGCCGAGGCGATCGTGTTCTGCGGCGTGCACTTCATGGCCGAGACCGCCGACATCCTCTCCGGCGAGCACCAGTCCGTGATCCTGCCCAACCTCGCCGCCGGCTGCTCCATGGCGGACATGGCCGACGAGGACTCCGTCGAGGAGGCCTGGGAGCAGCTCATGGACGTCCTCGGGGAGACCGACGACGACGGCCGGCAGACCGTGGTCCCCGTGACGTACATGAACTCCTCCGCGGCGCTCAAGGCGTTCTGCGGCCGGCACGGCGGCATCGTGTGCACCTCCTCCAACGCCGCGACCGTCCTGGAGTGGGCCTTCGAGCGCGGTCGGCGGGTGCTGTTCTTCCCGGACCAGCACCTGGGCCGCAACACCGCCAAGGCCATGGGGATCCCGCTCGAGCGGATGCCGATGTGGAACCCCCACAAGGACCTCGGCGGGAACACCGCGCAGGACCTGCAGGATGCCGAGGTGATCCTCTGGCACGGCTTCTGCTCCGTGCACCGCCGCTTCACCGTGGCCCAGATCGACAAGGCCCGCGCCGAGCACCCCGGCGTGCGGGTGATCGTGCACCCCGAGTGCCCCATGCCCGTGGTCGACGCCGCCGACGAGAACGGCTCCACCGACTACATCCGCAAGGCAATCGACGCCGCCGGGCCCGGCAGCACCTTCGCGATCGGCACCGAGATCAACATGGTCAACCGGCTCGCCGACCAGCACCCCGAGCACACGATCTTCTGCCTGGACCCGGTGATCTGCCCGTGCTCCACGATGTACCGGATCCACCCCGGCTACCTCGCGTGGGTGCTCGAGGAGCTCGTGGCCGGGCGCGTGATCAACCGGATCTCCGTGGACGCCGCGACCGCCCGGGACGCCGAGGTGGCGCTCGAGCGGATGCTGGCGGCGCTGCCGCGGTGAGCACGCACCCGGCACCGCGCGTGCTCGTGGTGGGCAGCGGCATCGCCGGCCTCACCGCGGCCCTGCGCGCCGCGGGCCACGGTCTCGACGTGACGCTGCTGAGCAAGGACGCCCTGGACGAGACCGGCACGGCCCGCGCGCAGGGCGGGATCGCGGCCATGACGGCCGCGCTCCCGGCCGGCCAGCCCCGCGACTCCGAGGAGCTGCACGTCCAGGACACCCTCGCCGCGGGGGCGGGGACGTGCGACGACGACGCCGTGCGCGTGCTCGTGCGCGACTCGGCGGCCGCCATCGACGAGCTCGTGGCGCGCGGTGTGGCCCTCGACCGCGCGGCCGGACCGGACTCCCCCTGGCTCGAGGGTCTCGAGGGCGCCCACTCCGTGCCCCGGATCCTGCACGCCGGCGGCGACGCGACCGGCCGCGAGATCCAGCGCGCCCTCCTCGCCGCCGCGCTGGCGGCCGAGGCCGCGGGGCGACTGACGGTCCTGCGGCACACCATGCTGGTCGACCTCGTGCTCGGCCCAGGCGGCCGCGCGGCCGGGGCCCTCGTCCTGGCGGGTCCCGGGGACCGGCTCCACGAACTGGCCGCGGACGCCGTGGTGCTCGCGACCGGCGGGGCCGGACAGCTCTACCCCCACACCACCAATCCGGCCGTGGCCACCGGTGACGGCATCGCCGCGGCCCTGCGGGCGGGCGCCGCCGTGGCGGACCTGGAGTTCGTGCAGTTCCACCCGACCGCCCTCGCCGCCCCGGGCTGCTTCCTGGTCTCCGAGGCCGTCCGCGGCGAGGGCGCGGTGCTGCGGGACAGCACGGGCCGGCGCTACCTCGAGGACGTGCACCCGCGCGCGGAGCTCGCCCCCCGCGACGTGGTGGCCCGCGAGAACGTCCGCCGGTCCCTGGCCCAGGACGGCCTGCCGGTCCTGCTCGACTGCACCGCGCTGAGCCCGTCCGGCCCCGGCCCGCACGGGGGCGGCACGACCGCCGAGTTCCTCGCCCGGCGCTTCCCCACGATCGACGCCGCCCTGCGGGCCCACGGCCTCGACTGGTCCCGCGAACCGGTCCCGGTCACCCCGGCGGCCCACTACCTGATGGGCGGCGTGGCCACCGACGGCCTCGGCCGCACCACCGTCCCGGGGCTCTACGCCGTGGGCGAGTGCGCGGCCACGGGCGTGCACGGCGCCAACCGGCTGGCCTCCAACTCGCTGCTGGAGGGCGCCGTCTTCGGGGCTCGCGTGGCCGAGGCACTGCAGGCGGACGCGCTGCGCACGGACGCGCCGGGGACCTGCCGAGCGGCCGACGACGCCCCGGTGCGCCTCGTCCTGCCCGGCCGCACCGAGATCCTGCCGGCGGCCGGTCGGTCCGGGACCGCGGCCGCCCGGTCCCGGAGCACGGCGCCGTTCGACAGGGACGCCGTGCCGTTCGACAAGGACACCGACCCGGTCGACGGAGAGGCTGCGCAGGTCGACGGGGACACCGTGCCGTTCGACCGCGGGCAGTTCCAGGACGCCATGTGGGCGGGCGCCGGCGTCCTGCGCGACCGTTCGCGGCTCGAGGCGCTGGCCCGGCGGCTGGCCGGCTTCCGCCCACCCGCCGGTCTCTCCCGCCGTGCGGTCGAGGACCGGAACCTGCTGACCGTGGGCCGTGCCGTGACCGCCGCGGCCCTGCACCGCACCGAGTCCCGGGGCGCCCACTTCCGGGAGGACTTCCCGGCGCCCGATCCCGCCCGCGCGCGGCGCACGTTCTGGCGGCTGGAGCCGGCCCCGGATGGGGTCGTCGAAGCGGCGCTGACCTGTGCACATACTTCCATCGACATGTTCGACCCACCGGAGAGGATCCCCGCATGCTGACCCGAGCCGCCATCACCGAGGTCGTGGAGCGGGGGCTCGCCGAGGACGCGCCCTGGGGCGACATCACCTCCGAGCACCTCATCCCCGCCGGCACCACCGCCCGGGCCGAGCTCGTGGCGCGCGAGGCCGGTGTCTTCTCCGGCGGGCAGGTCTTCGCCGCGACGTTCGCCGCCGCGGACCCCGCGGTGGCCGTCGAGCTGGTCTCCGCCGAGGGCGACCGCTTCGAGGCCGGGGACACCCTGGCCGTGGTGACCGGTCCCGCCCGGGCCGTGCTGACCGGCGAGCGCGTGGCCCTGAACCTGACCCAGCGGATGTGCGGGATCGCCACCCTGACCGCCCGCTACGTCGCCGCCGTCGAGGAGACGGTCGCCCGCGTGGAGCAGGCCGCGAACCTCCCGTCCGGCACGATCACCCGCACCCGGGTGGCCGACACCCGCAAGACCACCCCGGGGCTGCGGGCGCTCGAGAAGCACGCCGTGCTCAGCGGGGGCGGGCACAACCACCGGCACTCCCTCTCGGACGCCGTGATGGCCAAGGACAACCACCTGGCCCTGCTCACGGCCGACGGCACCGACCTGACCGGCGCCCTGCGGCAGCTGCGCCGTCGTCTCCCCCACACAGTGCACCTCGAGGTGGAGGTCGACCGGCTCGACCAGATCGAGGCGGTCCTGGCCGGCGGCGCGGACACGATCCTGCTCGACAACTTCTCGCTGGACGACCTCGTGAGCGGCGTGGCGATCATCGACGGCCGGGCGACCGTCGAGGCCTCCGGCGGCGTGAGCCTGGAGACCGTCGGGGACATCGCGGCCACCGGGGTGGACGTCATCTCGGTGGGCGCACTCACCCACTCCGCCCGCAACCTGGACCTGGGCCTCGACATCGGGCTCGGCAGCGGCCACGGCACCGGGACGGGATGACGGTGCTGTACCTCGACTCGGCCGCCACCACCCCCGTCCGGCGGGAGGTCCTGGAGGCCATGTGGCCCTATCTCACGCAGGAGTTCGGCAACGCCTCGAGCCACCACGAGGCGGGCCGGCGGGCGCTGGCCGGGCTGGACCGGGCCCGCGGGACGGTCGCGCAGGTGCTGAACTGCCGGCCCGCCGAGGTCGTGTTCACGTCCGGCGGGACGGAGGCCGACAACCTGGCCGTCAAGGGCATCGCCCTGGGCCGCCGGGACCGGGACCCCGCGCGCACGCACGTGGTGACGAGCGCCGTCGAGCACCACGCCGTGCTCGACTCCGCCCGGGACCTGGCCCGCTGGGACGGCTTCGACGTCACAGAGCTGGGCGTGTCCGCCGAGGGGTTCGTGGACCCCGCCGCCCTGGAGAGGGCTGTTCGTCCGGGCACCGCAGTGGTATCCGTGATGCATGCGAACAACGAGACGGGTACGGTCCAGGCGATCGCCGACCTGGCTGCGGTGGCTCGGGCGCGGGACGTCCCGTTCCATACGGATGCGGTCCAGACGGCCGGGTCGCTGGAACTGGACGTACAGGCGCTCGACGTGGCGGCGCTGAGCCTCGCCGGGCACAAGATCGGGGGGCCCAAGGGCGTGGGGGTGCTGTTCCTGCGCCGCGGGACCCCCCTGCGCCCGCTGCTGAGCGGCGGCGGGCACGAGCGCGGCCGGCGCTCCGGGACCTCGAACGTGGCCGGCGCCGTCGGCCTCGCCACGGCCCTGCGGCTGTCCGCCGAGGAGCGGGCGGCGAAGTCGGTGCGCCTGGCCGAGCTGCGGAACCGGCTGATCACCGGGATCCTGTCCGCGGTCCCGTCGGCCGTGCTGACCGGTCCGGACCCCCGGGAGCGGCCGGCGGCGCGGCTGCCCGGCAACGCCTCGTTCTGCTTCCCCGGCGTCAACGGCGAGACGGTCCTGGTGGATCTGGAGGCCCGCGGGCTGCTCGTCTCCTCGGGCTCGGCCTGCGCGGCCGGGGACACCGAGCCCTCCCACGTGCTGACCGCCATGGGCTTCCCCGCCGAGGTCGCCACCACCGCGGTCCGGTTCACGCTGTCCGCCGAGGTCACCCCGGAACAGGTGGACGGGATCGTGGCGGCGGCCCGGGACGTCGTCGAGCGGCTGGTCGCGGCGCGCGGCTGAACGCGCTCAGCCGACCGGGACCGGGAGCGCGACCGGCACCGGGTGCTGCACCCCGGCGTGCACGACAGCCAGGACCGGCTCGCCCTTCTGCTCTGCGCTCCGCGAGCTCTCCGACACCAGGACCCAGGAGGGGTCCGGGCAGGAGTGGGGCGCGGGGCCCTCGGGAACCGCGCTCGAGGCGCCCCGGCCGTCGAAGCCCTCCAGCCGGAAGCCGACGACCGTCCGCCACCACAGGGTGCTCGGCGTGCTCGCGATCCCCCGGGTCTCGGTGATCACCAGGTCCGTCCGCCGCGTCAGGACCTCGGCGGTCCCCGGCTTCACGCACTCCCACGAGATCTCGGTCACCGACTCGGTCTCCGCCACGAACTCGAGCGAGGCCGCGTTGGCCTGCAGCGTCTCGTCGTCCCAGCCGAGCGCGGCCCGGGCGTCGGCGGCGGTCACGAAGCCGGTGCCGTCCTCGTGGAGTTGCGTGGCCGCCCAGGCCGGCGCCGCCAGCCCGATCGACACCCCCGCCGCCGCGAGAGCCGCCAGTACCACGATGACCTTGTGCATGTGCTTCCCCAATCCCCTGTCCCCCGACACCGGGGACGCGCTCCCGGATCGTTTTTCCGAACGCTAATGCAGGCACGGGGGGCCGATCCAGCGGCGTGACCCATCTGTGACCCCCTGTCCGACCTGCGGCGACACATGCGGTGCCGCGCAGCGCGCCCCTCAGGCCGCTTCCTCCCGCTCGGTGGGCACCGGGTGCGCCACCCCGTCGTGGACGACCTCCAGGGCAGGCCCCTCGTGCGCCTGCGCCCGTTCGGTGGACCGGGGCACCCGGGACCACGCCCCGTCCTGGTCCCCGCCCCCGTTCCCCGGGCAGGCGTCGAGGTCGGGGCCCTCGACCACGGAGACGGACACGGCGTCCTCGGCGAAGCCCTGCAGCTCGAAGCCCGTGACGGCACCCGTCACCGAGCTCCGCTGCACGGTGGCGACCAGGTCCGCCCGGGCGGTCGTCGTCGTCCGCCGCTCCTGCACGGCCACGGCGCCGGTGAGCTCCTGGACGCACTCCCACGACGCGGTGGCCACGGTGACCGTCTCCGCGACGAGGTCCAGCTCCGCGGCGGAGGTCTGCAGCCGGTCGTTGGTCCAGCCCACGGCCCGCAGGACGTCCTCCCGGCCGACGGAGCCCGTGCCGTCCGGGCGCAGCGTCACGGCCGCCGCGGCCGGCACGGTCAGCGCGACGGACGCCGCCGTCACGGCCGCCACCACGCAGGTCAGCAGTCTCTTTCCCACTCGATCTCCCCCAGTCCCCCCTGTCCCCCGACAGGAGTCCGGCCATCGGGCCGTGCTGGGAGGCTAATGAAAAGTCGTGGACGCGTCCAGCCCGGACGGCGCGCGACCGGTCCCGCGCCTCAGCCGGCGGCCTGCTCGCGCAGGACGTTCTTGCGGATCTTGCCGGACGCGGTGCGGGGCATCTCGTCCACGAGGCTCAGCGTCTTGGGCACCTTGTAGCGGGCCAGCCGGCCGGCCAGGTGCTCCTGGATCGTCCCCGCGGTGAGCTCCTGCCCCTCCCGGGGGACGACGACGGCGTGCGGCACCTCGCCCCACTTCTCGTCGGGCACGCCGATGACCGCCACGGCGGCCACCTGCGGCAGCTCGAGGATGGCCGCCTCGACCTCCGCCGGGTAGATGTTCTCCCCGCCGGAGATGATCATGTCCTTGATCCGGTCCGCGACGAACAGGTAGCCGTCCTCGTCCAGGTAGCCCAGGTCCCCGGAGTGGAACCACTCCCCCTCGAAGGACCCCGCCGCGTCGGGGCGGTTCCAGTACTCCCGGATGACGTTGGGCCCCGAGAGCAGGATCTCCCCCGCCTCGCCGGGAGCCGCGGGCTCCCCCGCCGCGTCCACGATCCGCACGTCGGAGAAGAAGTGCGGCAGCCCGGAGGAGCCCGCCTTCTCGCGGGACTTCGCGGCGGGGAGGTTGGTGGCGCCCGGGGAGGTCTCCGTCATGCCGTAGCTGGCGGTGAAGGCCAGTCCCCGGTTCTCGTAGGCGTCCAGGACCCGCATGGGCACCGCGGAGCCGCCGCAGGTGAGCTTGCGCAGGGAGGAGAGGTCCGTGGTGTCCCAGTCCGGGTGCTCGCACAGCATCTGGTAGGTGGTCGGCACCCCGGAGAGCCAGGTGACGCGGTGGCGCTCGATGAGCTCCAGCACCCGGCCGGGCACGAACTTGGACTCGAGCACCAGCGTGGCGCCCTTCAGCAGCGTCGGCAGCACCCCCATCCCGAGCGAGGCCACGTGGAACATCGGGGAGATCATGAGCGCGACGTCGTCGGCCGCCACGTCGTAGTCGACCAGGACGTTGAAGCAGTTCCAGGTGAAGTTGCCGTGGGTCAGACAGGCGCCCTTGGGCCGGCCGGTGGTCCCGGAGGTGTAGAGGATCACGGCGAGGTCGTCCAGGCCCACCGGGACGTCCTCCGTCCAGGGCTCGGCCGCCGCGATCACCGCCCCGAGGGCGGGGACCCCGTCCGCGTCCTCCCCGGCCGCGTCCTCCTCGGCCGCGTCCTCCCCCGCCACGACCCAGCGGACCACGTCCGGCAGGTCCCGGGCGGCCGGTGCGGCCAGGCCCGTCAGGGCGGCGTCGTGGATCAGCACCGAGACGTCCGCGTCCTCGAGCTGGTAGCGGATCTCGGGGACGGCCAGGCGCGTGTTGAGGGGGACGAGCACCGCGCCGAGCGCTCCTGCGGCGAACATCGCCTCCAGGAAGGCCGGGCTGTTCTCCCCGAGGAACGCCACCCGGTCCCCGGGGCCCACGCCCCGGCCGGACAGGGCCGTCGCGAGGCGCCGGGACCGGTCGTGCAGCTCCCGGTACGTCAGCGTGCGCTCGCCGTGGATCACGGCCCTCCTGGGCCCGGACTTCTCGAGCCTCCGGACGAGCCAGGATCCCAGTCCCTGATTGCGCATGCGATCGTCTCCTCAAACAGTCGTCAAAGCCAATAGTTGAAAAATTCCACTATTAGCCTCCAGCGTAGAGAGAGCTGGATCACATTGTCCAGGCCCCCGGGCGAACCCGCCCCGCGCGACTTTCCCACTTATGTCATCTTCTCAATGATTGACATCTTCAATTGATTGCTGTTCCAATGGTCGCACTGTGAGTCGGCCCACACCACCGCCCGGACGCACCCGAGGACCGGGGCCGGCCCGTCCGCCGCACCGGAGCCCCGTCCCGGCGGCACACCCACTCTCTCCGCCCCAGAGCAAGGAATCGCCATGTCAGCAGCACCCGGCACCCTGGCGTCCCTGGACGCCCGCGCCAGGAACAAAGAGGCGCGCAAGGTCATCTTCTCCAGCTACCTCGGCTCCACCATCGAGTTCTACGACTTCCTGCTCTACGCCTCGGCCTCCGCCCTGGTCTTCCCCTACGTGTTCTTCACCGACCTCGACCCGCTGGCCGGCACGATCGCCGCGTACGGCACCTTCGCCGCCGGCTACCTGGCCCGCCCGCTGGGCGGGGCGGTCTTCGGCCACTTCGGCGACCGCCTGGGCCGCAAGAAGATGCTCATCATCTCGATGCTGATCATGGGCATCGCCTCGACGCTCATCGGCCTCATCCCCAGCGCCGCCGTCATCGGCTCCTGGGGGGCGGTCATCCTGATCCTCCTGCGGGTGTGCCAGGGCATCGCCGTGGGCGGCGAGTGGGGCGGGGCCGCACTGATGGCCCTGGAGCACTCCGCGAAGGGCAGGCGGGGGTTCGCCGCGTCCTTCACCAACGCCGGCGCCCCGACCGGTGCCGCGCTGGGCACCTTCGTCCTGGGCCTGTTCGCCGCCATGCCGGAGGAGCAGTTCCTCTCGTGGGGCTGGCGCGTCCCGTTCCTGCTGTCCGTCCTGCTGCTGGCCGTGGGCGTCTTCGTGCGCTCCCAGGTGTCCGAGAGCCCGATCTTCCAGGCCGCGCTGGCCAAGGAGGCCGCGGAGGGCCCCACCGCCAAGCGCAAGGTGCCCATCGTCGAGGTGCTGCGCCGCCCCCGCGCCCTGGTCTACACGATGCTGGCGGGGGCCTCCGGGTTCGCCCTCCAGGTCTTCCTGGCCACCTTCGCGGTCGCCTACGCGGTCGAGCGCGGCGCCGACCGGCAGCCGGTCCTCTACGCCTTCGCCCTCGCGTCCGTGCTCAGCGTGTTCTTCGTGGTCGGCATGGGCCGCCTGTCCGACCAGCTGGGCCGGCGCCCCGTCATGGTCGTGGGGCTGGTGCTGTTCATCGCCCTCATCCTCCCCATGTTCTCCTGGCTGGCCACCGGCAACGTGCTGCTGATCTTCGTGACCTTCACCATCGGGCTGGCCTGCCACGCCGCGATCTACGGACCGCTGGCGGCCTTCATCTCGGAGCAGTTCGGCACGTCGTCCCGCTACACCGGCGCGTCACTGGGCTACCAGTTCGCCACCCTGATCGGGGCGGGCTTCACCCCCACGATCCTCGCCTCGATCTACGCCTCCTCCGGGCAGGCCATCGCCCCCGTGGTCTGGTACCTGGCCGGGATGGCGGTGGTCAGCGCGGTGTTCATCCTGCTCACCCGTGAGTCCAAGGACTTCGACCTGGAGACCCACGAGCACTGACGCCGCCCGCTGCGGAGCACCTGCGGCACCGAGCCCCCGCCTCGTCACCGCCCTCCCCGTTCGACCGGGGAGAGGGGGCGGGGCGGGGGCTCGGCGTCGTCGAGGGCCGGGGGAGCGGTCCGTCAGAAGGCCACCTTCTTCAGCAGCCGGGACAGCTCCTCCCGCTCCGCCGGGGAGAGCGGGGAGAGCGACTCCGCGGTGGAGTTCTCCACCAGGACCCTGGCCCGGGCGTACAGCTCCCGGCCGGCGGCGGTGGGGGCGATGATCTTCGAGCGGCGGTCCCGCGGGTCGGTCCGGCGCTCCACCGCGCCGCGCCGCTCGAGGTCGTCGAGGATGGCCACGATCTGACTGGGGTCCAGCACCAGGAACTGGCTGAGCTCGCGCTGCGTCAGCTGCTCCTCGCCGCAGGCCAGCGCCAGGACCGAGTAGTGGCGCACCTTCAGCTCCAGCTCCGCCAGCCTCCGATTGGCCGCCGAGGAGCCCGTCGAGGCGGCGCGGGCCATCAGGAAGACCGGCTCCGCCGTCAGCTCCGCCTCGAGGAGGCGCTCGAGACCGGCGGACGGGTCGGTGGGCGTGGTCATAGCGTCTCTCCTGGGGCCGGGGACCCCAGTCTACGGAATCCGTGCCCCCAGCATAGATGGAGGTTCTTAACCATTGACATTCTCAACGAATAGCGGTGGAATAGGGACGAACCCGCAGCAGTGACGGGCGTCACCCCGTCCGCCCATCCACGAGCGCCGATCCGTCAGCGCCGATCCGTCAGCGCCGATCCGTCAGCGAAGGAGCCACCCCATGGCACAGGACAGCACCGCATCCCCGAGCACCACCCCCCTCGCCGGCAAGGTCGCCGTCGTCACCGGCTCCGGCCAGGGTCTGGGCCTCGCCTACGCCCAGGAGCTCGCCCGCCAGGGCGCGGCCGTGGTGATCAACGACGTCGACCAGGCCATCGCCGAGCGCGCCGTCGCCTCCATCACCGCCACCGGCGGGCGGGCCGTCGCCGTCGTCGCCCCCGTGGGCTCCACCGAGACCGCCACCGCGCTCGTGAACGGCGCCGTGGAGACCTTCGGCCGCCTCGACGTCCTCGTCACCAACGCCGGGGTGCTGCGCGACAAGTCCCTGCTGAAGATGACCGACGAGGACTTCGACCTCGTCATCCAGGTGCACCTGCGCGGCACCTTCACCTGCGCCCGCGAGGCCTACCGGCACTTCAAGGAGAACGGGGTCCCCGGACGGATCATCACCATCGGCTCCCCCACCGGCCAGTACGGCAACTTCGGCCAGACCAACTACGCGGCGGCGAAGGCCGGGATCGTGGGCATGGTCCGCACCTGGGCCCTGGAGATGAAGAAGGCCGGCGTCACCGCCAACGCCGTCATCCCCGTGGCCGCCACCGCCATGACCGAGACCATCCCCTTCTTCCGCTCCGCCGTCGAGGCCGACCGCCGCGGCGAGCCGATGCCGGACTTCTTCCGCAAGGACCTCGGCTTCGGCAACGCCGCCGACGTCGCCGGGCTGATCGCCTGGCTCGCCTCCGACGACGCCGCGGGCGTCACCGGCCAGGCCATCGGCGCCGGCGGCGACCGGCTCCAGGTCTTCAGCCACCCCCGCCCCGTGGCCACCGAGTACCGCGACGGCGGCTGGACCTTCGAGGCGCTGCGCGAGCAGCTCCCCACCATCCTCGAGGGCAGCCTGCAGCCGGTCGGCGAGACCCTGCCCCCGCTGCCGGAGGAACTGAAGCCCGAGTCCGCGACCCAGCAGTCCTAGGGGGACCACCATGCGCTACGAGTACGGTCTCGACCTCGCGTCCCTCGACGCGATCGACATGCACGTGCACATCGAGTGCTCCGACCACGGACACCCGTCCCTGCCCGCGGCCCTGACCGAGGCCTCGGCCAAGTACTTCAAGGCCGAGGACCGGTCCCCGTCCCTGGACACCATCGCCGAGCGCTACCGCGAGTGGCGGATGGCCGCCGTCGTCTTCACCGTCGACGCGACCACGGCCCTGGGCCACGAGCCGAACTCCATCGAGGAGATCGCCGAGGGCGCGGCCCGCAACAACGACGTGCTGATCCCCTTCGGCTCCGTGGACCCGCTCCAGGGCTCCGCCGCGGTGGAGCGGGCCCGGACGCTCGTCGAGGAGCACGGCGTCAAGGGCTTCAAGTTCCACCCCTCCCTGCAGGGCTTCGACCCCTCGGACGAGCGGTTCTACCCGCTCTACGCGGCGATCCAGGACCTGCGCGTCCCCGCCCTGTTCCACACCGGGCAGAACGGCATGGGCGCCGGGCTGCCCGGCGGGGGCGGGATCAAGCTGGGCTACTCCAACCCGCTGCTGCTGGACGCGGTGGCCGCGGACTTCCCCGAGCTCCAGGTCATCATGGCCCACCCCTCGGTGCCCTGGCAGGAGGAGGCCAACTCCATCGCCACCCACAAGGCCAACGTGTGGATCGACCTCTCCGGCTGGTCCCCCAAGTACTTCCCCGAGTCGCTGGTGAAGGCCTCCAACCGGATGCTGCAGGACAAGGTGCTCTTCGGCACCGACTACCCGCTGATCACCCCGCAGAAGTGGCTCGGGGCCTTTGAACAGCAGTCCTTCACGGACGAGGTCCGCCCCAAGATCCTCAAGCACAACGCCGTGCGCCTGCTCGGCCTCGACGGGGCGCGGGCATGAGCGCGCAGCTCGAGCAGACCCGCCTCTACCCCGACTGCGACCCGTACGGGATCGCGGAGAGACTGACCGCGGCCGAGAAGGCCCCCCTGCGCCGGCTGCGCCGGGTGCTCGAGGACGAGGTGCGGCCGCTGCTGGCCGAGTACTGGGAGGCCGGGGAGTTCCCCTACCAGATCGCCCCCTCCCTGCACGCCCTCGACCTCATGACCCCGCCCGAGCTCACGGCCGACGGCGGGCAGCCCCGGTCCCTGTACCACGGGTTCCGGATCTTCGAGCTGGCCCGCACCGACGCCTCGGTCGCCACGTTCTACACCGCCCAGGCCGGGCTGTTCCGCACGGCCTGCCGCGTGGGCGGCACGCCGGAGCAGTTCGCGCAGTGGGACCCGAGGATCACGTCCTTCGAGATGACGGGAGTGTTCTGCCTGACCGAGCCCGAGCACGGCTCCGACATCGCCGGCGGTCTGGCCACCACGGCCCGGCGCGAGGGCGACGAGTGGGTGCTGACTGGCACCAAGCGCTGGATCGGCGGCGCCTTCACCGCCGACCTCCTCGCCGTCTTCGCCCGCGACGAGGCCGACGGGCAGGTCAAGGGCTTCCTCGTGGACCGGCAGGCCCCGGGCGTGCGGCTGGAGAAGATCCACGGCAAGACGTCCCTGCGGATGATGCAGAACGCCGACATCCACCTCGACGGGGCACGGGTGCCGGAGGCACAACGGCTGGGGAACGTGAACTCGTTCAAGGACGTCGCCGCGATGCTGCGCGCCATGCGCTCCGACGTCGCCTGGATCGCCACCGGCATCCAGGCCGGCGCCTACGAGGCCGCGCTGCGCTACGTGCGGGAGCGCGAGCAGTTCGGCCGCCCGATCGGCGGCTTCCAGCTCGTCCAGGAGAAGCTGGCCCGGATGCTCGGCAACGTCACCGCGTCCCTGACCATGGTCGCCGGCCTCGCCGAGCGGCAGGAGTGCGGCGTCTACCGGGACGAGGACTCCGCCCTGGCGAAGATGTGGATCAGCCTGCACATGCGCGAGACCGTGGCACTGGCCCGCGAGCTGGTCGGCGGCAACGGCATCACCCTGGCCCACGACGTCGCCCGCTTCCACGCCGACGCCGAGGCCGTCTACTCCTACGAGGGCACCCACGAGATCAACGCGCTCGTGGTCGGCCGGTCGATCACCGGCCGGAGCGCGTTCGTCTGAGCCGCCCGCCCGACACCACCCGATCCACCACCGACACCACAGACGCCACCACGTAAGGACACGCCATGACCGAAGCACAGACCCAGCCCCAGACCGTCGTCGCCTTCGACGAGGTGAAGAACCTCGTCGGCAAGAGCCTCGGGCACTCCGCCTGGCGGGAGATCACCCAGGAGCAGGTGAACACGTTCGCCGACGCCACCGACGACCACCAGTGGATCCACGTGGACCCCGAGCGCGCCCAGGAGGGCCCGTTCGGCGCCCCGATCGCCCACGGCTTCCTGACCCTGTCCCTGCTCATCCCGATGTGGTCCGAGCTCTTCGACGTCACCGGCGTGAAGACCAAGGTCAACTACGGCCTGGACAAGGTCCGCTTCACCTCTCCCGTCAAGGTGGGCTCGCGGATCCGCATGACCGTGACCATCACCGACGTCCAGGAGGTCAAGGGCAACGGCCTGCACCTGGTGGCCGACGGCACGATCGAGATCGAGGGCGAGGAGCGGCCCGCCGTGGTCGCCACCTTCCTCAACCGCTTCTACGCCTGAACGCGCTGCCCCCTGACCCGCGACGGCCCGGGTGACCACGACATTCCGTGGTCACCCGGGCCGTCGCGGGTCAGCGGGTGCGGAGCGGGTCAGACGGCCGCCTCGGCCCGCGCGCAGGCCGCCACGGCCTCGGCCACGGCCGGGGCGACCCGGGGATCCAGGGCGGAGGGCACGATGTGCTCCGCGGCCAGGCCGTCCGCGGCGGCGATCGCCGCGATCGCCCGGGCGGCCTCGAGCTTCATGACCGGGGTGATCCGCCGCGCACCGGCGTCCAGGGCCCCGCGGAAGATGCCGGGGAAGGCCAGCACGTTGTTGATCTGGTTCGGGAAGTCCGACCGGCCCGTGGCCACCACGGAGGCGTACTTCGCGGCGACCTCGGGCATGATCTCCGGGTCCGGGTTGGCCAGGGCGAACACGATCGCGTCCTCGGCGAGTTCGGTGAGGTACTCCTCGGGGACCGTCCCGCCCGAGACGCCCACGAACACGTCGGCGCCTTCGAGGGCGTCCTTGGGTCCGCCGATCAGCCCGCGCGGATTGGTGCGCGCCGCACAGCCGGCCTTGATCGCGTTGAGGTCGTCGCGCTCCCTCGAGACGATGCCCCGGGAGTCCATCAGCACCACATCGTCGATGCCCTGTGCCAGCAGGATTTCGGTGATCGCGATGCCGGCCGCGCCGGCTCCGGCGATCACGACCTTGAGCCCGGCCAGGTCCTTGCCCACCAGAGTCGCGGCGTTGAGCAGCGCGGCCAGGACGACGACGGCGGTGCCGTGCTGGTCGTCGTGCATCACCGGGATGTCGAGCTCCTCGATCAGACGCTGCTCGATCTCGAAGCAGCGCGGGGCCGAGATGTCCTCGAGGTTCACCGCGCCGAAGGACGGGCGCAGGAGCTTGACGGTGCGCACGATCTCGTCGACGTCCTGGGTGTCGAGCACGATCGGGATCGAGTCCAGGTCCGCGAAGGTCTTGAACAGGGCGGCCTTGCCCTCCATCACCGGCAGGGACGCGGCCGGGCCGATGTCACCCAGGCCCAGCACGGCGGAGCCGTCGGAGATCACCGCCACGAGCCGGCCCGCCCAGGTGTGCGTGGCCGCCATGTCGGGATCCGCGGCCACCGCCCGGCTCACCTCGGCGACCCCGGGGGTGTAGGCGATGGACAGGTCCCGGCGGGTGGCCAGGGGGGACTTCGAGACCACGGAGAGCTTGCCGCCCTCGTGGGAGCGGAAGATCTCCTCGTGCGTGATGGGGCCGGGCTGCTGGTTCTCGTCGCTCATGCGGGGTCCTCGTGCTCTCGTCGTTGAGTGCGAACAGGGTCCCCGCCATTGTGCCCCACCGCCAGGCCCCCTCCCCCGCCCGTGTGACGCTCCGGGACCTCCGCGGTGCCCCTTGCCCGGGCGGCACAGAGCCCCCGGACCGCGTGGTCCGGGGGCTCTGCTCGCGGGGTCGGGCGCGCGCGGCGCCCGACGGTGCGGATCGGGGATCAGATGATGGACCGGCCCCCGGTGCGCGCCTTCTCGAAGCGCTCCTGGACGTCCGCCCAGTTCACGATGTTCCAGAAGGCCTTGACGTAGTCCGCCTTGACGTTCTGGTAGTCGAGGTAGAACGCGTGCTCCCACATGTCCAGCTGGAGCAGCGGGATCGTGGCGACGGGCACGCCGTTCTGCTGGTCGTACATCTGCTCGATGACCAGGTTGCCGCCGACGGGCTCGAGGGCGAGGATCGCCCAGCCGGAGCCCTGGATCGTGGTGGCCGCGGCGGTGAAGTGGTCGCGGAAGGCGTCGAAGGACCCGAAGTGGTCCTCGATCGCCGCGGCGAGCTCACCGGTCGGCTTGTCGCCGCCCTCGGGGGAGAGGTTCTGCCAGAACACCGAGTGGTTCACGTGGCCACCGAGGTTGAACTGCAGGTCCTTGGACAGCTTGGCCGCGGCGGCGCCGTCACCGTTCGCGCGGGCCTCCGCCATCTTCTCCAGGGCGGTGTTGGCACCGGCCACGTAGGTGGCGTGGTGCTTGTCGTGGTGCAGCTCCATGATCTTCGCGGAGATGTGGGGCTCGAGCGCCGCGTAGTCGTAGGGAAGATCGGGAAGGGTGTACTTCTCGGCCATAGGAGAGTCCTTTCGAGTGCTGTCGTGTGGTTCCACCCTCGTCCCGCGCGCGAGCAGGGGTCAAGGAGGTTCCGCCACCAGCGTACGGCGAGCCCCGGGCAGGCTCCGCGGGGACTCAGAAGAAGTCGGGCGGGCTCTCGAGCGGGCAACGGGGCGGGTGGGGGGTCAGCTGGGACGGGACCGTGAACTCGTAGTCCCCCGTCTCGATCATCCGCCCCAGCGTCTCGAGGGCGTTCCGGGCGCTCCGGCGTGCGGCCGGTTCGAGCAGGCGCCACAGCCAGGCCTTGGACTCCGTGAACCGCCCGTCCACGGCCTTCTCGATTCGGGTGCCCCCCTCCACCGGTTCCCAGGTGATGGTCACCAGCAGGTCCACCACGCCCTTGGTGGTGCGCATCCCCAGGCGCCGGCCCGGGACGTGGTCGGAGACGATGTTCACGAAGGAGAAGCGGAGGGGGCCCACGCGGACCGTGGACTCGATCGACGTGCCGAGCTGCAGCACGGCCGTGCTGACCTGGTAGTTCCGCTCCGGGATGGGGTTCCAGCGGCGCAGGCAGCCGGGGTCGAGCAGGAAGCGCTCCACCAGGGCCGGGTCGGCCCCGACCACGGCCGTGTCCACCAGCCGGAACGTCGTGGCGCCCTTCAGCATCGTGTCCTCCGGTCCCCGGTCGGATCCGCGCCCCGGGCAGGCACGCGCAGCGCACGGACGGGAGCAATTCGCATGTGCACACAACTACTCTAGTGATTGGCCCTCGCGGGGCCCGCCCGTCCGGGTGCACAGGGGGTGGAGAAAGTTGTCCACAGGTGTGGAGGAACGCGTGCACAGAGCGAGCACCGGTGCACCCAATCCCCGGCCGGCGGCGCCGTTGCAGGTCAGCGCGGGGTGGGCGGGACAGGGAGTCCCGTAATTCCACCGGTGGAAGTTATCCACGCTGTGGACAACGCCTGTGGAGAAGCTGTTGAGAAGACCGTGCCAAGACGTCACGGAGCGTCGCACAGAGGCCGGCCGGTCCCCCTGAACGGGGGACAGCACCGGTCGGCGGGCAGCCGGGGGGCCCGCCGACCGGGGCAGCAGCGGCCGGGAGCACTCCGGACGGCGGCGTCCTAGCGGTGTGCACGGGAGCGCACGAGGACGGCGAGCGCCGCGCAGGCCAGGTAGCAGACGAGCACCACGCCCCAGCCCACCGCGAAGGACCCCGTGAGCTGGAGCAGTCCGCCGAGGGCGAGCGGACCGGCGCAGAACCCCGCGTACAGGCCCATGGTCACCACGCCGGTGGACGCCCCCACCCGGTCGGCGGGCACGGCGCGCATCGCCGCGGACATCACCACCACGCTCACCGCGAGTGCCGCGCCCCCGTGCAGGACGGCCGCCGGCCACACCGCCCACGCGAGGCCGGGGTGCAGCGGCGCCAGGATCAGCAGCACGGCGCTCGCGGCCGCCCCCAGGGCCATGCCGGCCAGCAGCACGAAGCCGTCCGCGCCCGGCCGGTCCATCACGCGCGCCCACAGCACCCGGGAGGCGATGCCCACGAGCGCGGAGACGGACACGGTGGCCCCGGCGGCGACGACGTCGAGGCCCAGCTCCCGGTGGGCGTAGAGCGGCAGGTAGACGTTGGCGGCCTGCGCCCCCAGCCCGGTCAGTGCCGCGGCCGCGGCGTACGCCTTGACGGCACCGGGCATCGGCGGCCGTGCGGCGGCGCCCGCCGTCCGGGGCCGGCTCGTCGGTTCCGGCCGCCGGGTCCGGCGACCGGTCCACGACCGGAGGGCCGCCCAGGACCGGGACGGCAGCGTCGCCGGCGACGGAGACCCCGTCCCGGACCGGGAGGCCGTCCGCGGCCCGGACGCTGTCCGCGGCCGTGATGCCGCCCCGGACGGAAACGTCGTCCGGGACGGGCGTGCCGCCGGGGTGCCGGGGTGGTTGTCCGGGACCGTCCACCAGCCGTGCACGAGCAGGAGCAGCACCGCGCCCACAGCCACCAGGACCGCGGTGCGCCAGCCGAGCAGCAGGCCCAGCGCGGGGAAGGTCAGGCCCGCCACGAGCTGCGAGGCCTGCACGCCGGCCTGCTTGATCCCGAGCCAGCTCGCGCGCCGCCCGGCGGGCACGTGCAGGCGGATGAGCCGGTTGGTCGCGGGGTTGGCCATGACCTGCCCGAGCCCCGAGAGCACCATGGCCGCGAGCAGGACCGCGTAGCCCGGCGCGGCGGCGGTCAGGAGCATCGCGAGCGCGGCGCCGCCGAACATCACGACCAGCAGGGTGCGGGCGGCCAGCCGGTCCGCCCAGCGGCCCGTGCGCACCGCGGTGACGGCCGCGACGAAGAAGGTGGTGGTGGCGAGCAGCCCGAACTGCGCCTCCGTGAGCTCCAGGTCCGCGATCACCAGGGGGCTCATCGCCGAGAGGCTGTGGGTCAGCAGCGGGCCCACGGCCATCGTGGCGGTGAGCACCAGCATGAGGTGCGCGCCCGGCCTGCGGTCCCGGGTCACCGGTCCTTCCCCGGGGTCGGCCGGTCGGCGGCGTGCAGGCCCACGACGCACGCCACGATCCCCGCCAGGAAGAGGGCCTTCGCCCACGAGATCTGCTCCTGCCCCGTGCCGGCCGCCCACGCGACCGTGAGCACGGCGCCGATGCCCGTCCACACGGCGTAGGCGGTGCCCATCGGCACCACCCGGGCGGCGCGTGCCAGGGTGAGCATGCTCAGCACCAGGGTCACGGCGAAGAGCAGACCGGGGCCCGGCCGCGAGAAGCCCTCGGACGCGCCCAGGGCGGTGGCCCAGACCGCCTCCAGGATCCCGCTGAGCACCAGCAGCGCCCAGGCACGGGCGCGCCGGTCCCGCTCGGCCCGCGCCGCGCCGGCCTCAGCCGACAACCTTGAGCCCGATCACACAGCCGACGAGTCCGAGCACCAGCAGGATCCTGAGGGGCGTGGCGGACTCGCGGCCCGTCAGCATGGACCAGGCCACGGTCAGGGCCGCGCCGATGCCCACCCAGACGGCGTACGCCGTGCCCGTGGGGAGGGTGGCCATGGCGTAGGACAGTCCGGCCAGGCTCACGGCGGCCGTCACCGCGAACACCACGGCCGGCACGGGACGGCGGAGACCGTCCGAGGCCGCGAGCGCGGACGCCCACACCGCCTCGAGGACGCCCGAGAGCACCAGCACCGTCCACGCACCCACGGGTCAGCGCTTCGGGAGCACGCGGATCCAGAGGAACCCGTGGGCGTCGAGCAGCAGACCGTGGCGCAGGTCGAGCTCGGTGTTGCCGTGCAGCTCGACGGCCTGGGGCAGGAACCCCGAGAGGGTCTCCCCCGTGACGAACTGGGACCAGTCGGAGAAGTTCGCCAGGCACAGCACCACCGTGTTGCCGCCCGGGCGCTGGTAGCCCAGCACGTGGGGGTTGTGCGCGTCGAACGGGAGGAGCGTGTTGCCGTCGAACTCCGGGGAGTTCCGGCGCAGCTCGACCATCCTCCGGATGCCCCCGAAGATCCGGCCCTGCACGGAGAACAGCTCGTGACGGCGCTCGTAGTCCTGGACGGGCCGCGGCGGCCGGTGCACCCACCGGGCGTCGCCGGCGTGCGCGGGGTCCTCGTTCCAGGCGGGGTCGTTGAGCTGGCCGACCTCGTCACCCAGGTACAGCAGGGGGATGCCGCCGGTGCTCATCGCCACGGAGTGCGCGAGCAGGACCCGGTCCACCGCGGACGCCGGGTCCTCGGCGAGGCCCAGCAGGGACGCCGTGGTCCCGCACACGCGGCAGTCCCCCGTGCGGGGATTCTCCTGGAACGGGACGCCGTCCGCGAAGCTGCCGGGGTGGCGCCCGGTGTAGAAGGCGTTGAGGAAGCGGCGGTGGTCGTGGCCGTGCACGCCCAGCCGGGCGGCGTCCTCGTCCGAGAACGTCCAGCCGATGTCGTCGTGGCCGCGCACGTAGTCCACCCACGCCGTGCCGGGCGGGAGGGCGTGGCGCTCCTCGAGGGCCTGCGCGAGCAGCTTCGGCTCCCGGGTGGCCATCGCCTCCCAGGTCAGGGCCATCTGGAGCGGGTTGTAGGACAGCTGGCACTGGCCGGGCTCGATGTACCGGGCGACCTCGTCCGGGTGGACGATCGCCTCGGACTTGAACAGCACGGCCGGCGCGGCGATCCGGCACAGCGCGTTGTACGCGCGCAGCAGCACGTGGGCCTGGGGCAGCGACTCGCAGGCGGTGCCCAGCTGCTTCCAGATGAACGCGACGGCGTCCATGCGCAGCACCTCGACGCCCTGGGCGGCCAGGAACAGCAGCTCCGCGGCCATCGCCCGGAAGACGGCGGGATTGGTGTAGTTGAGGTCCCACTGGAAGGAGTAGAAGGTGCTCCACACCCACCGGGGGTCCTCCTCGCCGGCGCCGATCCGCGTGAAGGAGCCGGGGTGGTCGTCCGGGAAGATCTCCCGCGTGGTGCGCTCGAACTGCTCCGGGACCGTGCGGTCCGGGAAGATCCAGTAGTAGTCCTCGTACTCCCGCTCCCCCGCGGCGGCCCGGCGCGCCCACTCGTGCTCGTTGGAGGTGTGGTTGAAGACGAAGTCGAGGACCAGGCTGATCCCGTTCCGGCGCAGCTCGCGGCTCAGCTCGGCGAGCTCCTCCATGGTCCCCAGCCTCGGCTCCACGCGGCGGTACGAGGACACCGCGTAGCCGCCGTCCGAGTTGCCCTCCGGCGCCTCGAACAGGGGCATGAGGTGGAGGTAGGTCAGGCCCAGTTCCCGGAAGTAGGGGATCTGCTCCCGGATGCCCCGCAGGTTCCCCGCGTACCGGTCCACGTAGCAGACCCCGCCGAGCATCTGCCGCGCGCCGAACCACGCGGGGTCCTGCTCGCGCCGGGCGTCCAGGTCCTTGAGGTCGTCGGGGCGCTCGGCCCAGGAGCGCGCCAGCTGCAGCCCGAGCTCGCTGAGCTGTTCGAGGAAGTCCTCGCGGTGGCCGTAGATCTCGGCGAAGAGCAGCGTCAGCCGGGGGAAGTGCTCGTCGAACCTGCGGTCGAAGTCCGTCCACCCCGTGCCTGGCAGGTCCGCCGGGCGGCCCTCCTGCACCCGCTGGCGGACGCACGCGGTGATCACGCGCGCCTGGTTCTCCGGCGACAGGCCCGGGATACCGGGCGTACTGGTGTTCGGCACACTGCTCCTTCGGTCGTCCGCCCCGGGGCGGGCAGTCTCCGAACTCGAGATCCTCCTTGACGACGAGCCCTCGGATGGTCGAGGACCAGCTGCCACCGGTGGGTGGGAGCGGTCCGCCCCTCAGCATACTGATGCGCTCCCAGCTTTTCAGCGGATGACCCGGGGCTTCCTCCACATGCCTGTGCACAGAGTTGTCCACAGGTGTGGACGAGTCCTGGGGACACTGTGGGGAAAGGCCCGCCGGCTCCCTCCAGGAGCGCCCCGGCGGGCGCGGAGGACCCCTGGAGACGACGCCGTGCGTGTGGAGAACCCTGTGCAGGGCGGACGCCGCGCCCCGGGATCGCGGACCCCGGGACGCGGCGCCCGTGCCGGTGCCGTGCGCGGGCTCAGTACCCGTTGGCGGACAGCCACTCCTGCGCGGCGTCGGCCGGGCTGACCTGGTCCTCGCCGCTGACCTGGCGGTTCAGGTCGATGAGGGCCTCCGTGGTGAGCTTGCCGGAGAGCTCGTTCAGCGCGTCCACCGCCTCCTGGGGCAGCCGGTCCGCCGCGGCCAGCGGCAGGACCTGCTGGGCGATGAAGTTGTTCTCCGGGTCCTCCAGCACCACGAGGTCGTTGTCGGCGATCGCCGGGGTGGTCGTGAAGATGTCGGCGACGTCCACGTCCCCGTCGAGGAGGGCCTGGACGGTGAGCGGGCCGCCGCCGTCGTTGATCGGCTCGAAGGACTCCGGCACGCAGCCGTACTTCTGCTCCAGGCCGTCGAGGCCGTAGGCGCGCTCGGCGAACTCGGGCGGACCCGCGATCACGAGCTCCCCGCACACCTCCGCCAGGTCCGCGATGCTCGTGAGCCCGTACTGCTCCGCGGTCCCGGAGGTGACCACCATGGCGTCCTTGTTCTCCGCCTCGGAGGCCTCGAGCACGGTCAGGCCCTCGGGCAGCGCCTCCGGCAGGGCCGCCATGATCTCGTCGGCCGAGCTCGCCGTGGCCTCGGGGTCCGCGAAGAGCAGCAGGTTGCCGGAGTAGTCCGGGACCACGTCCACGGACCCGTCCTGCACGGCCCCCACGTAGGCCTCGCGGGCACCGATGCCCAGGGACGTCTCCGTCTCGACCCCGGCGGACTTCAGCGCCCCGGCGTAGAGCTCGGCCACGATCTGGCTCTCCGGGAAGTCGGCGGAGCCCACGGTCACGGTCTCCGAGGACGTGGTCGCGGACCCGTCCTCCTCAGCGAGGGGGTCGCCGCCGCCGCAGGCGGTCAGGCCCAGCAGCAGGGCGGCGCCCAGGGCGGGCGCGGCGGCGCGGCGGCGGAGCGCGGGAGCGGTGGTCATGGTGGTTCTCCTGTCGGTCGGTGGCACGGAGGACGGTGGGGCTCGGGAGGACGGGGGTCAGGGGCAGCGGTGGGTCAGGGAGCGGCGAGGCGCAGCCCCGGCGAGGTGGACAGCCGCTGGGCCAGGGCCAGGACGGCGTCCACGACGAGCGCGAGGATCGCCACGAGCACCACGGAGCCGAGCATCCGGTCGTAGTCGCGCACGGCGAGGCCGTCGATGAGGTAGCGGCCGAGGCCGCCGAGGTTGATGTAGGCGACCACGGTCACGGTCGCCACGACCTGCAGGGCGGCGTTGCGGACCCCGCCCAGGATCACGGGCAGGGCGTTGGGCACCTCCACGCGGGTCAGCACCTGGCTCCCGGTCATCCCCATCGCCGCCCCGGCGTCCTTGAGGGCCGGGGACACGTTCGCGACCCCCGCGTAGGCCCCCGACAGGATCGGGGGGATCGCGAGCAGGACGAGCGCGATGATCGGCGGCACCAGTCCGAGCCCGAGCAGCAGGGTGAAGAGGGTGAGCAGGCCCAGCGTGGGCAGGGCGCGCAGCGCCCCGGCCAGGCCGACGACGACGCCGGAGCCGCGCCCCGTGTGCCCCACCCACAGGCCCAGGGGGACCGCCACGGCCAGGGCCACGGCCATCGTCACGCCGCTGTACGTCAGGTGCTCCAGCAGCCGGGCGGGGATGCCGCCGGCCCCGGACCAGTTCTCGGGATCGGTCAGCCACTCCAGGGCGCCGCCGGCGAGGCTCACGCGACCGCTCCTCTGCGCACGCGCGGGACCGGGGCCGTGCCCGCCCGCTGCCAGCGCGTCAGGGCGCGGCCGGCCCCCCGCAGCACGAGGTCCATGAGCACCGCCAGGACCACGGTCAGGACGATGCCCACCGCGATCTCCTCGAGGATGGACCGGCGCAGCCCGTCGGTGAACAGGGTGCCGAGGGACTGCACGCCGATCACCGCTCCCACGCTGACCATGGAGATGTTGCTGACGGAGGCGACCCGCAGCCCGGCGACCAGCACGGGCACCGCGAGCGGCAGCTCGACCGCGAAGAAGCGCCGCAGCGGGCGGTAGCCCATCGCGGTGGAGGCCTGCAGGATGTCGCGGTCCACGGACTCGAAGGCGTCCACGGAGGAGCGCACCAGGATGGCCACGACGTAGACGGTCAGCGCCACGACCACGTTCACCACCGAGGTGATCTGCGTGCCGAGGAGCAGGGGCAGCACCACGAACAGGGTCAGGGAGGGGATGGTGTAGAGCAGGGAGGAGCCCGTGACGAGCACCGGGCGCAGCGTGCGGTTGCGGGCGGCGATCCGCGCCACCGGGACGGCGACGAGGGCGCCGAGCAGCAGGGGCAGCACCGACTGGACGAGGTGCGTGCCCGTGAGCTCCAGGACGTAGGGCCAGTTCCGGCTCGTCCAGTTCATCGGGGCGTCCGCCCGCCGAGCCGCGCGTCCTCGATGGCCGCGATGATCTCCCCCGGCTGCATGATCCCGACCGCCCGGCCGTCGTCGTCGACGACCACGGCGAGGCCCGACGGCGAGGACAGGGCCGCGTCCAGGGCGCTGCGCAGGGAGCTGCCGGGCCGGTGCAGGGTGCCGCCGACCACGGGGTCGTCCTCCGCGCCGGGCCGCACCCAGCCGCGGGGGGCGCCGTCGTCGTCGACCCGCAGCGTCCACCCGTCGGGGACGGGCCCGTCCCCGGTGCCGGCCACGCCCTGGGTGCCGTCCGGGCGCACGGTGGCCACCGGGTGCACGGGGATGTCGTGGGCCGAGTCGAAGGTCAGGGAGCGGAAGCCGCGGTCCCGGCCCACGAAGTCCGCCACGAAGTCGTCGGCGGGCGCGCGCAGCAGCTCCTCCGGGGTGGCGTACTGCGCCAGCCGCCCGCCGGTGGCGAAGACGGCCACCCGGTTGCCGAGCAGGATCGCCTCGTCGATGTCGTGGGTGACGAACACGATGGTGCGGTGCAGCCGGCGCTGGAGGTCCAGCAGCTCGCGCTGCAGGTCCTGGCGCACCACGGGGTCCACGGCGGAGAACGGCTCGTCCATGAGCAGGACCGGCGGGTCGGCGGCGAGCGCCCGGGCCACGCCCACGCGTTGCTGCTGACCGCCCGAGAGCTGGGAGGGGTAGCGGGAGCCCAGGGCCTCGGCGAGCCCCACGGTGCTCAGCAGCTCGTGGGCCCGCTCCCGCGCCTGCTTCCTCGGCACGCCGTTGAGCCGCGGGACGGTCGCGATGTTGTCCACCACGGTCCGGTGCGGCAGGAGGCCCGACTGCTGCATGACGTAGCCCATGGAGCGGCGCAGCTCGTGGGCGGGCACGGACGTGACGTCACGGCCCTCGACCGTGACGGAGCCGGAGGTGGGCTCCACCATGCGGTTGATCATCCGCAGGGAGGTGGTCTTGCCGCAGCCGGAGGGTCCCACGAACACGGTGAGGGACCCGCGGGGGATCTCGAGGTCGAGGGCCTCGACGGCCGTGGTCCCGTCCGGGTACGTCTTGCCGGCGCCCTCGAAACGGATCGCGATGTCGGTCATGGAGATCCTCCCGTTGCCGTCCGGCCAGTATAGGCAAGCACGGCGGACGCCCCGCTAGACTCGCGTCCACCGGAGCCGGATCCCGCGGGACCGCCGGCCGACGCGCGAGGAGGTGGACGGTGCACAGCCTGGAGCTGCTGCTCGGCGAGGACGCCGAGGCGGCCGTGCGCGCGGACTGGGACCGGCTGGCCGAGGCGGGACTGCCCAGCTCCGGCCGGCACCGCTCCGAGTCCAACCGCCCCCACATCACCCTGGTGGCCGCCCCGTCCCTGGCCCCGGAGACCGTGCCGGGGGTCGACGAGCGGGTCGCCGCGGCCGCCGGGTTCGTGGACCTGCCGCTGACCAGCGCGGGCGTGCTGCTGTTCGGTCCGGGCCGGGGCGGCTACGTGGTGGTCCGCCAGGTCGTGACCACCCCTGAGCTGCTCGAGCTGCACCGGCGGGTCTGCGACGCCGTGGGCTCGGTCCCGGGGCAGGCGCGCACCTCCTTCCCCGGGGCCTGGACGCCGCACATCACCCTGGCGCGCCGGATGCGCCCGGAGCAGGTGGCCGCCGCGCTCGACGTCCTGGCCCCGCACCCCGAGCCGCTTCGCGCCGTGGCGCTGCGCCGCTGGGACGCGGACGCCCGCACCGTGGTGCAGTTGGCCTGAGGTCCGGCCCCGTGCCGGCGACGGGTGCGGAGCCGCGTAGGCTCGGATCATGACGAGCGCACAGGACATCGCCACCTGGATGATCGACCGCATCCGGACCGAGGGACGACTGTCCCAGGACCAGGCCGTCCAGGACATCCCCGGGACCTTCGGCCCCGAGTGGGTCCGGACCCTGGAGAACGGGCACACCGGGATCAGCAAGGAGGTCCTCGCGGAGTTCCGCAAGGCCCACGGCGGCACGGTGCAGTGGGACCGCGACCGCCGCTTCTGGTCCCTCAAGAGCTGAGCCGCCGGGCCGATCCGCCGGGCGGCTCCCCCGGCACGGCCGGGGTTCCCCGCGTGACGGTGGACACCTCTTTCCGGCTCCGGCTATCCTAGGAGCAGAAGACGCCCATGAGCTGTGGTGGGAGAGTCCCGCCGGTGCACTCGGACCGGCGGGCGCCGTAGGAGCAATTCCTCCCCAGGAAACTCTCAGGCCCCCGTACCACCACGGATCGGCAACTCTGGAAAGCAGCCCGGCGCGCGTCGCCGGACTCACCGACGGTGCAAGCGGCTCCACGGCCGCGGAATCTCTCAGGTCCCAGACAGAGCGGGGAGGAACTCGAACCGATCCACGCCGCCCTGGCGTGCAGCACCCGGGAGTTCCTCATGACGATCCAGCTCGCCACCACGTCCCCGACCACCGTCTTCGCCGACCGGCACATCGGTGCCGGCTCCGACGCCGTCCGGACCATGCTCGCCCGCGTGGGCCGCACCAGCCTCGACGACCTGGCGGACGCCGCCGTGCCCGCCGACATCCGGCAGAACACCCCTCTGGACCTGCCCGCGGCGCTCAGCGAGCAGGAGGTGCTCGAGCAGCTGCGCGCCTTCGCGGACCGCAACACCACGGCCGTGCAGATGATCGGGCAGGGCTACTACGACACCCACACGCCCCCGGTGATCCTGCGCAACGTGCTGGAGTCCCCGGGCTGGTACACCGCCTACACCCCCTACCAGCCCGAGATCTCCCAGGGCCGCCTCGAGGCGCTGCTGAACTTCCAGACCATGGTCTCCGACCTCACGGGGCTGCCGGTGGCCAACGCCTCGCTGCTGGACGAGGCCACGGCGGTGGTCGAGGCCGTGCTCCTGATGCGCCGGGCCAACAAGGCCCGCGGCAACGGCGCGATCGTGGTCGACGCCGACATCCTGCCGCAGACCCTGGCCGTGGTGCTGGCCCGCGCCGAGGCGCTGGGCTTCGCCGTGCAGGTCGCCGATCTGACGGCGGGCCTGCCCGAGGGCGAGATCACCGGCGTGGTCCTGCAGCAGCCCGGGGTCTCCGGGCGGGTCGTCGACCACGCCGCGGTGATCGCCGAGGCCAAGGAGCGCGGGGCGATGGTCACGGTCGCGGCCGACCTGCTGGCCCTGACCCTGATCACCCCGCCCGGCGAGCAGGGCGCGGACATCGCGGTGGGCTCCTCCCAGCGCTTCGGGGTCCCGCTGTTCTTCGGCGGCCCGCACGCCGCCTACATGGCGGTGCGCTCCGGCCTGGAGCGCAACCTGCCCGGCCGCCTGGTGGGCGTCTCCAAGGACGCCACGGGACGGGCCGCCTACCGCCTGGCGCTGCAGACGCGCGAGCAGCACATCCGCCGGGAGAAGGCCACCTCCAACATCTGCACCGCTCAGGCGCTGCTGGCCGTCGTGGCCGGCATGTACGCCGTCTACCACGGCCCGGAGGGGCTGAAGGCCATCGCCCGGCGCGTGCACGGCCTCGCCCGCACCCTGGCCACCGTGCTGCAGGGCGCCGGCCACGAGCTCGTCGCGGAGCAGTTCTTCGACACCCTCACCGTGCGGGTCCCCGGCCGGGCGGAGCAGGTGGTCCGCGCGGCCGAGGGCCGCGGCGTGAACCTGCGGCTCGTCGACGCCGACCACGTGGGGATCTCCTGCGACGAGGCGACCACGGAGCAGCACCTCGTGCTCGTCGCCGAGGCCTTCGGCGTGGCGGACGCCGCCGCGGCGGTCGCCGCCGGGCCGCGCGGCCCGGAGCTGGACGCCGGGCTGCGGCGCACCACGGAGTTCCTCACCCACCCGGTGTTCTCCACCCACCGCTCCGAGACGCAGATGCTGCGCTACCTGCGGCGCCTGGAGAACCGGGACCTGGCCCTGGACCGGACGATGATCCCGCTGGGCTCCTGCACCATGAAGCTCAACGCCACCGCCGAGATGGCGGCCATGAGCTGGCCCGAGTTCGCCTCGATCCACCCGCTGGCCCCGGCCCACCAGACCACCGGCTGGCGCGAGCTGATCGCCGACCTGGAGGGCCGCCTGGAGGAGATCACCGGCTACGCGGCCGTGTCCCTCCAGCCCAACGCCGGTTCCCAGGGCGAGCTGGCGGGCCTGCTGGCCATCCGCGGCTACCACCGGTCCCGCGGCGAGGAGCAGCGCACCGTGTGCCTCATCCCCGCCTCGGCCCACGGCACCAACGCCGCCTCCGCGGTCCTGGCCGGCATGAAGGTCGTCGTGGTGAAGACGGCCACCGACGGCACGATCGACCACGCCGACCTCGAGGCGAAGATCGAGGCCCACCGCGACCAGCTGGCCGCCATCATGATCACGTACCCCTCCACCCACGGGGTCTACGACGCCGACGTGCGCCAGGTCTGCGACGCCGTCCACGCCGCCGGCGGGCAGGTGTACCTCGACGGGGCCAACCTCAACGCCCTGGTCGGGCTGGCCCAGCCGGGGAAGTTCGGCGGGGACGTCTCCCACCTGAACCTGCACAAGACCTTCTGCATCCCGCACGGCGGCGGCGGGCCCGGCGTGGGCCCCGTGGCGGTGGCCGCGCACCTGGCCCCCTTCCTGCCCGGCGACGCCACCCGCGCCGAGGCGGACGGGGAGTCCGGCGCGCCGATCTCCGCCACGATGTTCGGCTCGGCCGGCGTGCTGCCGATCTCCTGGGCCTACATCGCGATGATGGGCGGCGACGGCCTCACCCGGGCCACGCAGACCGCGCTCCTGACGGCGAACTACGTCGCCGCCGCGCTCGACGAGCACTACCCGGTGCTCTACACCGGCAACAACGGGCTGGTCGCCCACGAGTGCATCCTGGACCTGCGACCGCTCACGGCCCGCACCAAGGTGACCGCCGAGGACGTGGCCAAGCGGCTGATCGACTTCGGGTTCCACGCCCCGACCCTCTCCTTCCCGGTGGCCGGGACGCTGATGGTCGAGCCGACCGAGTCCGAGGACCTCGCCGAGATCGACCGGTTCATCACCGCGATGACCACCATCCGCGAGGAGATCGAGCAGGTCGCCCGCGGTGAGCTCAGCGCCGAGGACAGCCCCCTGCGCCACGCCCCGCACACCGCCGAGGTCGTGGCCGCGAGCGACTGGGACCGCCGCTATCCCCGCGAGCAGGGCGCCTTCCCCGTCCCGGAGCTGCGCCAGGACAAGTACTTCCCGCCGGTGGGCCGCATCGACGGCGCCGCCGGGGACCGCAACCTGATCTGCTCCTGCCCGGCCCCCGAGGCCTTCGAGAACTGATCCGGCACCGCACCGCCACGAAAGGCACGACATGAGCGTCAGCACCACCTCCCGCCACACCGCCCTGCACGACGAGCACGCCGCGCTGGGGGCGTCCTTCACCGACTTCGGCGGCTGGGACATGCCCCTGAAGTACGGCTCAGAGCTGGCCGAGCACCGCGCCGTGCGCACCGCCGCCGGTCTGTTCGACCTCTCCCACATGGGGGAGATCCGGGTGACCGGCCCGGACGCGGCGGCCTTCCTGAACACGGCCCTGGTGGGCAACCTCGCCGCCATCGCCGTGGGCCGGGCCAAGTACTCCCTCATCTGCACCCCCGAGGGCGGGATCATCGACGACCTGATCAGCTATCGGCTGGCCGAGCAGGAGTACCTGGTGGTGCCCAACGCCGGCAACGCGCCGACCGTGCTCGCCGCCCTCCAGGAGCGGGCCGCCGGCTTCGACGTCACCGTGGCCGACGAGTCCGCCGACACCTCGCTGGTCGCCGTCCAGGGCCCCGCCGCGCAGGCGATCCTGCAGGAGCTCGTCCCCGCCGAGCAGCAGGAGCTGGTCGCCGAGCTGAAGTACTACTCGGCCGCGCCGGTCACCGTCGCCGGGACCGACGTGCTGCTCGCCCGCACCGGCTACACCGGGGAGGACGGGTTCGAGCTCTACGTGCCCGACGCCCAGGCGGTGTCCCTGTGGCGGAAGCTCCTGGAGGCCGGGCAGGGCCACGGGCTCGTCCCCTGCGGCCTCGCCTGCCGCGACTCCCTGCGCCTGGAGGCCGGGATGCCGCTCTACGGCCAGGAGCTCACCCTGGACCTCACCCCCTACGAGGCCGGTCTCGGCCCGGTCGTCTCCTTCAAGAAGGAGGAGGACTTCGTGGGCCGCACGGCCCTGGAGGCCCGCAGGGGCGCCGGGACGGACCGCAAGCTGGTCGGTCTGCGGGGCGAGGGCCGGCGCGCGGCCCGCGGCCACTACCCGATCAGCGTGGACGGCGAGGTCGTCGGCGAGGTCACCTCGGGGGCGCTCAGCCCGACCCTGGGCTACCCCATCGCCATGGCCTACGTCGACAACGCGCACGCCGAGCCCGGCACCGAGGTGCAGGTCGACCTGCGCGGCAAGCCGGTCCCGTTCGAGGTCGTGTCCCTGCCGTTCTACCAGCGCGGGCAGTGACCCGGCCGGCTCCGGCAGCCCCTTCCACCACCAGTCGTCCTCCCCTCCTGCTGAAAGGTTCTCGATCATGAGCAACATCCCGTCCCACCTGCGCTACTCCGCCGAGCACGAGTGGGTGGACGAGTCCTCCCCCGTGAAGGTCGGCCTGTCCGCGGTCGCCGTCGACGCCCTCGGCGACGTCGTCTACCTCGACCTGCCCGAGGCCGGTTCCACCGTGACCGCCGGCGAGGTCTGCGGCGAGGTGGAGTCCACCAAGTCCGTCTCCGAGCTCTTCGCCCCGGTCTCCGGCACGGTGGTGGACGTCAACGCGGCCGTCGTCGACGAGCCCGGGCTGGTGAACTCCGACCCGTACGGGGACGGCTGGCTGTTCACCGTCGAGGTCACCGACGAGGGCGAGCTGCTCACCGCGGAGCAGTACGAGCAGGCCCAGGAAGAACAGGGCTGAGCACCGGCCGCGCCCGGGTACCGTCGAGGACCGTGGTGCGGGCTGGGTCCCGGCCCGCACCACGACCGTTCCACCCACCACCGCCCCGCACCGGGGCACCACCTCCTTTGGAGCATCACCCTCATGGCCATCAGCGTCTTCGAACTGTTCACCGTGGGCATCGGCCCCTCGAGCTCCCACACCGTCGGCCCCATGCGCGCCGCACGGCGCTTCGCCGAGACCCTGACCGGGAGCGGGCTGCTGGAGCGCACCGCGGACCTGCGCGTGGACGTCTACGGGTCGCTGGCCGCGACCGGCCGGGGCCACGGCACCTTCACCGCGATCCTGCTCGGCCTGGAGGGCTACGACCCCGAGACCGTGCTGCCCGCCGAGGTGGACGAGCGGCTCGCCGACCTCGCCGAGACCGGGACGCTGCGGCTGTGCGCGGCCCTCGGGCAGCGCAAGGACCTCCCCTACCGGGTCGAGGACATGGTGCAGCACCCGCTGACCGTCCTGGAGCGGCACACCAACGGCATGCGCTTCCAGGCCCTGGACGCCTCCGGCGCCGTGCTGGCCGACGAGACCTGGTTCTCCGTGGGCGGCGGCTTCATCGTCCGCGAGGGCCAGGAGGGCGCCGCCGCGGCCGAGCTGGACGCCGCCAGCGCCCAGGTGCCCCACCCCTTCCGCACCGCCGCACAGCTGCTGGCCCACTGCGAGCGCACCGGCCTGCCGATCAGCGGGGTGATGCTGGCCAACGAGCGGACCTGGCGCGACGAGGACGAGATCCGGCAGCAGCTGCTGCACATCTGGACCGTGATGGAGGAGTGCAAGGACTCCAGCCTCCGGCGCACCGGCCCGCTGCCGGGCGGGCTGAACGTGGCCCGCCGCGCCCCCGAGTGGCACCGGCGCCTGCGCACCGAGGACCCGGACCGGGACCCGGGCTTCTGGCCGGAGTGGGTGAACCTCGTGGCCCTGGCGGTCAACGAGGAGAACGCCTCCGGCGGACGCGTGGTCACCGCCCCCACCAACGGGGCGGCCGGCATCATCCCGGCGGTGCTGTTCTACGCCACCCACTACTCCCCCGCCGCCCGCGCCGCCGCCGCGGAGGGCCCCGAGGCGCTCGCGGCCGCCCGGCGGGACATCGTGGTCCGCTTCCTGCTCACGGCCGGGGCGGTCGGGGTGCTCTACAAGGAGCAGGCCTCGATCTCCGGGGCCGAGGTGGGGTGCCAGGGCGAGGTCGGCTCCGCCTCCTCGATGGCCGCCGCCGGCCTCGCCGAGGTCCTGGACGGGACCCCGGCCCAGGTGGAGAACGCCGCGGAGATCGCCATGGAGCACAACCTCGGGCTGACCTGCGACCCCATCGGCGGACTGGTGCAGATCCCCTGCATCGAGCGCAACGCGATCGCCGCGGCCAAGGCGATCAACGCCGCCAAGATGGCGATGTGGGGCGACGGCACCCACCGGGTCAGCCTCGACGAGGTCATCGTGACCATGCGCGAGACCGGCAGAGACATGAGCCACAAGTACAAGGAGACCGCCCTGGGCGGACTCGCCGTGAACGTCGTGGAGTGCTGACCGTGAGACGCTGAGCCCGTCGACCCGGACGGTCCTGTCCGTGCGGACCGGCGAGCAGCGTTGGCACCCACCGAGGAGACGAGACCGCACCGTGACAGCCCCCGCCCAGGACACCCGTTCCCCGCAGCGTCCCACCGCCCTGGTGGTGGGGGCCAGCGGCATCGCCGGTTCGGCGATCGTCGAGCAGCTGACCCGCACCGAGGACGGGGACGTGCTCGCCCTCTCCCGCAACCCCGTCCCCGGCAGCTCGGCCCGGCACCTCGGCGCCGACCTCCGCTCCCCCGAGAGCCTGGCCGCGGCCCTGGCCGGGGAGCGGCCCACGCACGTGTTCTTCACCGCCTGGTCCCGCCAGGCCACCGAGAAGGAGAACATCGAGGTCAACGCCGGGATGGTCCGCAACCTCCTGGCCGCCCTGGCCCACGCCCCGGTGGAGCACGTGGCGCTGATGACCGGGCTCAAGCACTACCTGGGCCCCTTCGAGGCCTACGGCAAGGGGGACATGCCCGACACCCCCTTCCTCGAGGAGGAGCCGCGCCTGCCGGTGGAGAACTTCTACTACGCCCAGGAGGACGAGCTCTGGGCGGCCGCCGGCCGCCAGGGCTTCCGCTGGTCCGTGCACCGGGCGCACACGGTCATCGGCCACGCGGTGGGCAACGCCATGAACATGGGGCTGACCCTGGCCGCGCAGGCGGCGATCTGCCGGGAGACGGGCCGCCCGTTCGTGTTCCCCGGCTCCGAGGTCCAGTGGAACAGCCTGACCGACATGACCGACGGGTCCCTGCTGGCCGAGCACATGGTCTGGGCCGCCACCGAGGAGGCCGCCGGCAACGAGGCCTACAACGTGGTCAACGGCGACGTCTTCCGCTGGCGCCGGATGTGGCCGGCGCTGGCCGCCTGGTTCGGGCTCGAGTGGGAGGGCTACCAGGACGCACCGCGGCCGCTGGAGCAGCAGATGCGCGGCGCCGAGGACGTCTGGGCCCGGATCGTCGCCGAGCACGGGCTCGCGGAGCCCGACCTCGCCCGCGTGGCCTCCTGGTGGCACACCGACGCCGACCTCGGCCGGCCCATCGAGGTGGTCGCCGACATGAGCAAGAGCCGGCTGGCCGGGTTCACCGGCTACCGCCGCACCCGGGACTGCTTCACCGGCCTCTTCGACCGCTACCGGGCCGAGCACATCATCCCCTGACCCCCAGACAGGGACCCGGGAGGGGTCAGCCGCCCACGCGGGAGAGGATCGCGGTGAGGGCGGTCCGCACCCCGGTGGAGAGCGTCGGCTCGATCGCCGGGGCGAAGAACGGCGAGTGGTTCACCGGCACGGGTCCCTCCCCCTCGAGGACGGCTCCGTCGTGGCCGCCGAACATCCAGAACACCGAGGGCACCCCGATCGCCGCGCCGAGGGCCCCGAAGTCCTCCGAGCCCATCATCGGTTCGACCTCCACCACGTTGTCCTCCCCCAGCACCTCGCGGAAGCGCTCGACGAGAGCAGCGGTGGCCGCCGGGTCGTTGTAGTTGCGGGGGAAGGTCGAGAGCTCCTCGATGGTGGGCTCCGGGGCCCCCGAGGCCGCCGCCTCCGCGGCGATGATGCGCCGCAGCGCGCCCAGGACGTGGTCCCGGACGGCGAGGTCGAAGGTGCGCACGTTGAGCGTGAACTCGGCCGAGGCCGGGATGATGTTCTCCTTGAGCCCGCCGTGGAAGGTCGCCACGGTGACCACCGCGGCCCGGCGCGCGTCGATCTCTCGGGAGACGATGGTCTGGATCCGGGTGATCATGTGCGCCCCGAGCACGATCGGGTCGGTGGCGTCCTGCGGCTGGGACGCGTGGGCCCCCTTGCCGTGGACGGTGACCCGCCAGGAGTCGGCCATCGCCATGACGTCCCCCGCAGCCCAGCTGACCGTGCCGGCCCGGGAGGGCATCACGTGCTGGCCGAGGACGACCTCCGGCAGCGGCGCCCGCTCCCACAGCCCGTCCTCGAGCATCGCCCGGGCGCCGGCGGCGGTCTCCTCCCCGGGCTGGAAGATCAGCACCACGGTCCCGGCCCAGGCCTCCCGCGCGCCGGCCAGCAGCTCGGCGGCCGTCAGCAGGGCGGTCATGTGCGTGTCGTGGCCGCACCCGTGCATCACGGGGACCTCGGTGCCGTCCTCCAGCCGCCCGGTGGCGGTGCTGGCGTAGTCCATACCGGTGTCCTCGGCCAGGGGCAGGCCGTCGGTGTCGGCGCGGAAGGCCACCGTGGGCCCGTCCCCGTTGCGCAGCACCCCGACCACCCCGGTGCCGCCGCAGCGGAAGTTCTCGATGCCCAGGGCGGTGAGCCGCTGCTCGAGCAGGGCTGCGGTGGCGTGCTCCTGCATGGACAGCTCCGGGTGGGCGTGCAGCTCGCGGTACAGCAGGTGCATCCGCCGGCGCAGGTCGTCGGTCAGCTGGAGGTCCGTGGTGGTGCTCATGGTGCGGGGTCCTTTCGGGAGAACGGTGCTAGCCGATGCGGAGGTCGTCGGAGGAGGCCTCCGGCTGGGGCGCGACGGGATCGGCCTCGGCCGACCTGTCGCGCAGGAACCATGCCAGCACAGCGGTGGCGATCACCGCGATGGCGGTGCCGAAGAACGCCAGGGTGGGCACGGTCGGCACCAGCAGGAACACGACGGCCGCGGCGACGACGCCGGCGGTCACCGTCATCCGCAGGTTGCGGGTCGAGACGACGGCCTGCACGAGCACCGCGCCCAGCACCGAGGGCAGGATGTAGGTCTGGACCACGGCGACGACGTCGGCGGGCACGACGCTCACCAGCCAGGAGCCCAGGAGACCGACCAGGACGAGCAGCGAGACCAGGTGCACCATGGCCGCTCCGCTGATGGCCATCACCGCCGCCAGCTCCCCGCGGCGGGTGCCGGGCTTCGCGCCGATGGCGGACTGGGCGATCAGCGCCGAGGGCAGCAGCTTGTTGGAGATGTTGCCGATCATGAAGGCCTGGTACATCGAGGCCTGGCCCAGGATCGGGTAGTAGGTCAGCGGCTCCACGATCCAGAGCACCCCGAAGGTGCCGGCGATGGCCAGCAGGGCGGTCCAGATCCGGGCCTGGTCCACGTCCAGGCCGGAGAAGAGCACGAGGTAGGCGGGGCCGGCCAGGGCGAAGAGCAGCCCGGCGATCATCGTCAGCCGGCCCCAGCGGGCGGTGGTCGCGTCGAACTGCTCCAGGGCGGGGACGGCGGCGGGGTTCACGGTGGTCATGGCAGAAGTCCTTCGGTGGGTCTGACGCACGGTCTCGGGCACGGGCTCGGGGACGGTCTCAGGCGGTCGGGAAGACGCCGGCGCCGACGGTGGCGTAGGTGACGACCAGCGCGGTCAGGATGGCGATGCCCAGCGCCCACTCGCGGATCCACTGCGCCCGGAGGGCCTTGGCGATGCCCAGGCACACCGCCATCACGGCCGCGGAGGCGAGGAAGGCCACCACGTGGTTGCCCGACTTCGGCAGCTCCCCGAGCCCGAGGGCGAAGAACGCCCCGAGCAGGGCCGCCCCGGGGACCACGGTCATCACGGCGGGGTTGACCTTGCGCAGGCTGACGTCGCCGCGCTTGAGCAGCGGGGTGAGGACCAGCGTGGCGAGCATCCACATCGCCCCGCCCAGGCTCATCGCCATGAACGCCACGGCGAAGACGCCCTGCGTGTACGTCGGGCCGCCCAGGTCGGCCCCCATGGTTCCCGCGGCGATGCTGGCCGCACCGGTCTCGAAGGACACCGACCCGATCAGCCCGATCCGCACCAGCACGGCGGGAGCGCCGAAGACGGTCAGCAGCGCGACGGCCACCAGGGCCACGGCCAGGGACGGCCCGATCGCCGAGACCGCCCCGGCGCGGAAGGAGGTCCTCAGCTCCGCCGGGCTCACCCCGGCGGCGGGGGCCGCCACACGGGCAGCCCGGACGTAGATGACGGTCTGCACGACGATGACGGCGAAGACGCCGAGGGCGCAGATCCACAGCACGGGCAGGTTGGCCACGGACAGGATGTCGGTGGAGGCGCCGTCGACAGCGGTGCGCAGGTTCATGGGAACTCCCGGAGGTGGTCGGATCGGCGGGGAAGGAGAGGCGGGGCCACGAGGAGTCCGTCGCCGGCGGATCTCTGCTCCGAGCGTGACGTGACGCCGATCACTCTCATTGGAGATCTTCAATAAACTGCACCGAATGCACTCTCGACCGAAGGAACGAGCATGGAGCTGCCCCCAGAGGACCTCGAGCTCGTGCACGCCCTGCAGATCGCGCCGCGGGCGTCCTGGACCCAGCTGGGGGCCGCGCTCGGCCGCCACCCCACCACGCTGGCCGCCCGCTGGGACCGGCTCCGGGCCGACGGCCGCAGCTGGGTCACCGCCCACCTGGGCACCTCCGGCACGCAGGGCTGCGCCACCTTCATCGGCCTCGAGTGCCGCCCGGGCCGCCGGGCGGAGGTGCTGGAGCGGCTGTGCGCCGTCCCGGAGATCGGCACCGTGGAGGAGTCCGCGCGCGCCTGGGACGTCCGGCTCACCGTCCTCACCCGCAGCTGGGAGCAGATGACCCGGGACGTGCTGCCGCTGGTGCGCGCCGATCCGGCGATCCTGCGGGCCCAGCTCACGGTGGCCACCCGGCTCCATGCCATCGGCAGCAACTGGCGCCTGGACGTGCTGTCCCCGGAGCAGCAGCGCCGCGTGAGCGCACTGCGCTCGGAGGCGCACCGCCCGCACGGCGCCGTCCCCGCCCACCTCGAGGAGATGACGGCCGTGCTCCAGGCCGACGGGCGGGCCACCGCCGCGCAGATCGCCGCCGCGACCGGGACCCACCCGACGACGGCGGCCCGGCACCTGCACCAGGCGCTCGAGACCGGCCTGGTGGCCCTCCGCTGCGAACTGGCCCAGCAGCACTCCGGCTACCCGGTGTCCTGCCAGTGGTACGTCCGGGTGCCGCCGGCGCAGCTCGAGGCGGCCGTGCGCTGCCTGCGCTCCCACCGGACGCTGCGCCTGTGCGCCTCGACCACGGGCGACACCAACCTCACCTTCCTGCTCTGGCTGCGCACCCCCGGGGACATCTTCGACGTGGAGGCGGAGCTGCAGGCCGCCGCGCCGGGGGTCCAGGTGGTCGAGTCCGACGTGGGGGTGCGGACCCACAAGCGCATGGGCTGGATGCTGCGCGACGACTCGACCGCGACCGGCGAGGTGGTGACCGAGCTCGGCCCGGCCGCCCCGTGACGCCGTGCGCGGTCCTCAGCCCCGGCCCGGCTCCCGCAGGAGGTCCGCCGGGACCAGGTGGGCGTCCCGGACGCCCTCGAGCAGCCGGGGGTCGACCGGCGTGCCGCGCCGGAGGACGCTGATCGTGCCGGCGGCCTCGAAGACCACGCACGCGACCTCGTCGGGGCTGCGCACCCCGGCGCCCCGCAGCGCACCGAAGAGCTCGGACTCCACCACGTGGACCCGGCGGAGGTTGGCCTCCAGGACCCGCTCGCCGGCCATCAGCAGCACCGCCCGGTTGTTCATCAGCGCCGACACGCGGATCCCCGCGCGGAGCCGGCCGAAGCCCGCCTCGAGCGCGAACAGCGTGCCGAGCCCCAGCACGCCCGCGGCGAGCGTGGGCGTGTCCCCCAGGACCGCGCGCCCGGCCACGGCACCGAGCATGACCACCACGACCGCGTCGAAGGTCGACAGCCGGGACAGCACGCGCTGCCCCAGGACCCGCACCATGAGCAGGAACGCCAGGTAGATCCCCACCGCCGAGGCCACCACCGCCAGCGCCCCCGGGGCGTCCACGCCGAGGCGCGCCACGGCGTCGTCGAGCACCGGTCAGACCTCCTGGTCCGCGAACTGGGTCTCGTAGAGCTCCGCGTAGCGCCCGCTCACGGCGAGGAGCTCGGCGTGCCGGCCCCGCTCCACGATCCGGCCGTCCTCGACCACCAGGATCTGGTCGGCGGAGCGGATGGTCGAGAGCCGGTGGGCGATCACCAGGGCGGTGCGCCCTTCCATCGCCTCACCCAGTGCCGCCTGGACGTAGGCCTCGTTGGTGGAGTCCAGCGCCGAGGTGGCCTCGTCGAGGATCACCACGCGCGGGGCCGCGAGCAGCAGGCGGGCGATGGTCAGCCGCTGCCGCTCGCCGCCGGAGAGCCGGTAGCCGCGCTCGCCCACCACGGTGTCCAGCCCGTCCGGGAGGGAGCGGATCACGTGCTCCATGCGGGCCCGGGCCAGCGCGTCCCACAGCTGCTCGTCCGTGGCCTCCGGCTTCACCAGGGCGAGGTTGTCCCGGATCGACTCGTGGAACAGGTGCCCGTCCTGGGTGACCATCCCGATGGTCTCCCGCAGCGAGGCGAAGGTGGCGTCCCGCACGTCCGTGCCCCCGATCCGGACCGCTCCCGAGGTGACGTCGTAGAGCCGGGCCACGAGCTGGGCGATCGTCGACTTGCCCGCGCCGGAGGACCCCACGAGGGCCACCGTCTGCCCCGGCAGGACGGTGAAGCCCACGCCGTGCAGCACCTCCTCGCCGCCCCTGGTGTCGAGCACCGCGACGTCCTCGAGCGAGGCGAGCGAGACCTCCTCGGCGGAGGGGTAGGCGAACCGGACGTCGTCGAACTCCACCGACGCGGGCCCGGCGGGCAGCGACCGGGCCCCGGGCCGCTCCTGGATCAGGGGGACGAGGTCGAGGATCTCGAAGACCCGCTCGAAGCTCACCACGGCGCTCATGACGTCCATCCGGGCGTTCGCGAGCATGGTCAGCGGGGTGTACAGCCGGGTGAGGAGCAGGGCGAGGGTCACGACCGCGCCGGCGTCCAGGTTGCCGAGGATCGCCTGCGCGCCGCCGAGCCCGTAGACGAGCGCCAGGGCGAGCGCCGAGACCAGCGTCAGGGCCGTGACGAACACGGTCTGCAGCATCGCCACCCGCACGCCGATGTCCCGGACGCGGCCGGCACGACGGGCGAACTCGGCGGCCTCGGCGTCGGGCCGGCCGAAGAGCTTGACCAGGGTGGCGCCGCCCGCGGAGAACCGTTCGGTCATCTGCGTGGACATGGACGCGTTGTGCTGGGCCGCCTCCCGCTGAAGGTTCGCCAGGCGCCCGCCCATGGCCCGGGCCGGGACCAGGAAGATCGGCAGCAGCAGCACGGACAGCGCGGTGACCTGCCACGAGATCGAGACCATGACGACGACGGTCAGGATCAGGGAGACGATGTTGCTCACCACGCCGGAGAGCGTGTTGGAGAACGCCCGCTGGGCGCCGATGACGTCGTTGTTGAGCCGGGAGACCAGGGCCCCGGTGCGCGTGCGGGTGAAGAAGGCGATCGGCATCCGCTGCACGTGGTCGTAGACGGCGGTGCGCAGGTCCAGGATGAGCCCCTCGCCGATCAGGGAGGAGAGCCACCGGTTGAGGATGCTCAGCCCCGCGTCCACGACCGCCACGGCGGCGATGGCCACCGCGAGCCAGACCACCACGGAGACCGCGTCCCCGGCGTTGATCGCACGGACCACGTCGCCGGCCAGGATCGGGGTGACCACGCCGAGCAGCGCCGTGAGCACCGAGATCACCAGGAACACCGTGAGCCTGGTCTTGTGCGGGCGTGCGAAGACGACGATGCGCCGGAGCGTGCCCCGGTCGATCTTCCGGTCCTTGACGTCCTGACCCTGGACGGTGCGCCACAGCACCATGTACGGCGAGTTCTGCATGCTCATGCGGCCAACCCCGATCTGCGGGGATCGCCCGCGCTGCACCAGGCGCGGCACCGTGGTGGTCGTGCGTGCCGCGCCGCCACTGATTTTACGCGGCCGCGCCGACACGTCCGCGCCCGCCCGCCGCGGCCCGCCGACGGAACGCCGGACGACGACGGGCCCCCGCGCCGCAGGGTGCTGCGGTCGGGGGCGGGTCGCTCCGGCGCGGCGGAGTAGCCGGGACGTCGGAGGGAAGGGGTCAGGCCCGGGCGGACCCGCGGCGCCGCGCCGCGACCAGGTGGTCCAGCGACCAGCGGCCGGCACCGGCCAGGACGAAGAGGACGGACGCGGCGGCGAGGAGCAGGACGAGCTCGACCCCGCCGTCGGCGGCGAAGAAGCCCGCGGGAAGGTGCACCAGCACGAGGGCGCCCAGCATGGTCAGGGCGAGCAGGGCGGCGACCACGCGGGTGCCGAGACCCAGGAGGAGCATCAGCCCGCCCACGAGCTCGAGGACGGCCGCGACGGGCGCGGCGAGCTCGGCCGCCGGGACGCCCATCTGGGCGAAGGAGGCCTGGGTGCCGGCGACGGTCCACTCGGTGACCTTCTGCCAGCCGTGCAGGAGGAACGTGGTGCCGAGGACGACGCGCAGGACGGTCAGGCCGAGGGTCGCGGCCGAAGAGTCGGCGGTGGGGACGGTGGGGGCGGAGGAACGGGCGGAGGACGTGCGCTGCGGCACCTGTGTTGTGGACATGTCACCACAGTAGGGGGCAGATACTTTCTGTGTCAAGCTTCTTGGTGAAGGGGGCCCGGTGTCACGGCTGGTCCGAGGCCAGTCCCCGGGCCGTGGGGCCGGCCGCGGCGTCGTCGACCATGCGGCCGATCAGCGCGAGCTGCTGGACCTGCACCGGCGTCAGCCGGTCGATCACCGTCCGCCGGACGTGCTCCACGTGGCCCGGGGCCACCTGCTGGACCCGCTCCAGGCCGCGGTCGGTGATCTCCGCGAGCACCACCCGCTTGTCCTGCTCCCCACCGGCGCGCACCACCAGGCCGTCCCGCTCGAGACGCGCGACGATCCGGGACAACCGGGACTGGGAGGTGTTGGTGGCCGCCGCGAGGTCCGACATGCGCCGGCGCCGGTCGGGGGCCTCCGAGAGCATCGCGATCACCAGGTACTCGGCCAGGCTGAGGTCCGCCTCCGCCTGCAGCTGGGACTCGATGCTGCCGGGCAGCGTGAACATGATGGAGACGAGCGCCAGCCAGGCCTCGCGCTCCTCGGGGGACAGCCATCGGGTCTCGGTCATGGCCCGATTCTACGAGCCGGTCCTTGACGCCTCATGGGAACGCGTCCGCCGAGCGCGCCCCATAATGGAACCCATGGACTCCCTCGGCACCTGGCCCCGGCCCGTACCCGCGGACGACCGCGACTTCGACGTCCAGGTCATGCGGCGGCTGCGCACCGCCCCCGGCGAGGACGGGGCGCCCGACCGCCCCTCCCTGGGCGAGCGCCTGGGCACGTCGCTGCTGCTGGTGGTCCCGGTGCTGACCGCGCTCGCCGTGGTCCTGCTGTGGCAGCAGTGGTCCCGGTCCGGCTCGGTGCTCTACCTCGCCCTCGTCGCCGTGGTGCTGGTGGCCACGGCCCTGTGGTGGACGGCCCGGCTCAAGCGCGCCTTCAGCACCGCGCAGGGCCGGCTGGGCGCCCGCCTGGCGAACGTCGTGGAGCACGGCGTGGGCGTCGTCCGGGAGGTCGCCCTCGAGCCGGTCGCCGAGGACGCGTCCGCCGCCGGGCGCACGGGCGGGAGCACGGGCGGGAGCACGGCGGCGGACGCGGCGACGGACGGCGGCCGGGTCCGTGCCCGGTTGGAGCTGTCCGTGACCCCGGTGCGGGGGGACCGCTTCAGCACCTCCGTGGAGGCCCTGTACGACGCCGACGCCGCGCTCCTCCTGGAGACCGGCTCGCACGGGCCCGTCCGCTTCCTGCGCGACGACCCGGAGGGCACCACCGTGATCGACACCCGGCTCTCCGAGGAGCAGGTCGCGCAGGTCTACCGGGGCGCAGCCCTCAACTGAGGGCGGCGGCTCACTCGTCGCGCCGGCCGGCCGCCCGCTGCTCCTTCTCGACCCGCAGCCGGAGCTGGTCGCACAGGTCCTCGCCCGCCCGGAGCAGCTCCGGCATCCGGTGCCGCTCCGTGGTCTGGGCGCGGAAGGCGTCCGCCACGCCCACCCCGTGCCCGGCGCGGCGGACGAGCTCGACCGGCAGACCGGCCCGCAGCGTGCCCGGCTCCAGGACCTTGAGGTAGGCCCCGGAGCGGCCCCGCTCCGTGAAGCGGCGCAGCCAGCCGCGCACCTCCATGCTCGCGCGGAACGTGCCGCAGGGGATGCGGGCGTCCGTGACCTGCAGCAGCACCCCGCCGATGCGCCAGACGTCGCCCAGCCGCGCGTCGTCGACGTCGACGCCCGAGAGCGTGAGGTTCTCCCCGAAGGAGCCGTCGGGGATCTCCCGCCCCAGCTCCTGCGCCCAGAAGTCCAGCTCCTCGCGCGCGAACGCGTACACCGCCTGGTCCGTGCCGCCGTGGTACTTGCCGTCCCCGATGAAGTCCCCGGCCAGGCCAGAGCCGACACCACCCCTGCGGGGGCCCGGGTCGCGGACCTCCACCGGTCCGCCCACGGGGCGCTTGCGGATGCCGGTGGCGCGGTTCGGCCGGGCGGGATTGACCCCGGACCGTCCCACGTTGACGCTGTGCACGCGTCCGGTCACGGCCGGACGTCCTCGCCGGGGCGGCCGGCCTCGTCCTCGGTGCGCTCCTCCAGCTCGTTGTGGTGGGTCGGGGAGTAGACCGCGGAGCCGATGAGGTACCCGGAGCGGGCCAGCGCCATGCTGCCCACGGCCGAGGTCACCAGTTGCAGGACCACCGCGACGATCAGCTTCACCGCGTTCTCCACGCCGGGCAGGAAGAAGAACGCCCCGGTGAGGACGAACGAGACGCCGAGGCCCGTGGCCGTGGCGACCGCCGAGGACCGGGTGTAGAGGTCGGGGAACCGGGTGATCCCCACCGTGGCGCTGAGGAAGATCAGCGAGCCCAGGACGATGAACGCCTGTCCCACCACGCTCATCCACAGGGTGTCGTGCATGATCGGGTCGAAGTCCACGGTCACCGCCTTCCCTTGGTCAGTGCACGTGCCAGGGACAGGGTCGCCAGGAAGCCCACGAGAGTCGCGATGAGGACCAGGTCGAAGACCGGAGGGCTCATCGCCAGCACGCCGAACAGGGCGATGAGCCCCACCACGGAGGAGAACAGCAGGTCCGCGGCGATGGCCCGGTTGGCGTCGTTGGGGCCGCGGAACATCCGCACCCCCGCGACGAGGACGGAGGCGGCGAGCACCAGCACGCCGAAGAGGATGCCGATCATCGGGGTCCCCCTCCCGGTCGGATGCCGTTCAGCATGTGGGTCTCCATCTCTCGCAGGCCCGACCGGGCGTCCTGCGGTCCGTCCGAGTACATGGCGTGCACGAAGATGTCGTAGCCCTCCGTGCCCGGAGCCCCGTCGTCCCCCGTGCCCACGTCGACCGCGGGACCGTCCGCGCCGCCACGGGTCCGGGCCACGGTGGCCAGGGTCAGGGTCCCAGGGGTCAGGGTGATGAGCACGCTGAGCAGGACCGTCTCGAACTCGCTGCGGCACCGGGTCCGGTAGCGGACCACGATGGGCGAGGACCCCTGACCCGGGGTGAGCACGTCGCGGGTCACCGCGGCGTTGGAGAGGACCAGCTCCCAGGCGTACCAGAGCAGGAAGCCGATCAGGCGCAGCGGCCAGGTCAACCACTTCACGAGTTCACCACCGCCTCCACGAACGCGCTGGTGTCCACGAGCCCGTCCGCCGCCGTGGCGGCGACGCCCAGCAGCAGCTCACCGCCCACACCGAGGACGAGGGTGACGACCGCCAGGACGAGGGCCGGTGCGATGAGGCCCACCGGGATGCGGCGCTCCTTCGTGCCGACCGCGGCGACGACCTCGCTCGACGAGTCCTCCGGATTCCCCAGGAACATCTTCCCCCAGATCTTGAGCAGGTACAGGAGCGTGAACAGGCTGACGCCGACCGCCACGAGGGCCACCACGACCTGCTGCTCCTCGAACGCGGCCAGGATCAGCGCCAGCTTGGCCACGAACCCCGAGAACGGCGGGATGCCGGTCAGGGACATGGCGGCGGCGAAGAACACCACGGCGGTGAGCGGCTCCCGCCGCAGCAGTCCCGTGACCTCGCCCAGCGGCTGCCGCCCGTAGGCGATCTCCACCGCACCGGTGGACAGGAACAGGGACACCTTCACCACCGTGTGGTGCAGCAGGAAGAAGATGCCCGCGGTGAGTCCGGCGGCCCCGAACAGGGCGACGCCCAGCAGGATGTAGCCGATCTGGCTCACGGTGGAGTAGGCGAGGATCGCCCGCGCGTCCCGCTCCCCCACGGCGCCGAGCACACCGACCACCATCGAGACGGTGAAGACCACCAGCCCGATCCACAGGTACTGCTCCGCGCCGTCGAAGATCACGGCGTAGATCCGGTAGATCGCGTAGACCGCGATCTTCGTGTGCAGCCCCGAGAACAGGGCGGTGACGGTGGGCGACATGAAGGGGTAGGTGCGCGCCAGCCACCCGTGCACGGGGACCACCGCCGCCTTCACGGCCAGGGCGGTGAGAGCAACGGCGACCGACACGGCCACGGCGGTGGACTCCGCGGCCCGGCCCGCCAGCTCGGCGAGGTTCACGGTGCCGGCCGTGCCGTAGACGAGCCCCACCCCCGCGAGGAAGATCGTGGAGGCCAGCAGGTTGACGCTCACGTAGATCCGCGAGGACGTGACCTGCATCAGCCGTCCCCGGCCGCGGTGGGCCAGGATGATCAGCGCGTAGGACGGCACGAGCATGACCTCGATGAACACGAACAGGTTGAACAGGTCCGCCGTGAGCAGGGCTCCGTTGAAGCCGGCCGTGAGCACGAGCACCAGGGGGCCGAAGTAGCGCTTCTCCGCCTGCCCCGAGACCACCCCGAACCAGGAGCTGACCAGGGTCACGAAGCCGGTCGCGGTGAGCATGAGGGCGGTGAACAGATCGGCCGCGAAGGGGATGGCGATGCCGGCGGGCCAGCCGCTGATCCGGTGGGCCAGCACGGTGCCGCCGTCCAGGAGGGTGGCCACGAGCCACACGGCCCACACCACGTCCGCCCCGAGGACGGCGAGCAGCCCCGCCTTGCCGATCCGCCCGGAGCCGCCGGCGAGCACCAGCAGACCGGCGGCCAGCAGCGGGACGATGACGAAGAACGGGATCAGGTCCGCGCTCATGCGCGACCACCCCGCCCCGGGCGCCGCTCGGGGCGGGTGCCCACCGGATCCGGGTCCGTGGGGGCGTCACCGTGCGTCGCGGCGCTGTCTGCGGGGTCGTCCATCAGGTCAGGGGTCTCCATCTCCCGGCCGGTGAGCTCGAGATCGGTGTCGTCGTCCTCGTCGCCGGTCACGGCGAGCACGAGCATGTACATGGTGATGGCGAACGCGATGACGATCGCCGTCAGCACGAAGGCCTGCGGCAGGGCGTCCGCCGTGGTCGCCGGATCCGGGGAGTAACCGAGGGGCTCACCGCGGCGGTCGATGCCGCCGGTGGACATGATCAGCAGGTTCACCCCGTGGCTGAGGAGGGCGAAGCCGATGATCAGGCGGACCATGCCACGTCGCAGCATCATGAACACGCCGCCTCCGATGAGCACGCCCACGGTCAGTGCGAGTGCCATCAGGAATCGTCTCCTCGGGGTCGGTCGGGGTGCTCGGCGGACGCCCCGGAAGGCCGTCCGGAACTCCGGTCGAGGACCCGGATGCTGCTGAGGTCCATGGGCGCCGTGCTGGGGTGGTGCGGCTCGTCCGTGGTGGGGGTCGGGCGGGGGGCGGGACCGTCCACCGCGGTGGAGCCCACCCGCCGCAGGGGCGGTGGTTCCTTCTCCTCCACGCCGAGACGGCTGACCGCGGCCAGGATCACGCCGACCACCGCCAGGTACACGCCGACGTCGAAGAACAGCGCCGTGGTGATCGCGACCCCGAACACGTCGAAGTGCAGGGCGCGCAGGAACGAGCCCTCGGCCAGGCCCAGGAGGCCCACGACCACCGCCACGGCGACCCCGGCGCCGATGAGCTTCACGTAGGGCACGCCGAGCCGGCTGACCCGGTCGTCCTGCGCCGAGAGATAGACCAGGGAGATGCCCGCGGCACCGATGAGGGCCGCGATGAACCCGCCGCCGGGCTGGTAGTGCCCGCGGAGCAGGAAGAAGAGGGACAGGACCACGATGACCGGCCCGAGCAGGCGCTCGGTGACCCGCAGGACCATGGTGTTGTCCCGGGCGTCGCTGATCGGCGACCCGGGCGGCTCCGTGATGGGGCTGTGCAGCTTGGGCAGCAGCCCCCGCGACTCCAGGGCCACGACGATCGCGATGCCGGCCACGCCCAGGACGGTGAGCTCACCGAGGGTGTCCAGGGCGCGGAAGTCCACGAGGATCGTGTTCACCACGTTCGACCCGCCGGTCTCCGTCTTGGCCTCCGCGAGGAAGTACTGGCCCGCGTCGGAGAGCCCGCGCCGGCCGGTGAGCGCCCACGTGGCCACGGCGGCGGAGGTGCCCGCGAGGACCGCGACGACGGCCGCCGTGGTCGACCGCCGCTTCCCGGTCCGGTGGAAGGTGGAGGGCAGGCGGTTGAGCAGCAGGACGATCACCACCACGGTGAGGATCTCGACCAGCAGCTGGGTCAGCGCCACGTCCGCGGCGCCGAGCTCGTAGAACCACAGCGCGACCGCGAAGCCCACCACGCCGATGATCGTCACGAGGGCGATCCGGCTGCGCACGCCCAGGGCCAGGAGCACCCCGACCAGGACCACGCCGAGCAGGACCCAGTCCAGGGGGCGCGTCACGTCCCCGTGCAGCGGCGGGACGTCGACCGTGAACACGCCGACGACCGTCAGCGCCACCAGCACAACCACGGGCGGGACCAGGTGCCGGTAGGGGGCGTCGGCGCGGGTGAGGCCGCCGATCCACGCGCCCAGGGCGACGGAGCCGCCGCGCAGCGCCTCGACCGTGCCCACCCCGGTGATGGGCGACAGCTCCCGGTCCAGGAGCCGGTCCACGCTCCTCCGGGCGAGCACCAGGATCGTGCCCAGGGTGAAGACCGCCACGGACATGTACAGCTCGGGGGCGAGGCCGTGCCACAGCCCCAGGTGGGGCTCGGCGTCGGGCCCGGCCACGGCGGCGGCGGCGGCACCGAGCAGCGGCTCGGCCAGCACACCGGCCAGCCCCAGCACCAGACCGGCCACGGAGACCAGGGCCACGGGCGCCAGGAAGGCCGCGGAGGCCTCCTTCGGCGGGTCCTGGGCGGGGCGGCCGGGGAAGATCGTGATGATCATCCGGGCCGAGTAGGCGAAGGTGAAGGACGCGGCCAGGACCGCCACGGCGCCCACGAGCCACACCGCCGCGGTGGGCGCCGGGCTCTCCGCCATGGCCTTGAACATGGCTTCCTTGGAGACGAACCCGAACAGCGGGACGACCCCGGCCATGGAGACCGCCGCGAGCGTCATCACGACGGCCGTGACGGGCATCGTCCGCGCCAGCCCGGAGAGCTTGCGGATGTCCCGGCTGCCGGCCTGGTGGTCGACCACCCCCAGGGACATGAACAGCGCCGACTTGAACAGCGCGTGGGCCGCCACGTGCACCACGGCCCCCACCACCGCGTAGGAGGTGCCGATGCCGATGGTCGCCGTCAGGAAGCCCAGCTGGCTCACGGTGGAGTAGGCGAGCAGCTCCTTGAGGTCGTTGCGCTGCAGCGCGAACACCGCCCCCATCAGGGCGGTGAACAGACCCACGGAGATCAGCAGGACGTTCCACACCGGCACCTCGCTGAGGGCCGTGGAGAAGCGCAGCATGAGGTAGATGCCGGCCTTCACCATGGCCGCCGCGTGCAGGTAGGCGCTCACGGGGGTGATCGCGACCATGGCGTCGGGCAGCCAGGCGTGGAAGGGGAACTGCGCGGACTTGGTGAAGGCCGCGAGGGCGATCAGCACCGCGACGAACGCGGCGAACCCGGGGGACGTGGACCACACGTCGTCGACGAGGATGTCGCTGAGGCGCGTGGTGCCGGTGGCCACCCACATCGCGACCACCGCGGCGAGCAGGCACAGCCCGCCGGCCATGGTCACCAGGAAGGTCCGGATCGCCGGGTCCTTGGCGTGCGGGCCGGAGCGGGCGATGAGCAGGAAGGAGCACAGCGTGGTGAACTCCCACATCACGAACAGCAGGACCACGTCGTCGGCCAGGACCAGCCCGAGCATCGCCGCGGCGAAGAACGTCATGAGGGTGTAGAAGGCGCTGTGCGAGCCCTTGGCGAGGTAGCGGGCCGAGTAGCCGATGACCACCGCGCCGATGACCAGCACGATGAGGCCGAAGAACAGCCCGAGCCCGTCGAGCCGCAGGTGGAGGGTCACGCCCAGGGTCGGCATCCACGGGATCTGCTGGGAGACCGCGTCGGCGTCCCCCCGGCCGTTCCACACCGCGACCAGCGCACCGGCGAGCACGAGGAGGCCCGCGGCGAGCGGCCAGCCGGCGTCACGGCCCGCCCGGCGGCCCAGGACGGCCGCCGCAGGGCACAGCAGGGTGGTGAGAGCAAGAATGATCAGGAGGGACACGCCTGGCAACCGTCCGGTCGGTGGGATGGGAACGAGGTGGACTCGGCCGTCGACTGACCGGCCGCACCGGCCGGTGTCCCGGCCGGAGTGCTCAGGCGTCCCGGGGGCATCCGGAGAGCAGCGGCCCCCAGGAGTTCAGGTAGCCGTTCGTCCCGTTGGACACGCACCGGACCGCCGAGGACAGCACGCGGCCCGGCGGCACAGCGGGGCCGCGGCCGTGGACGTGGTTCCTGGGGCTGGTCATCGCCCCGAATTTACCATGACGGCCACCACAGCCCCCGGCGAGGTGCTGCGGTGCCCGTGACTCCTCCGCGCGCGGTCCGGCCGCCCTTCCGGCCGGTGACGGGGTCAGCGCCGCTCCCGCAGGGGACTCGAACCGGAGTGCGGGACGGTCGGGGTGGCGGCGGTCTCGGCGTCCGGCTCGACGGGCGCGCGGCGTGCCGGCTCCTCCGGCGGGAGCGCGTCCCCGAGGTCCTCGTCCCGGTCCTCGACGAGCTCGCCGTCGCCACCGCGGTCGCCGTCGCGGGGGGCGAGGGCAGGACGACGGCGCGGGGCGTCGTTGATCTCGGTGACGGACACGGCCATCGCGTTGAGCGCGAGACCGGCGAGCACGAACAGCCACGCCGCGACGGGGTACCACGCCAGACCGAGGACCACTCCGACCACAACGAGGGCGACGGAGGTCAGGTAGGCGGGGGTCAGCACGCGCTGGACGTTGAACTTCATGGTTTCCATTCCACCACGCGCGCGTGCGGATCGACCAACGGGCCCGGGCGTTTCCCCGCACCGGCCCGGGCACCCTGGTCCGGGAGCCTCCGTGCGTATACCGTCGGCGGCATGGACGACCTCGACCCCGAGCTGCTCGAGCTGGCGCGCTCCGCGCGCACCGTGACCGTGCTCTCCGGCGCCGGGATGTCGGCCGAGAGCGGGGTGCCCACCTTCCGGGACGCCGGCACCGGACTGTGGGCCCGCTGGTCCCCCGAGGAGCTGGCCACCCCCGAGGCGTGGGACGCCGACCCCGGGCTCGTCTGGTCCTGGTACCTCTGGCGGGCCCGCCAGGTGCGCCGGCTCCGCCCCAACGCCGGACACCGGGCGATCGCCCGGTGGGCGGACTGCGCCCGCGTCCACGTGGTCACCCAGAACGTCGACGACCTCCACGAGCGGGCGGGCTCCGCGGTCCTCGCGCACCTGCACGGCAGCCTGTTCGCGTTCCGCTGCTCGGACTGCGGCGCCCCGTTCCCGGAGCGTCTCCTCCCGGGCCTGGCAGCGGAGGCCCGTCCGGAGGCACCACCCGCTCCCCAGGAGCCCGACCACGAGGAGCCGGGCCGCGAGCGCCCCCCGGTGTGCCCCTCCTGCTGCGGAGCGGTGCGGCCCGCGGTCGTGTGGTTCGGGGAGCAGCTGCCCGAGGGCGCCGTGGAGCGCGCCGCCGCGGCCGTGGCCGAGGCGGAGCTCGTGCTCGTGGTGGGCACGTCCGGGCTCGTGCAGCCCGCCGCCTCCCTGCCGCTGATCGCGGCCGGCCGCGGGACGCCCGTGGTCGAGATCAACCCCGAGGACACCGCGCTCACCCCGCACGCCGACCGGACCGTCCGGGCCGGCGCCGCCGAGGCCCTGCCCCGCCTCCTGACCCCGTGGGGCGACCGGCGCCCGGCCGCCCGGCGGCCACGCGCCGACGGTTGAGCGCCCGCCGCCGGCTGCGGCTGCGGCTGCGGCCACCGTTCCCCGCCTTCCCGGGGCCTCCCGCTGCGGCTGGGCAGCGGAGGCCGATTGCTGAGAGCAGAAAGCACGCTGTCCTTCTTGTCAGCGTGCGGCGACAGCAGGAGACTGTTCGACGGACACCGGGCCCGGACGAGCTCCTCCCGGCCCTCCCTGTCAGCCCCTGGCTGTCTCCCCACGAAAGGCACGGTCCATGACGCAGTCCACGACGCAGTCCCCGACCCTCACCCTGCACGACGGCAGGACCATCCCCCAGCTCGGCTACGGCGTGTGGCAGGTCGACGCCGACATCGCCGAGGACGTGGTGGGCCAGGCCCTCGAGGCCGGCTACCGCCACATCGACACCGCCATGATCTACGGCAACGAGGAGGGCGTCGGCCGGGCGATCGCGAACGGCGGCATCCCGCGCGACGAGATCTTCGTGACCACCAAGCTGTGGAACGACGACCACGGCCACGACTCCGCGCTGAAGGCCATCGACGCCTCCCTGGAGCGTCTCGGCCTGGAGTACGTCGACCTGTACCTCATCCACTGGCCCACCCCGAAGCGCGGGAAGTACCTGGAGACCTGGAAGGCGTTCCAGGAGATCCGGGAGAGCGGCAAGGCCCGGTCCATCGGCGTCTCGAACTTCCCGCAGGAGGAGCTGCAGGAGATCATCGACGCGACGGGCGTGGTCCCCGTGGTGAACCAGGTGGAGCTGCACCCCTACTTCAACCAGTCCGCGCTGCGGGACTTCAACGCCTCGCACGGCATCCTGACCGAGGCCTGGTCCCCCCTGGGCCAGGGCGGCGACCTGCTGAAGGACCCGGTGATCGACTCGATCGCCCGCAAGCACGGCGCCACCCCGGGACAGGTCATCATCGCGTGGCACCTGGCGATCGGCAACGTGGTCTTCCCCAAGACCGTCACGCCGGAGCGGATCCGCGAGAACTACGCGGCCCTCGACGTCCGGCTCGACGACGAGGACGTCCGGGCGATCAGCGGCCTCGACAACGGCGGGCGGATCGGCTCCGACCCGAAGGACTTCAACTGAGTCCTGGCTCCTTCCCCGGCGACGCCCGGGACCGCGGTGGGTGCACCGCGGTCCCGGGCGTCGCCCGTCCCGCCGCCGGCACCGCCCACCGGGGGTGAGCGCGACGGGGCCGCCGGCCGCGGGCGCGCACCGATTGGTGCTCGACCGCCCGGCAGGCCGATCATGGTGCGCATGACTTCCCACACCCCCCGCGCGGCGGACGGCGCCACCGGCGCCCCCGACCCGCGCGACCACCACGACAACCGCCCCGGCGCGGAGCTCCCCCGCCCCGGTGCCCGGTCCTTCTTCGGCCAGCCGCGCATGCTGGCGAACCTGTTCAGCGTCGAGCTGTGGGAGCGCTTCTCCTTCTACGGCATGCAGGGCATCGTCCTGCTGTACATGTACTTCGCCACCACCGAGGGCGGGCTCGGCATCGACCGCGCCACGGCCGCGGGCATCGTGGGCGCCTACGGCGGCGCCGTCTACCTGTTCGCCATCCTGGGCGGGTGGGTCGCCGACCGGCTCCTCGGCTCCGAGCGGACGATGTTCCTCAGCGGCGTCCTCATCATGGCCGGCCACGTCTCGCTGGCGCTGATCCCCGCCGTCGCGGGCCTCACGATCGGTCTCGTCCTCATCGCGATCGGGTCCGGGGGGCTCAAGGCCACGATCACCAATCTCGTGGGTGCCCTCTACGACCGCCAGGACCCGCGCCGCGACGCCGGCTTCTCGATCTTCTACATGGGCGTGAACATCGGCGGACTCCTCGGGCCGCTCCTGACCGGCTTCGCGCAGAAGACCTGGGGCTTCCACCTCGGCTTCGGCCTGGCCGCGGTGGGCATGGCCTTCGGCCTGGCCCAGTACGCCCTCGGGCGCAGGAGGCTTCCCGCAGAGGTCCACCACGTGCCCAACCCCCTGCCGCGCGAGCAGTACGGGAAGTGGGCGGGGATCGCCGCGGCGGCGATCGCCGTCGTCGTGGCCGCCGCCCTCACGGGGGTGCTCAACGCGGCCAACCTCGCCGACGTCGTGGTGGGGGTGATCGTGGTGGCGGCCGTGGCGCTGTTCGTCCTCCTGCTCACCAGCAAGAAGGTCGACGACGACGAGCGCTCCCGCGTGCGGGCGTTCATCCCGCTGTTCATCGGCTCGGCCGCGTTCTGGGCGCTGTTCCAGCAGCAGTTCACGGTCATCACGATCTACTCGGACACCCGGCTGGACCGCGCGCTCGGCGACTGGACCATGCCGATCTCCTGGGTCCAGTCCTTCAACCCCTTCTTCATCATCCTGCTCGCGCCGGTGTTCGCGGTGCTGTGGACGAAGCTGGGCGACCGCCAGCCCGGCACGCCCACCAAGTTCGGCCTCGGCATCGTGCTGATGGGATCGGCGTTCCTGATCTTCCTGCCCATGGTCGGGGTGTCCTCGGTGCCGGTCCTGTGGGCCGCGCTGATCCTGCTGGTCGCCACCCTGGGCGAGCTGATGGTCTCCCCGGTGGGCCTGTCCCTGTCCACCCGGCTGGCCCCGCGGGCCTATCCCGTGCTGATGGTCGCCCTCTTCTACCTGTCGGTGGCCCTGGGCACGGCCCTGTCCGGCGCGCTGGCCGGCTATTACAGCGAGCAGACCGAGGCCGCCTACTTCGGGATCCTGGGCGCCGTGACCATCGTCGTCGGCGCCGCCCTGCTCGTGCTGTCCCCCTGGATCCGGCGGATGATGCGCGGGGTGCGCTGACGGCCGTGCCGGGCACCCGCCGTCAGGGACCGGTCGGTGCGCGGAGGATGCCGCGCACCACCTCGGCGGCGGGGACCTCCTGTGCGGCCGCGAACTGCGGACCGGCCCACAGGGCGATGGCCTCGGGGTCCCCGGCCTGCGCCGCGGCCGCCCGGATGGGCTTGGTCATCTGGTTGACCTGGGGATATGCCGCTGGGGCCATATTCGTGAAGCGGTCGAGGAAACCGTTGCGCACCCCGCGCGCCAGCCGTCCCGAGAACGCGCGGGTCACGGCGGTCTCCGTGTAGCGGCCCGAGCCGAGGGCCTCCCGGTACGCGGCGGACGTCCCGGCCTCGTGTGTGCGCAGCAGCAGCGTGCCGACCTGCACGGCGTCCGCCCCGGCGGTCAGGGCCGCGTCCGCGTCCGCCGCGGAGGCGATGCCGCCCGCGGCCACGAGCGGGACGTCCACGGCGGCGCGGACCGCGGCGACGAGCTCCACCAGGGGCTCCTCGCCCGGGACGTCCTCCGCGCGGTGGGTGCCCCGGTGCCCGCCGGCCGCCGGGCCCTGGACCGTCAGCAGGTGGGCACCGGCCCGCACGGCGGCCTGGGCCTCCGGGACCGAGGTCACCGTGACGGACGTCGTGGTGCCCACCGCCGCGAGCCGCGCCAGCACGGAGACCGCGGGGAGCCCGAAGGTGAACGAGACGACCGGGACCCGCAGCGCCTCGACGAGCTCGAGCTTGGCGGCCCACCCGTCGTCGTCGGCGGGGTCCGTGTCCGGCAGCTCCACCCCGTACCGGCGGGCCGTGTCTTCCAGCGCCTCCCGGTAGGCCGCGACCGACCGGTGCACGGCGGGGTCGACCGCCGTCCCGGGGGCCGCGGTGTTCGCCGCCTGCGGGACGAACAGGTTCACCCCGAACGGGCCGTCCGTGCGCGCCCGGACCTCCTCGACGTCCGCGCGGACGCCCGCCGCGGGACGGTTGCCGGCGGCCAGGAAGCCCAGGCCGCCGGCGGCCGTGACCGCCGCGGCCAGCGCCGGGGTCGAGGGCCCGCCGGCCATCGGGGCGCCCAGGAAGGGGAGGCGGAGTTCGGTCAGCCGGAAGCGGGGCGCTGTGCTCGTCATGGTCCCAGGCTAGGAACACGGCGGCTCGTCGTCACCACCTGGGCCGGGCGCGGGGCGTGGCATAGGCTGTGGCCACGGTCACCGCACGCCGGGGCCCGCCAGCCCGTCACCACCGATTCGAGGCATCCGATGGCCCAGTCAGCCGAATCCGGGACCCGGTCCCGCCCCCAGCCGGAGCTCAAGCGCGTCATGGGCCCCGGCCTGCTCCTGCTGTTCATCGTGGGCGACATCCTCGGCACCGGGGTGTACGCCCTCACCGGGAACATCGCCGGAGAGATCGGCGGCGCCGCGTGGGCCCCGATCCTCGTGGCGTTCCTCGTGGCGACCATCACGGCCTTCTCCTACCTCGAGCTCGTGACCAAGTACCCCGGCGCCTCGGGCGCAGCGCTGTACACGCACAAGGCCTTCGGCATCCACTTCATCACCTTCCTCGTGACGTTCGCGGTGCTCAGCTCGGGCCTGACCTCCGCCTCGACGGCGGCCTCGGCCGTGGCCTCGAACTTCGCCCGCGGCTTCGGGCTGGAGGTGGACACCACGACCATCACCGTGATCGCCGTGATCTTCATCGCGATCCTCGCCGCCATCAACATCCGCGGCGTCACCGAGGGCCTCGCGTTCAACGTGGTGCTGACGTCGATCGAGCTCACCGGCCTGCTCATCGTCATCCTCGTGGGGTTCTGGGCGGCGTTCCAGGGCCAGGCCGACTTCAGCCAGACGATGGTGTTCGAGACCTCGGAGGACAAGGGCATCTTCCTGGCCCTCACCGCGGTGACCTCGCTCGCGTTCTTCTCCTTCGTGGGCTTCGAGGACTCCGTCAACATGGTCGAGGAGACCAAGAACCCCAGCCGCGACTTCCCGCGCGTGATGCTCTTCGGCCTCGGCCTGACGGGCGTGGTCTACATCCTGGTCTCGATCTTCACCGTGGCGGTCGTCCCCATCGGCGTGCTCGGGGAGTCGACCACGCCGCTGCTGGACATGGTCCGGATCGGCGCCCCCAACATCCCCATCGACACGATCTACCCGTTCCTGACGATCTTCGCCGTGGCCAACACCGCCCTGATCAACATGCTCATGGCCTCCCGGCTGCTCTACGGCATGGCCCGCCAGGGCGTGCTGCCGGACTTCCTGGGCCACGTCCTGCAGGGCCGGCGCACCCCCTGGTCGGCCATCGTGTTCACGAGCCTTCTCGCCATGGCGCTGATCGTCGTCATCAACAACATCCTCGGCAGCGGCACGGCGAGCGCCCTCGGCGGCACCACGGCTCTTCTCCTCCTGGGCGTGTTCACCATCGTCAACGTCGCGGCGATCATCCTGCGCAAGGACCACAGCCCCACCCACGACTACTTCCACGCCCCCCGGGTCCTGCCCTACCTGGGCGCGATCACCTGCGCCTACCTCGTGGGGCCCTGGGCACAGGACCTCATCGAGTACCAGATCGCCGTGGTCCTGCTGCTGATCGGGCTGGGCCTGTGGATCGTCAACTTCGTCTACGACCGCCTGTTCCTCGGCCGCAAGGTGCGGTTCGAGCACCCGGAGGCCCTCGCCCGCATGGAGGACGAGCCCGCGGACCAGGACCCCCACCGCGGTCCCTGACCCGTTCCGCCCCACCGTGCCGCTACCCCAGGAGAACCCGTGACCGTCGTCGTCGGATACATGCCCACCGCCCCCGGACACGCGGCGCTGGACGCCGCCATCCTCGAGGCAGAGCGCCGCGGCACCGACCTGGTGGTGGTGCAGCCGCGGCCGAGGCGCCACCAGCCGCCGGAGATCGAGGCAGACATCGACGTGGAGCGGGAGAGGCTCGCCCGTGCCGGAGTGCGCTACGAGCTGCGGGAGCCCGACCACGACAGCGACCCCGCCGACGTCATCCTCGACACCGCCCGCGAGCACGGGGCCGAGCTCATCGTGCTGGGCATCCGGCGCCGCTCCCCCGTGGGCAAGATCATCATGGCGAGCACCGCCCAGCGCGTCCTGCTCGAGAGCCCCTGCCCGGTGCTGTGCGTCAAGGCCGTCTACGACTGAGCCCGGGATTTTATTTCTGTTTTCGAAATATTAGTCTGATCCCAGACCCCGGCGCCTCCGGTTCCGCGGTGGGGTCCGTCGGTCGCCGCGGCTCCGACCTGCTCCTGCCGCTCGTGAAAGGCACGCCATGACCACCCCGGCCCCCACCGCGTCCCGTCCCGCCCCGTGGGCCGAGGCCCCCGGGTCCCCCGCACCCCCGCGGCGCTCCCGCTGGACCACGCTGCTGCGGATCCTGCTGCCGGCGCTGCTGATCGTCGGGTGGCTCGCGGTGGCCGGCGTGGGCGGGCCGTACTTCGGGAAGATCTCCGAGGTCTCGACCAACGACCAGTCCAGCTTCCTGCCCGAGTCCACCGAGTCCACGCAGGTCACCCGGCTGCTGGGCGAGTTCCGGGACTCGGAGACGATCCCCGCGATCGTCCTCCTCGCCCGGGAGGGCGGGCTGACCGCCGCCGACCGGGCGTGGGCGGAGGACGCCGCCGCGGCGGTGCAGGAGAGCGGCCTTGCCGAGGGGCAGACCTCGCCGCTGATCCCGTCCGAGGACGGGGAGGCCTTCCAGCTCGTCGTCCCCCTGCCCGACGGCGAGGTCGTCGACGACGTCGAGGCGCTCGCGGAACGGTTCGAGACGGACCGGCCGGAGGGCCTGCAGAGCTACGTGACGGGCCCCGCCGGGTTCACGGCCGATCTCGTGGCCGGTTTCGAGGGCATCGACGGGATCCTGCTGGGCGTGGCGCTGGCCGTGGTGTTCGTGATCCTCCTCGTGGTCTACCGCTCCCCCGTGCTGCCCGTCCTGGTGCTGCTGACCTCGGTCTTCGCCCTCAGCGCCGCCATCCTGGTCGTGTACTGGCTGGCGGCCAACGAGCTCGTGACCATCAGCGGCCAGGTGCAGGGCATCCTGTTCATCCTCGTGGTCGGCGCCGCCACCGACTACTCGCTGCTCTACACGGCCCGGTACCGGGACGCCCTCCTGCACCACCGGGGACGGGCGGACGCGACCCGGGCGGCCCTCAAGGGCTCGGTCGAGCCGATCGTGGCCTCCGGCGCCACCGTCATCGCGGGCCTGCTGTGCCTGTTGCTCTCGGACCTCGCCTCGAACAAGGCGCTGGGCCCGGTGGCCTCCGTCGGCATCGTGATGTCCGTCCTGGCGGCCCTGACCTTCCTGCCCGCGGTCCTCTACGCCACGGGACGGGGGGCCTTCTGGCCGTTCCGGCCCCGCTACGACGCCTCGGGCGCGGAGCGCGTGCGCGTGGTCGAGCACGGGGCCGGCACCCGCCCGACCGTCGAGGGGCGAGGCGTGTGGGCCTCGGTGGCCCGGTTCGTGGCCCGCGCCCCGCGGGCGATCTGGGTGGTGACCACTGTGGTGCTCCTCGCCCTCGCCGGGTTCAGCACCCAGTTCGAGGCCTCGGGCGTGGAGCAGAGCGAGCTCGTGCTCGGCGAGTCCCAGGCGCGGGACGGCCAGGAGGCCCTGGCCCAGCACTTCCCCGGCGGCTCCGGCAGCCCAGCGGTCCTGCTGGTCCCGACCCGTTCCCTGGACGCCGCGGTCGAGGCGGTCGAGGGCACGGAGGGCGTGGCCGGCGTCGTCGCCGTCGCCAACGACTCCCCGTCCGGCACCCTGCCCCTCGGGGAGGACGCCCCGCCCCCGGCCGGGCCCTTCGCCGGGGCCGAGCCGACGGAGGCCGAGGGCCTCTATCAGCTCCAGGCCACGCTGTCCGACGCCGCCGACTCCCCCGAGGCGGAGCAGACCGTCCGGGAGCTGCGCGAGAACCTGCGCGCGGCGGACGCGGAGATCCTCGTGGGCGGCACCACAGCGACGAACATCGACACCAACGAGACCTCGATCGCCGACCGCACGCTGATCATCCCGGTGATCCTCGTGGTCATCACCCTGATCCTCATGCTGCTGCTGCGCTCCGTCCTGGCCCCGGTGCTGCTGATCCTCACCACCGTGGTCTCGTTCTTCACGGCCCTGGGCGTCTCCGCCCTCGTGTTCAACAACGTCCTGGACCTGCCCGGTGCGGACCCCTCGGTCCCGCTCTTCGGCTTCGTCTTCCTCGTGGCGCTGGGCATCGACTACAACATCTTCCTGATGTCCCGGGTGCGGGAGGAGTCGCTGGTGCACGGCACCCGGGCTGGCATCCTCCGGGGTCTCACCCTCACCGGCGGGGTGATCACCTCGGCCGGCATCGTGCTCGCGGCCACGTTCGCGGCGCTGGCCGTCATCCCGATCATGTTCCTGGTGCAGCTGGCGTTCATCGTGGCGTTCGGCGTGCTCCTGGACGCGCTGATCGTCCGGTCGCTGCTGGTGCCGGCCCTGACCTACGACATCGGCCGGGCCATCTGGTGGCCCTTCCACCGGCGGATCGAGCCCTGAGACCCGGCGGGGCGCCCGGTGCCACGGCCGCGGGCGGCGTGTCAGGCGGCGTGGTGGTCCGTCCGCCGGGCCACGACCGGCACCCGTGCCGTGTCCGGACGAGCGTCCTCGGCGGGGCTCTCCTCGGCGGCGCGCCCCTGCTCGACGTCGTGCCACGCCGCGTCCTCCTGCTGCCAGCCGAAGCCGTAGGCGAGCGCGGGCACCAGGTGGTTGGCGAGACCGCACCCCACGGCCAGGCCCGCCCAGGCGACGGGGAACGAGGCGAGGACGTCGAGGGGGTAGTGCACGCCCAGGTAGAGCCGGGACAGCCCGACGAGCACGGCCGTGCCCAGTCCCGCGACGAGGACGGCGGAGGCGGACCTCGACCGGCGCATCGCGAGGCAGAACGCCGCCGCGATGGCCAGCGCGGCACCCGCGTGCCCGGAGGGGAAGGACGTGAGGCCGTCCACGAGGACGAGGGGTTCCGGGAACGCCGTGCTGTCCGGCCGGGGGCGGCCGACGGCGACCTTCACCATCCCGACCGCGGCCCAGCCGGAGAGCGCCGTGACGGCGAAGCCGGCGGCGTCCCAGGGCCGCCGGCGCGCCAGGGCGAGCCAGGCGGTGAGGGCGGCGATGATCGCGAACGCCCCCGGGGTGGAGAACGCGTGGTGCAGGACGAGCGCCAGCGCGTCCAGGACGCCGAGGCGCGCCGCGTCGAGCCGGTGCAGGACCTCGATCTCCTGTGCCGCGACTCCCGGGGAGTACACCAGCAGCCGCCCCACGGTCGCCGTGACGAGCACGACGATGAAGGGGACGACCACCCACTGGTGCAGCTGGGGGAGGGACCAGGTGGAGCGGGCCGGCCGGGGGGAAGAGTGCTGCGCCGGAATTGCCATGCCCACCACCATGACACACGCCACGTTCCGGGAGTCCCCGAACGCCCGGCCCGCAAGAGAGTTCGGGAAGAATTCCCCGAATCGGTACAGAGAATGACAAATCATGAAGCTTGGCGGCGGGAACGGTGCCGTCGGGGCCGCTGTGTGACGCTCCGCGTCCCCCGCGCGACACCGGCAACGCGATCAGCCGAAAAAGGCTGATGCTCGAACGAAGCCGCGCAGTTTCACGTGGAACGCCGGACATTTGCGGGAAGATCAAACCTTATTGGGCGTTCTCGAAGACGGACACCGCCACGACGGGCCTCCGCCACCCTCTTGCCATGCTTCTGCCACTTCCAGTCCCTGTCCCCTCATCGGGGGACAGCTCTTGACGTGGAACGGTCCGGATAGACTGGGCCGCCACTCCCACCCTGCCGCCCGACCCGCGAGGAGCCCCCGTGTTCAAGAAGGACAAGTCCCGCAGCCGCCGCCCGGCCGCCTCCCACGCCGAGGCCGTCCAGCACGTGGCGGAGGGCGGGGTCGCCATCTACTGGCGGCCCGGGTGCCCGTTCTGCGGCATGCTCGAGCGCGGACTCGGACCGGACGCCGAGCGCGCCATGTGGACCGACATCTGGGAGGACCGGGACGCCCTTGCCTTCGTGGAGTCCCTCAACGACGGCAACGCCACGGTGCCCACGGTGGTGACCCGCGACGAGCACTTCGTCGCGGCCTCCCCCGCCCAGGTCGCCGCCGCCAGAGGGCTGATCGCCGAGGCCGGCAAGGTCATCTGAGAGCAGGCGGGCGGAACCGCCGGCCCGCCCACCCCTGTCTTCGACCTGTGAACGCTGATTAGGATGACAGTCCTGTTCACGTTCACCGGTGAAAGAGGACGATGATGTCCGAGCCCGCGGGGTCCCCCGTTCCACCCGGTTCGCAGACGTCCCTGCGCAACGCCAACCAGCGCCGGGTGCTCGACGCGGTGCGCCGTGACGGGCACCTGACCCAGGCGCAGATCTCCCGTCGCACCGCACTGGCGCCCTCGACGGTGTCCAGCATCGTCCACCAGCTGATCGGCGCCGGCCTGCTCGTCATGGAGACGGACGGCGCCGGCCGCCGGGGTCAGCGCATCGGCTTCCGGGGCTCCGCCGGCCACGTGGTCGGCATCGACGTGGGACACCGCCACGTCACGGTGGCCGTCGCGGACCTGAACCAGAGGATCCTCGCCCAGCGGCGTCACGAGCTGCCCGCCGAGCACCGCTTCGCCGAGGACCTCGAGCTGGTCGACCGGACCCTCGACGCCCTCCTCCGGGAGCACGGCACGGCACGGTCCGGGCTGCTCGCCGCGGGCCTCACCCTCCCGGCCCCTGTGGACCTCGAGGGCCGGCTGGTCAGTGCGAGCGCGATCCTCCCGGCGTGGAGCGGGATCGACGTGCGCGAGGAGGCCGGCCGCCGACTCGGACTGCCCGTCGTCGTCGAGAACGACGCCAACGCGGGTGCCCTGGGCGAGCACGCCTGGGGCGCCGGGCGCGGAGCGCAGCACATGGCCTACCTCAAGATCGGCCACGGCGTGGGCGCCGGTCTGATCCTCAACGGGTCCCTCTTCCGCGGCGCCACCGGGTCCGCCGGGGAGCTCGGCCACACGACCGTGGACGAGCACGGCCGGGTGTGCCGGTGCGGAAACCGCGGGTGCCTCGAGACCTACGTGTCCTCCGGGGACGTCACCGGCCTGCTGAGCGCCACGCACGGGACCGACTTGACCGTCCCCGAACTCGTGGCGGCGGCGCTCGCCGGCGACGTCGGCTGCGGGCGGGTCATCGGCGACACCGGCCGCCTGCTCGGCACGGCGGTGGCCAACCTGTGCAACACCATCAACCCGGAGCTCGTGGTCGTCGGCGGCGAGATCGCCCGGGCCGGCGAGCTGCTGCTCGGCCCGCTGCGCGAGGTCGTCTCCCGCCAGGGCGTCCGCGGCAGCGTCCGGGGCCTGCGGATCGAGACCGCCCTGCTGGGGATCGAGGCGCACGTGGCGGGCGCGGTGATCCTCGCCCTGCAGCACGCGGAGCTGCCCGTCGGGGCCCTTCCGGCAGGATGACGCGCCGGACGACACCTGTCTTCGACTAATGGACATTCAGCGCACTGAGTTTTAGTGTGGACCGCGTCACACGAACCCCACGGCGTCGGCGGGTGCGTCCGCCCCGGGGTGCGGCGGACGGCACGTCCCGAGCCCACGCCGCTTCCTCCACCAGCAGCCGATCTCCACCAGCAAGGGAGCTGTCCGATGAGCCAAGACGCCACGACCCCCAGGGTCGCGGAGCACCCGAACACCTCGGCGGTCCTCCGGATCACCATCGTCGCCGCCTTCGGCGGCTTCCTCTTCGGCTACGACTCCGCGGTCATCAACGGCGCGGTCTCGGCCATCCAGGAGGAGTTCGGGGTCGCTCCCGGACCGCTCGGCTTCGCCGTGGCCTCGGCCCTGCTCGGCGCCGCCGCAGGTGCGTTCTTCGGCGGCCGGGTCGCCGACGCCCTGGGCCGCGTCCCGGTGATGAAGATCGCCGCGGTCCTCTTCCTCGTCAGCGCGATCGGCTGCGGTGTGGTGGACAGCTTCGGCTGGCTGATCTTCTGGCGCGTCGTCGGAGGCATCGGCGTGGGTGTCGCCTCCGTCATCGCTCCCGCCTACATCGCCGAGGTCGCCCCGGCTTCCATCCGCGGCCGGCTCGGCTCGCTGCAGCAGATGGGCATCGTGCTCGGCATCTTCATCTCGCTGGCGGTGGACGCCTGGCTCGCCGCCATGGCCGGCGGCTCCACCCAGGAGCTGTGGCTCGGCCTGGAGGCCTGGCGGTGGATGTTCATGGCCGAGGCCATCCCGGCCATCGCCTATCTGATCGGCGCGTTCACGATCCCCGAGTCCCCCCGCTACCTGGTGGAGGACGGTCGCTCCGACGAGGCCGAGGCCGTGCTGGCCAATCTGCAGGGCTCCGCGTCGGCGGCCGAGCGGGTGCGCCTCATCAAGGAGACCCTCCGGATCGAGCACAAGCCCCGGCTGTCCGATCTGAAGGGACGGACGGCCGGTCTCAAGCCGATCGTGTGGGTGGGCATCGGCCTGGCCGCGCTGCAGCAGTTCGTGGGCATCAACGTGATCTTCTACTACTCGAACGTGCTCTGGCAGTCCGTGGGCTTCACCGAGGCCGACTCGTTCACCATCACGGTGATCACGTCCGTGGTCAACGTCGCCGTGACCATCGTGGCGATCGCGCTCGTCGAGAAGGTCGGCCGGCGCCGGCTCCTGCTCATCGGCTCGGCGGGCATGACCCTGTCCCTCGCCACCCTCGCCGTCCTGTTCGCCACGGCCGACGTGGTCGACGGCGCACCGGTGCTCGGCCCCACCGCCGGTCCCCTCGCCCTCGTGGCCGCCAACCTGTTCGTGGTCTTCTTCGGCGTCTCGTGGGGTCCCATGATGTGGGTCCTGCTGGGCGAGATGTTCCCGAACCGGATCCGCGGCGCCGCCCTGGCCGTGGCCGGATTCGTGCAGTGGATCGCCAACTGGCTGGTCACCGTGACCTTCCCGGCCCTGGCGGCCTTCTCCCTGGGCGTCGCGTACGGGCTCTACGCGTTCTTCGGGCTCGTCTCCCTGATCTTCACGATCAAGATGGTCCGCGAGACCACCGGCATCGAGCTCGAGGACATGCAGGACTGAGCACCGCGCAGGATCCACGACGGCGGCGGTGATCGTCCCCTCCGGGGGAGACCACCGCCGCCGTCGTCGTCGTGCCCGGGCCCGGGAGCGCACAGGGCACCGCGGGCGCTGTGCGTCCTTCTTTACTCCTCCGTGACCGCCAGGACACGGATCGCCGCCCGCATCGGGTATTTTCGGATGAACTGCGCCAGGCCCGGACCCCCGAGCCGGTTCCGGCCTGCCCAGCCCCACCGCTCCATTTTCAACGGCGAAAAGGACCCACGTTGACCCAGACCACTGCGGACCCCGCATCCCCCGCACAGACCACTGCCCGCAAGTCGGCGGGCCACGTCATCGTGGACACGCTCGTGGCGCACGGCGTGCAGCGCACCTACGTGGTGCCCGGCGAGTCCTACCTGGACGTGCTCGACGGTCTGCACCACTCGTCGATCGAGACGGTCGTCTGCCGCCACGAGGGCGGTGCGGCCTACATGGCCGAGGCCGACGGCAAGATGGGCCCCGTCCCGGGCGTGGCCATGGTGACCCGCGGCCCCGGCGCGGCCAACGCCCACGTGGGCCTGCACACCTCGTGGCAGGACTCCACCCCGATGGTGCTGTTCGTGGGCCTGATCCCGTTCGAGCACCGCGACAAGGAGGCGTTCCAGGAGTTCGACCCGCACGCGTGGTTCGACTCCGGGGCCAAGCGCGTGATGGTCCTCGACCACGCCGAGCGGGCCTCCGAGATCGTGGCCGAGGCGATGTTCGCCGCCAACTCCGGCCGCCCCGGCCCCGTGGTCGTGGGTCTGCCCGAGGACATCATCCGGGCCGAGATCGACGCGACCCTGCACCCGCCGATCCCCGTGGCCCACGGCGGGATGACGGTCAACGACTGGAAGGCGCTGCGCGACGCGCTCTCGACCGCGGAGAAGCCCCTGTTCGTGACCGGCGGCAACGACTGGACCGTCGAGGGTGCGGCCGGCCTCACGGACTGGCTCGAGGAGCACCACCTCCCGGCCGCGGCCGAGTGGCGCACCGAGGGCACCGTCCCGTTCGACTCGGACTCCTACGTGGGCCCGATCGGCTACGGCCGCCCGAAGGCGACCTTCGAGATGCTCGAGGAGACCGACCTGCTGGTCTTCGTGGGCACCGTCCCCGGCGACGTCATCACCAACGGGTTCCTGGTCCGCCAGGACTGGGAGAAGAAGAACTTCCTGGTCACCATCGACCCGTCCCTGCGCGGGCGCTCCGGGCCGGTGTCCTACCAGATCGTGGCCAAGCCCGACGTGTTCGTGCGCGACCTCGTGCGCATCGACCTGCCGGCCAAGCCGGCGTGGAAGGAGTGGACCGCCCGGCTGCGGGCGCAGCAGGTCGAGTTCTCCACCCCCGTGTCCACGGAGCCGGCCACGGAGCCGTCCGGAGGCCGGGCCCGGATGGACACCATGATGGCCCACCTCGTGGCGGGTCTGCCCGACGACGCCATGTGCACCTTCGGCGCCGGGGAGCACACCAACTGGGCGCACCGCTACTTCCCCGCCAAGGGGTACGCGGCGATGATCTCCGCCCGCAACGGCTCCATGGGCTACTCGGTGCCCTCCGCCGTCGCGGCCTCTTTGCGCTACCCCGGCCGGCGGGTGGTGACCATCGCCGGTGACGGCGAGTTCCTGATGAACGGCCAGGAGCTGGCCACCGCCGCCCAGTACGGGGCCACCCCGCTGGTCATCGTGATGGACAACCAGGAGTACGGCACGATCCGCACCCACCAGGAGCGGGACTACCCGGACCGCGTCTCGGGCACCCAGCTCAAGAACCCCGACTTCGCCCTCATGGCCCAGGCCTTCGGCGGGTTCGGGGTGCGCGTGGAGACCGACGCCGAGATCCCCGGCGCGCTCGAGGCCGCCCTGAGGGCGATCGACGAGGAAGGGCAGTTCGCCCTGATCCACCTGATCGTGGAGCAGCGCGTCAAGGCCTACTGACCCGCGGGCCGTCCACCGCTCGTGCGGTGAGCGGAGCGGTGCCGCGTCCGGTCGGGACGCGGCACCGCCACCGGTCCGCACGTCCCCGTCCCTGCGCCCTGTGGGGTGCAACGGCGGCGCTCAGCCGGCCAGCGGGTGCGCCAGCTCGTCCTCGCGCATCCGCCCGGCCCACAGGGCCACCAGCCCCAGCGCCGGGGTCAGCAGGGCCACGGTCCAGAAGATCACCGGGAGGGGCACCACCTGGGCCACGGGTCCCGCGACCGCCATCGACACCGGCATGAGGGCGATCGAGACGAAGAAGTCGAGGCTCGAGACCCGCCCCAGCATGTGGCGCGGGACCCGGCGCTGCAGGAGAGTGCCCCACAGCACCATGCCCGCGCCGTCCCCGGCGCCCACGAAGGCCAGGCACAGCGCCATGACCCAGAACGAGTCGGTGGTCGCGACGAGACCGAAGGGCAGCGTCCCGAACCCCCACAGCACGATCATCCAGCTGAGGTAGCGCCGCGGCAGGGGCAGCGACGCGACCACCAGGGAGGCCACCGCGCTGGCCCCGCCGTAGCACGCCAGCAGGTAGCCGAACGTGGAGGCGTCCCCGCTCAGCCGGTCCCGGACCAGGAACGGGACGAGGACCTCCAGGGGACCCAGCAGCAGGAAGACCGCGAGCACCGCCCACAGCAGGGTCCACAGCAGCCACGGGGTCCGCACCGTGTAGCTCACGCCCTCCATGAGGTCCTGCCGCACGGACCGCAGGGCGCCCACCGCCTCCCGCGGCGGGGACGGCTCCCCCGCGCCTGGATCCGTGTCCGCGCCGGCGTCCGCGCCGGCGTCCGAATCGGCGTCGTGGCCGGGCACGTGCAGGCGCAGCAGCAGCACGAGCGCGGCGGCGTGGCAGAGCGCGATCAGGGCGAGCGCGCCGCCGGGAGCGACCAGCCCGATGAGCAGACCCGCCACGGCCGGTCCCGCCGCCTGCTGCAGCAGCGGGCGCGCCGTGCCCTCCACCCCGTTGGCCGCGAGCAGCTGCCGGGCGGGCAGGATCCGGGGCAGCGAGGCCGAGTAGGCCGGATAGAAGAAGCCGAGACCCGCGCCGAACACGAACGCCGCCGCGGCGAGGTGCCCCATGCGCAGCCCGTCCGCCAGGGCCAGGACCGCGACCGTCCCCGCCGTCAGGAGGTTGACGGTCTCGACGAGGCGCAGCACCCGGGCCAGGGGGAAGCGGTCGGCCGCGATCCCGCCCACGAGCACGAAGACGAGCATGCCGAGGGCGCCCACCGCCGTCACGGCCGAGAGGTCCACAGCCGTGCCGTCCAGCTGCAGGACCTGGTGCACGAGGGCCACCGCCCACATCCCGGCGCCGAAGACGCTGCTGAACATCGCGAAGGCGAGCACACGGTACCGGCCGAGCCGGAACGGCTCCAGCGCGCGGGGCAGGGGCATGCCCCCAGTGTCCCCCCGCGCGGGCCCCGGCGCACGAGCCGGTGCGGTGGTGGAGGCCGCGGATCCGTAGGACACTGGGGCGGTGCAGACCTTCCTCCCGTACCCGGACTTCGCCCGCTCGGCCCGCGTCCTCGACCGCAAGCGGCTCGGCAAGCAGCGGGTGGAGACCCTGCAGGTGCTGCGCGCGGCCACCGTGCCGGGCTACGGGTGGTACCGCCACCCGGCCACGGCGATGTGGGCCGGGCACGTGCCCGCCCTGGTCGCCTACGGCCGCGCGATGGTCGACGAGTGGACGGCCCGCGGCGGGGCCGACAGCACGGGGTGGCAGATCCGCGAGTTCGCCCCCGAGGCCTGGGACCGCGCCCCCGACGACGACGTGGCGCCGCCGCCGCCCTGGCTGGGCGACGAGGCGTTCCACCGCTCGCACCGGTCGAACCTGCTGCGCAAGGACGAGGAGCTCTACCGCGCGGTCTTCCCCGGCGACCCCGCCGGCCTGGACTACGTGTGGCCCGTGCCCGCGGAGGGCCGCACGCCACCCGCCGAGCCGCCGCACGGCCGGCGGGCGTGGGTCCTGGCGCCGGGCGCGCACGAGGCGGCGGGCGGCGCCGTCGTCGTGCCCTTCCGCGTCCCGGACGGCGTGCGGGAGAGCCACTGGGTGCAGGCGGTGGCCCGCGTCGAGGAGGAGCTGCGGGAGGGTGAGCCGGTGCTGCTGCTGCACGGGCCGCCCGGCCCGGAGCAGGTCGTGGAGCGGACGGTGCTGGGCGAGAACGTGCACCACGCCGTCGGCGGGTTCTCCCTCGAGCTCGAGCGCGGGGACCGGGTGCTGCGCCGCGACCTGCCCGCACCCGCCCGGCTGCAGTCCCCCCGCCCCGTCTTCGCGGTCCCCGCCGAGGCCGTCGGCGCCGATCCGGGCGCGCCGCGGGTTTAATCCGGCGTCACGCCCGTCCGCGGCACCAAACCGTGGGTAGCATGTCACCCACCGGCGCCCGGCGCGCCCGACCCCAGGAGGCGCGCATGCGAGCATCCCACGTCCCCACCACGGGCACCGTCACGGTCACCGACTGGCCCGATCCGCACGCCCGGGAACCCGGTCAGCTGGTGGTGCGCATGCTGCACGCCTCGATCTGCGGATCCGACCTGCACGCGGCCTTCCACGGGCTGCTCCACGCGGAGGGCCCGCGCCGCCCCGGCTACCCCGGCCACGAAGGGGTCGGCGTGGTGGTCGAGTCCCGCTCGGAGCGCGTCCCGGAGGGCACCCTGGTGCTGACGGTCCCCCAGGGCGAGATGGGCGGGTGCTTCGCGGAGCTCCAGCTGCTGGACGACCTGCACGTCGTGGAGCTGCCCGCCGGCACGGACCCGGGCGACTCCCTGCAGCTGCGGCGGCTCATGATGGCCCAGCAGTACGGCACGTGCCTCTACGCCATGCGCCAGTTCTGGCCCGTGGAGACGCCTGCCCGCCGGGCGCACACGTGCGTGGTGATGGGCGCGGGCTCCGCCGGGCTGTTCTTCGTGGAGGAGGCCCGCCGACTGGGCTTCGCGCACGTCGTCGCCTCCGACCTGGACACGGGCAGGCTCGAGGTCGCCCGCCGGCTGGGCGCCGTCCCCGTGCGGGTGCCGGAGGAGGACCTCGCCGCGGTCGTGGCCGAGGTCACCGGGGGCCGCGGCGCCGACCTCGTCATCGAGGCCGTGGGGCACGACGTGCTGCGCGACCAGGCCGTCGAGCTCGCGGCCGACCGGGGCATCGTCGGCTTCTTCGGCCTGCCGGAGCGGCACGGGCACACCGAGGTCCCGCTGTGGACGGCGTTCCGCAAGAACCTGCGGCTGCAGTGCTCCGTGGCGGCGCAGGCCGAGCCGGGGCTGACGTCCTTCCGCGAGGCCCTGCGGCGGATCTCCGAGGGCGAGATCGACGTGGAGCACTGTCTCGGGCCCGAGTTCCCCCTCGAGCGGATCGCGGAGGCCATGCAGCGGGCCGAGGAGCACCGGCCCGGGGACATCAAGCTGACGATCACCCCGTGACCACCCCACCCCGCTCCGTCGCCGGGTCCCCGGCCGGCGACCGTCCCGGGCCGACGGCCCCCGCGCTGCCGTCCGTCACCGCCACGACCGGGAGCTCGCTCGCCGTGCAGGTGATGGCCGCGGTGCGCCGGGCGATCACGGCGGGCGAGATGGAGCCCGGGCGCCTCTACTCGGTGCAGCAGCTGGCCTCCGCCATGGACGTCTCCCGCAGCCCGGTGCGGGAGGGCCTGCTGCGGCTGGGCGAGGCCGGGCTGATCCGGTTCCACCGCAACCGCGGCTTCGAGATCGTCGAGGTCAGTCCCGACGACGTCGCCGAGATCTTCGCGGTGCGCACCGCCCTGGAGGTCCCGGCCGCCCGCCGGGCCGCACGTCTCGCGGCGCCCGAGGAGCTGGACCGGATCCGGGCCCGGTGGGAGGCGCTGCACGAAGCGGCCGGGACCGGGGACCTCGAGGCCACCGCCGAGGCGGACGAGGGACTGCACCGTGCGCTGCTGCTCGTCGCCGGCAACGCCCAGGCCGTCCAGCTCGTGGAGCGGCTGCGCACCACCACGTCCTTCCTGGGCGTCGTCGCCGCCACGTCGCGGCGGCCCGTCGGGGAGCTCGCGCGCGAGCACGACGCGCTGGTCCGGGCCGTGCTCGCCCGGGACGAGGCGGAGGCGGCACGCGCCATGCGCGAGCACCTCGCCTCCACCGCGCAGCGGCTCGTCGCCCAGGCCCTGCGCGCCCAGCACACGCCCGAGGAGCGCCTCGAGGAGCTCACCGCACAGGTCTGGGGCGCCGCCGCCGCCGGGTACTGAGAGCCCGGCGGGCGAGCCGCCGCCGGAGGCCGGGGCCCCCGGTCGCGGAGCAGTCGAATGCCCCGGTCCGCCGACGGACCGGGGCATTCCGCACGGCTGCCCGGGGGTGCATCCGTGCTCGTCGGAGCGAGGTCGGGGGGCTCCCGCCGACCAGGGAGACGCTAGGCTGCCCGCGTGACGGTGCCGCCAACGGGAGGTGAACGCGAGGTGCTCAGCCCTCGCCGTCCCCGCCCTCCCGCGGGAGACGCACCTGGAAGCGGCACCGGCCCTCCGGGTCCTCGCCCGCGCCGATCGTCCCCCCGTGGGCCGCGACGATCTCCCGACTGATGGCCAGGCCCAGCCCGGATCCGCCCGTGTCCCGGGTCCGGGAGTCGTCGAGCCGCACGAACCGCTCGAAGACCCGTTCCCGGTCCTCCGGCGCGATGCGGTCGCCGTCGTTGACCACGGTCACGACCGCCTCGTCCCCCTCGGCCACCAGGGAGACGGCGATCCAGGTGTCCGCGTGCCGCTCCGCGTTGGAGAGCAGGTTGCGGACCACCTGCTGGAGCCGGCTGGCGTCCCCGCGGACCCGCACGGGGTCCACGTGCACGCGCACCTCGTGCCGCGAGGCCGGCCGCATCCGGGCGATCTCCTCCCGGACCACCTCGTCCAGGTCGGTGTCCGCGGTGCGCAGCCGCAGCCCGGCGTCGTCGACCTTGGCGAGGGTCAGGAGGTCCTCCACGAGCTGGCCCATGCGGCGGGACTGGGACCTCAGGACGGGGGCGACCTCGGGCCACGTCGCCCCGGACGGGTCGGAGGCGGCCACCTCGATCGTGGTGGTGAGGGTGGCGAGCGGGCTGCGGAGCTCGTGGGAGGCGTCCGCCACGAACCGCCGCTGTGCCCGGTCGGAGGTCTGCAGCCGGTCCAGCATCCCGTTCATGGTCTCGGCGAGCGCCGCGATCTCGTCCCGGGTGGGGGGCACGTCGACCCGTTCCCCCAGGCGGGCCGTGCCGATGCGCCGGAGCTGTCCGGTGATGCGGCGCACCGGGGCCAGGGAGCGGCCGACCAGGAACCACATGAGCGCGGCGCCGAGCAGCGCCAGCACCGGCCCGCCGACCAGCAGGAACAGGGACACGGTCTGGAGGGTGCCCTGCTGCAGCGCCATGGGCACGGCCACGGTGAGGGTCAGGGGCACCCCGTTGATGTACATGCCGTGAGCGACATACACGTGGTCGTCGGTCCTGAGCGCGAGCCCGTCCCCGGTCGCCGCGGAGTCGAAGGACCGCCCCGGCTCCAGGACCGGCACGGACAGGTCCGTGCCCAGCGCGCTGGCGGGGGACGCGGCCACCACCTGTCCGTCGGCGTCCTGGAGCTGCACGATGACCCCCGGGCGGCCGAGCCGCAGCATCAGCTCGCCGAGCCCGGCCTGCGTGAACACGGCCGTCTCCCCCGCCGCGCCCCCGGCGCTGCGCGGGCCCCACGGGAGCCCCAGGTCCTGGAGGATCTCCGTCTGCCGGGCCACGGCCTGGTCGTGGGCGGCCCCCACGGCCGCGCGGCTGAGGACCTCGAGCAGCACGGCTCCGGCCACGGCCATCACCAGGAGGATGAGCAGCGCCGCGGCGGCGGTGCTGCGCTCCCGCACCCCCCACCGGTCGAGGAGCCCCCTCCTGGCGGAGGTCACGACGCCGGCGCCCCGGGCTCGTCCGGGACCAGCCGGTAGCCCATGCCGCGGACCGTCTGCAGGGTGGAGAGGCCGAAGGGCGCGTCGATCTTCTTCCGGAGATAGCCCACGTAGACCTCGACGATGTTCTCGGAGCCCTCGAAGCCGGCGTCCCACGCGTTGTCCATGATCTCCAGCTTCGAGACGACCTTCTCCGCGTTCTGCATCAGGTACTGGAGGATGACGTACTCCTTCGCGGTGAGCTCGAGCGCCGTCCCCCGGCGGGTCACGGTCCGGCGGACGGGGTCGAGCTGCAGGGACCCGACCGTGAGCACCACGGGCCGCTCGGGCGCCCCCCGGCGGATGAGGGCGCGCAGCCGCGCCACGAGCACGAGGAAGCTGAAGGGCTTGGTGAGGTAGTCGTCGGCGCCGAGGTCGAAGGCGTCGGTCTGGTCGTACTCGCCGTCCTTGGCGGTGAGCATCAGGACGGGGACCCAGTTCTCGGCGGCGCGCAGCCCCTCGAGCACCGCGTAGCCGTTCCTGCCGGGCAGCATCAGGTCCAGGACCACGACGTCGTAGGGGTTCTCGCCGGCCAGCCACCCCCCGGTGATGCCGTCGTGGGCGACGTCGACGACGAAGCCCTCGTTCGTGAGCCCGCGGCGCAGCGACTCCGCGAGGTCCACCTCGTCCTCCACCAGCAGCACGCGCACGTGTCCTCCCGTTCTCCTCCGTGGGCGCGGCGGGATCCGCACCCCTCCAGTCTTCCGCACGCCGCCTGAGGATCCGATGAGGACGGCATCCCGGCCGGCACGGTCGTGCCCCTTCTCCCCAACCGGTGCACAACGTTGTCCACAGGTGTGGAGAACTGTGTGCACAGCTCGCTCTCCACAGCGTTATTAACAGCTGTGGAAGCCGCCCCGGCCCTGTCCACACCGTTGCTCACAGGTGTGGAATTCCACCGGTGTAACTTGTCGACAGGTGGGGACAACCCCTGTGGAGAACACGGTCGTCCGCCGGCGCGCGAGTGCTCGGGGACGGGCTGCGGCCGGCGTCACCGGCGGCCGCCGGCACCCCGGCGCCGGCGGCTGGCGGCCGTGTAGCCGAAGGCGACGATGGCTCCCGTGACGAGTCCGCCGAGGTGCGCCTGCCAGGCGATGCCGGGGAAGAGGAAGCCGAAGACGACGTTCACGCCGATCAGCACCGCGATGGGCGTGATGGACTGCCCCAGGTGGCGCTGCAGCACGAACAGGGCGCCGAACAGGCCGAAGACGCCCCCGGACGCGCCGACCACGAGGCTGAGCGGGTGCGACAGGAGCAGGACGCCCACGGATCCGCCCAGGACGGAGAGCAGGAACAGCAGCAGGAACCGGCCGCGACCCAGCGCCGGCTCGAGCATCCGCCCGAACAGGTAGAGCATGTACATGTTCAGGATCAGGTGCAGCGGACTGGACATCGAGTGCAGGAAACCGCTCGTGAGCATCCGCCACGGCTCGGAGGTCGTGGTCACGGGGGCGTAGGCGAACATCTGCAGCAGGCTCACGCCCGCCGCCTGCCCGAGCCACTGCAGCGCGTAGACCACCGCGTTGACGCCGACGAGCCACCAGGTGACGAGCATCGGGGAGCCCTGGGCCGCGCGGCCGCCGAGGCTCGTGCGGACGGCGGGGCGCGAGCGCGTCGCCTCCTGCACGCAGTCGACGCAGTGGACGCCCACCGCGGCCGTGCGCTGGCACTCCGGGCACGTCGGCCGGCCGCACCGCTGGCACCGCACGTACGCCGGACGGTCGGGGTGGCGCGGGCACACCGGGACGTCTCCCCCGGTGGACGCGCCGTACTGCGGTCGCTCGCCGCTCACTGGGACTCCTCCTGGGCCGCTTCTCCGCGGGCCCGGTTCGCTGGACGGGATGGACTGGGGCGGACGGGACGGCAACGGCGCAGGCCCGTCCGGATCGCTCCGGACGGGCCTGCGCCGCTGGTCCCCGTCCCGGCGGTGCCGGGACGGGGAGACTGCTCGGATCTAGAGCTGCTCGATGTCGATCGAGGTGACCACGCAGTCCTCGACCGGACGGTCCATGCCGCCGGTGCGGACGCTGTTCAGCTCGTCCACGACCTTCCGCGACGCGTCGTCGGCCACCTCGCCGAAGATGGTGTGCTTGCCCTGCAGCCAGGTGGTCGGGGCGGTGGTGATGAAGAACTGGGACCCGTTGGTGCCCTTGCCGTTGCGCTTGCCGGCGTTGGCCATCGCCAGGATGTAGGGCTCGTTGAAGTCGAGCTCGGGGTGGATCTCGTCGTCGAACTCGTAGCCCGGTCCGCCGATGCCCTGGCCCAGGGGGTCCCCGCCCTGGATCATGAAGTCCTTGATGATGCGGTGGAAGACCACGTCCTTGTAGAGGGGACCGGTCTGCTTCTCACCGGTGCGCGGGTCGCTCCACTCCTGGGTGCCGTCCGAGAGGCCGATGAAGTTCTTGACGGTCTTCGGGGCGTGGTTGCCGAACAGGTTCACGACGATGTCGCCGTGGTTCGTGTGGATGGTCGCCTTGGCGGTGGGGATGGCAGAAGTCATGCGCCCATTCTTGCACGGTCCCCGGAGGCCCTTCCCGGTGGGGCAGCGGGGTTCAGCGCACAGTGAAAAGGCCCGGGATTGCGCGGCGCACCCTCCTGCCCCGACGGCTCTGCCCGTATGCTGACAGTGGATTGTCACGACCCGAGGAGGGATGGATTCATGAGCTTCAAGAAGACCAAGAGCGAGAAGAAGGCCGTCGCGGCGCAGAAGGCCGCGGAGAGCAAGGTCCTGGACGCCGGCAAGTGGGCGTCCAAGGAGATCGGCGACCTCGCGCCCCGGCTCCAGCACAGCGTCGAGGCGGGCGCCGCGGCCCTCGCCGGTGGCGTCGCGACCGCCGGCCCCAAGGTCCAGGAGGGTCTGGGCCGCGCCCACGACCTCTCCGGCTCCGCCAAGCTGAAGGCCGCCGCGGTGACCGCCCCGGTCGCGGCCAAGGCCGCGAAGACCGCCGGCCCCGTGGCCGCGAAGGCCGCGGACCGGGCCTCCGAGAGCCGCGCCGCGATGCAGGCGAAGTACGCCGGTGCCGCCGCCCTGCTCGCGGGCAAGTTCGCCGACGCGGACACCCCCGAGCAGCTCGAGGCGATCGTCGCGAAGCTGACCGGTGACAAGAAGGCCGTGGCCAACGCGAAGAAGGCCGCCTCGAAGGTCGCCAAGGACTACGCCAGGCAGCAGAAGAAGGCCGAGAAGTCCCACAAGGGTCTCCTGCTGCTGGGCCTGCTCGTGGCCGGCGGTGCGGCCGGCGTGGCCGCCTGGAAGGCCTCGCGCCCGGTCGAGGACCCCTGGAAGACCCCGGCGGCCACGTCCCCGCGCGTGACCGCCTCCCCGGTGGCCCAGCAGTCCACCGTGGCCGCCGGCACCGGTGTGCAGGTCGACGACGTCAAGGACGCGACCACCCCGGCCGGTCAGTCCGGTGGTGTCTCGGAGGCCGCCGCCGAGGTCAGGGACAGCGCCAAGACCGTCGGCGAGGACGCCAAGACCACGATCCACGAGGTCAAGGAGCAGATCCAGGGCAAGAAGGACGAGAACGAGGCCTGACCCCCGCCCGTTCGGGCAGAGGCCCCCGCTCCCGGCAGGGAGCGGGGGCCTCTGCCGTTGCGGCGGCGCGCGGTGATGCGCCCGGGGATGCGGCCGGGAACGAGAAGATCCCGACCGAGCGTCTGCTCGATCGGGATCCGATGTGGTGGAGACGAGGGGACTCGAACCCCTAACCCTCTGCTTGCAAAGCAGATGCGCTACCAATTGCGCCACGTCCCCGCGGTGTACCGGGCTACTCCACCTCGTCGGTGGCGTCCGCCCAGGCATTCCTGTCGGCGTCGGCCTCCCGCAGCTTGGTGAGCACCGCGACCGACGCGCCGACCAGGGCGAGAGCCGCAGCCATCTTCCTGTTCACGCCTGCCTCCTGAGCTGCGGAAAAGGGAAACCGTGGGCGTACCAGGAATTGAACCTGGGACCTCTTCGTTATCAGCGAAGCGCTCTAACCGTCTGAGCTATACGCCCTCTCACGGCCCTTGCGGACCGAGAAGAAACGATACCGGAGTTGCCGACCCGTGCCAAATCGCCCCGGCCGGGCCGGACTCCCCGGAACCGCGCCGGATCAGTCGTCCGTGAGGGTGAGCCCGATCCCGCCCACGAGGGCCGCCGCGATGTTGTACAGCAGGGCGGCGAGCACCGACAGGGCGGTCAGCAGGATGACGTTGACCACGGACACGATGGTCGCGAAGATCGCGATCTGCCCCAAGGACAGGAAGTCCTTGATGTTCAGGGCCCCGCCCGCGCCGCCCAGCATCCCGAGCAGCTCGTTGATCCCGTCGAACAGGCCCGTGAGGTCCAGGACGATCCACAGCACGACCGCGGCGACCACGGTGATGATCCCCAGCGCGACCGACAGCAGGAACGCGAGCTTGAGCACCGACCAGGTGTCCACCTTCGAGACCACGAGCCGCGCCCGGCGCACCCGCGGCCGCGGGGCCGGGCGGACCAGGCCCTTCGTCGAGCTCGCGGGCCGGGCGCTCTTCGCCGGGCCGGAGCCGGACCGGGTGGCGCTCGGCTTCGCGGGACCCGAGCCCGACTTCGCCGGCTTCGGCGCGGTCCGGGCGCTCGTCGAGGGCCTCGCCGTCCCGGACGGCGACCCGTTCCCGGGGCGGGGTGCGGACGCCAGCGGGGAGCGTCCGGACCGGCCGGCGGTGTTGGAGCCGGAACTCGAGCTCATGCGTTACCTCCGTTGTTGTTCGGGTCCAACGCTACTTCATCGTCCGTCGTGTCCCCGGAACCGGGGACCGGACCGAGCTCGTCGGCCTCTCCGTCTGCCTCGCCCGTGTCCAGGACGTCGGCCGTCTCCATCGTCTCGTCGAGCTGGACGTCGACCTCGGCCACGGCCTCGGCGTCGACCTCCTCGGCGATCTCCCGGTCGGCGTTGCGGGCCACCCCGGTGATCGTGTCGCCCTGGGCGGGCTTCGCGAAGATCACGCCCATCGTGTCGCGGCCCTTGGCCGGGACCTCGGAGGCGCCGGTGCGCACGACCTTGCCGGACTCCATGACCACGAGGACCTCGTCCTCCTCGCCCACGATGATCCCGCCGACCAGCCGGCCGCGCTGCTCCGCGAGCTTGGCCACCTTGATGCCGATGCCGCCGCGGCCCTGCACCCGGTACTCCTCCACCTTGGTGCGCTTGGCGTAGCCGCCCTCGGTGACCACGAAGACGTAGGCGTCGTCGGTGACCACGTTGGCGGAGAGCAGCTCGTCGCCGTCCCGGAACTTCATGCCGGTGACCCCGGAGGTCGCCCGCCCCATGGGCCGCAGCACCTCGTCGCTCGCGGTGAAGCGCAGGGACATCCCGTTGCGGGAGACCAGGAGCAGGTCGTCCTGCGCGGACGCCAGCTGGGCCGAGACGAGCTCGTCGTCGTCGCGCAGGTTGATCGCGATCACCCCGGCCGTGCGGTTGGTGTCGTAGTCCATCAGCCGGGACTTCTTGATCAGGCCCCTGCGGGTGGCGAGCACCAGGTACGGGGCGTCGCTGTACGAGCGCAGCTCCATGACCTGGGCGATCCGCTCCCCCGGCTGGAAGGCCATCAGGTTCGCCACGTGCTGGCCCTTGGAGTCCCGGCCCGCCTCCAGCAGCTCGTACGCCTTGGTGCGGTAGACCCGGCCCAGGTTCGTGAAGAACAGGATCCAGTTGTGGGTGGTGGTGACGAAGAAGTGCTCCACGACGTCGTCCCCGCGCAGCTGCGCGCCCTTCACGCCCTTGCCGCCGCGCCGCTGGGAGCGGTACTGGTCGGAGCGCGTGCGCTTGACGTATCCGCCGCGGGTGATGGTCACGACCATCTCCTCCTCGGGGATCAGGTCCTCCATCGACATGTCGCCGTCGTAGCCGTACATGATCTCGGAGCGGCGGTCGTCGCCGTAGCGGCCCACGATCTCGTCGAGCTCCGAGGAGATGATGCCGCGCTGGCGCTCCTCCGAGGCGATGATCTCGGTGTACTCGGCGATGAGCCGCTCGAGCTCCGCGTGCCGGTCCTGGATCTTCTGCCGCTCGAGGGCCGCGAGCCGGCGCAGCTGCATGTTGAGGATGGCCTGCGCCTGGTCCTCGTCGATCTGCAGCAGCTCCATGAGCCCGCTGCGGGCGTCGTCGGCCGTCGGGGAGCGGCGGATGAGCGCGATGACCTCGTCGAGGGCGTCGAGCGCCTTGAGCAGACCCCGCAGGATGTGGGCCTCCGCCTCGGCCTGCCGCAGGCGGTACTCGGTGCGGCGGACGATGACGTCCATCTGGTGGGTGACCCAGTGCCGGATGAACGCGTCGAGGCTCAGTGTGCGGGGCACCCCGTCCACGAGCGCGAGCATGTTGGCGGAGAAGTTGTCCTGCAGCTGCGTGTGCTTGTAGAGGTTGTTGAGCACCACCTTGGCCACCGCGTCGCGCTTGAGCACGATCACCAGCCGCTGCCCGGTGCGCCCGGAGGTCTCGTCCCGGATGTCGGCGATGCCGGTGATGCGGCCGTCCTTGACGAGGTCCGCGATCTTCATCGCGAGGTTGTCCGGGTTCGCCTGGTAGGGCAGCTCGGTGACCACCAGGCAGGTGCGGTTGTGGATCTCCTCGACGCTGACCACGGCGCGCATGGAGATCGAGCCGCGGCCGGTGCGGTAGGCGTCCTCGATGCCCTTGTGCCCGAGGATCTGCGCGCCGGTCGGGAAGTCCGGGCCCTTGATCCGCTGCAGCAGCTCCTCGAGCAGCGTCTCGTTGGAGACGTCCGGGTGCTGGAGGTACCACTGCACGCCGTCCGCGACCTCGCGCAGGTTGTGCGGCGGGATGTTGGTGGCCATGCCCACGGCGATGCCGGACGAGCCGTTGACCAGCAGGTTGGGGAACCGGGACGGCAGCACCGACGGCTCCTGGTTCTTGCCGTCGTAGTTGTCCTGGAAGTCGACGGTCTCCTCGTGGATGTCCCGGACCATCTCCATGGCGATGGGCGCCATCTTGGTCTCGGTGTACCGCGGGGCGGCCGCGCCGTCGTTGCCCGGGGAGCCGAAGTTGCCCTGCCCCAGGGCGAGCGGATAGCGCATCACCCAGCCCTGGATCAGCCGCACGAGGGCGTCGTAGATCGCGGAGTCGCCGTGCGGGTGGTACTGGCCCATGACCTCGCCCACCACGCGGGCGCACTTGTTGAAGGAGCGGTCGGGGCGGTAGCCGCCGTCGTACATCGCGTACAGCACGCGCCGGTGCACCGGCTTGAGCCCGTCCCGGACGTCCGGCAGGGCGCGGCCCACGATGACGGCCATCGCGTAGTCGAGGTAGGACCGCTGCATCTCGGTCTGCAGGTCCACCTGCTCCACGCGGTCGGTCAGCACGGGGGTGTGCTCGAGGTCGCCGGCGAGGCCGGCGTCCTCCGGGGTCGGTCCGTCCTGGGTCTCGTCACTCATGCGGTCTTTCCGTTCTGTCTGCTCGTCCTCGTGGTCCTGCGCAGGTCCCGCCCCCGGTCATTGCATGCCGAGCGGGACATATGTCGCGGATCAGATGTCGAGGAACCGGATGTCCTTGGCGTTCTGCTGGATGAACTCGCGGCGGGACTCGACGTCCTCGCCCATGAGCACGGAGAAGATCTGGTCGGCGGCGGCCGCGTCCTCCATGGTCACCTGCAGCAGGGTGCGGTGGTCGGGGTCCATCGTGGTGTCCCACAGCTCGGTGTAGTCCATCTCGCCGAGGCCCTTGTAGCGCTGGATGCCGTTGTCCTTGGGGATGCGCTGGTTGTTGGCGAGCCCGCGCGCCAGCGCCTCGTCCCGCTCGGCGTCCGTGTAGACGTAGTCGTGCGGGGCGTTGGACCACTTGATCCGGTACAGCGGCGGCTGGGCCAGGTAGACGAAGCCGTGCTCGATCAGCGGGCGCATGAACCGGAACAGCAGGGTCAACAGCAGCGTGGTGATGTGCTGTCCGTCCACGTCGGCGTCGGCCATCAGCACGATCTTGTGGTACCGCGCCTTCTCGATGTCGAAGTCGTCGCCGATGCCGGCGCCGAACGCGGTGATCATCGACTGCACCTCGGTGTTGGACAGCGCCCGGTCCAGCCGCGCGCGCTCCACGTTGAGGATCTTGCCGCGCAGCGGCAGGATCGCCTGGTGCGCGGGGTCCCGGCCCTGCACCGCCGAGCCGCCCGCGGAGTCACCCTCCACGATGTAGATCTCGGACAGGGAGGGGTCCTTGGAGGAGCAGTCCTTGAGCTTGCCGGGCATCCCGCCCGACTCGAGCAGGCCCTTGCGCCGGGTGGTCTCGCGCGCCTTGCGGGCCGCGAGCCGCGCCTGCGAGGCGTTGATCGCCTTGCGGATGATCTCCCGTGCCGCGGCCGGGTTGCGCTCGAGCCAGTCGCCGAACCGGTTGTTCACCTCGCGCTGGACGAAGGTCTTCGCCTCGGAGTTGCCGAGCTTCGTCTTGGTCTGGCCCTCGAACTGGGGCTCGGCGAGCTTGATCGAGATGACGGCCGTGAGGCCCTCGCGGACGTCGTCGCCGGTGAGGTTCTCGTCCTTGTCCCGGAGCAGCTTGTTCTCCCGGGCGTAGCGGTTCACGAGGGACGTCATCGCCGAGCGGAAGCCCTCCTCGTGGGTGCCGCCCTCGTGGGTGTTGATCGTGTTCGCGTACGTGTGCACGGACTCGGTGTAGGCCGTGGTCCACTGCATGGCGAGCTCGAGGGACATCTTGCGCTCCGTGTCCTCGGACTCGAGCGCGATGACGTCGTCGTGGACGAGGTCGGCCTTCTTGGACGTGTTCAGGAACGTCACGTAGTCCAGCAGGCCGTGGTCGTACTTGTAGACGACCCGGCGGTGGCCGGCGCCGTCCTCGTCCTCGTGGTTGAGCCGGGCGACGTCGGTGCCGCCGTCGCGGCCCTCGACCGGCTCGGCGTCCGCGTGGACGGCGGTGCGGTCCGAGGCGGAGCCGGCGATCTCCTCGCCGGACTCCTCCGGCGCCCGCTCGTCCGTGAGGGTGATCCGCAAACCCTTGTTGAGGAACGCCATCTGCTGGAAGCGGGCCCGCAGCGTCTCGAAGTCGAAGTCGACGGTCTCGAAGATGTCGGGGTCCGGGTAGAAGACCTGGGTGGTGCCGGTCTCCGAGGTCTCCTCACCCCGGACGAGCTCGCCCTGGGGCATGCCGCCGTCGGCGAAGACCATCCGCCAGACGTGGCCCTGGCGCCGCACCTCGGTCTCGACGCGCCGGGACAGCGCGTTGACCACGGAGATGCCCACGCCGTGCAGCCCGCCCGAGACGGCGTAGCCGCCGCCGCCGAACTTGCCGCCCGCGTGCAGGATCGTCATGACGACCTCGACCGTGGGCCGGCCCTCGGTCGGGTGGATGTCCACGGGGATGCCGCGGCCGTTGTCCACGACCTTGACGCCGCCGTCGGCCTGCAGGGTGATCTCGATGTGGTCGCAGTAGCCCGCCAGGGCCTCGTCGACCGAGTTGTCGACCACCTCGTACACGAGGTGGTGCAGCCCCCGCGGGCCGGTCGAGCCGATGTACATGCCGGGTCGCTTCCGGACGGCCTCGAGACCTTCCAGGACGGTGATGTCACCGGCACCGTACTCGCGCTTCTGCGGATCCTCTGTTGCCACGGGTTCCTGGCTCCTCCTGTTGGGCACACCGGTCCCGCTCCGGACGGCACAAGAGAACGCCGATGAGACGTTCGGGCGGCTCATCGGCTCGTGCGGGGTCGGAACGGGTCGACGACTCCGGGTGCCCGCGCCGCGGGCGAGGTGGTCGCGATCGGCCGTGGGGGCCCGGTCCGTCGATTGCTGTCTGGAACCGATTCTATCGGAAAACCGTGGGCTCGGGGTGCTCACAGGTCCCTCTGAGCGGCCGGGAAAGGGCCTCAGGACCACTTTTCCTCCGCTCCGCCACCCCCAGGACGCCACCGGGGGGCCGCAGCGCGCCACGAGGCCGCTCAGCGGTCCGGACCACCGGCCTCAGCCGTAGGTGTCGCGGGGCCCCCGGCCCTGCACGGAGCGGCGGCCGCGCTTCCAGCTCGGGGCCGTGGGACCGAGGATCTCGATCCGGGTGACGATGCCCTCCCCCAGGTGCTCGTCGAACATGCGCAGCAGCTGCGGGACCATGAGGCGCAGGTTCGCGGCGTAGGCGGTGGAGTCGCACCGGACCCGCACCACGGTCTCGTCGAAGCTCTCCGGCCGGCAGTGCCCGGCGATGCCCGGGCCCACGAGGTCGTCCCAGCGGGCCAGCACCGAGCCCACGGCGACCGGCGCCTTCCAGCCGCGCCCGGACACGAGCCCGTCCAGCACCGTGCCGACCCCCCGGGGGTCGCGGGCGGAACGGCCCGCCCCGGAGTACCCGCCGAGCGCCCGCGGGTCGACGTCGTTGCCGCGGCGGCCCAGGCGCTCGGCGGCCGACGCGGTGGCCGCCTCCATGGCGGCGCCGAAGCCCTTGAGGTTGCGCCGGGCGGCCGCGCCGTAGAGCCGCCCGTCCCCGCGCGCCTCCGCCGCGTGGCGCATCCGGGTGAGCAGCGCCGCCGGTGCGTCGATCTCGTCCTCGATCCGCACGACGTTCGCCTCGGGGACAGGGGGCTCCTGGGCCTCCCCGGCGGGGAGCGGGTCGTCCTCGCGCCGCGGCCCGGTCACGACGACGACGCCTCCTCCGGCTCCGGACCGGTCCCGGCGGGCGCCTGCTCGTCGTCCCGGACGGCGGTGCCGGGACCCACCCGCACCACGTCGTGCGGACCGGCCACGAGCTCGGCCGGGAGGTCCTCCTCGACCGCGGCGGTCACGAGCACCTGCTCGGCGGAGGCCACGATCGCGGCGAGACGGCTGCGGCGGCGGGCGTCGAGCTCCGCGAACACGTCGTCCAGGACGAGGATCGGCGCGGCGCCCTCCGTGGGGTCGTCCGCCAGGTGGACGTACCAGGAGCCGAGGCGGAGCGCGAGGGCGTAGGACCAGGTCTCGCCGTGGGAGGCGTAGCCCCGGGCCGGCGCCGTCCCGAGCAGCAGCTCGAGCTCGTCGCGGTGCGGGCCCACGAGGGTCAGCCCCCGCTCGAGCTCCCGCTGCTCCGAGGCCTCGCACGCGTCGAGGATCAGCTGGTGCAGGTCCGCGGGCGTGAACCCGCGCAGCCGCTCGGCGTCCCCGGCCGCGCTCTCGGGCAGCACCGAGGACACGTAGCGCAGGGTCGTCTCCTTGGTCCCGTCCGTGAGCTGGCCGTAGGCGGTCGCCACCTGGGGCGCCAGGGCGTCGATGAGCTGCAGGCGCGCGTGCAGGATGCCGGCGCCGGCGCGGGCGAACTGGTCGTTCCACGCCGCCAGGGTCGACCGGTGGGTGTCCGTGAACCGGCCGCTCCGGCGGGCCGACTTCAGCAGCGCGTTGCGCTGCCGGAGCACCTTCTCGTAGTCGGCCAGGGTGCCCGCGAGGACGGGGCGCATGGACTTCGCGAGGTCGTCGAGGAAGCGCCGCCGGTGGGAGGGGTCCCCCTTCACCAGCGCCAGGTCCTCCGGCGAGAACAGGACGGTCCGCACGATGCCGAGTGCGTCCCGGGCCCGCACCGGGGAGGCCCGGTTGATGCGCACCCGGTTGGCGCGGCCGTCGTTGAGCTCGAGCTCCAGGACGGTCTGCTGCCCGCCCCGCCGCACCCGGACGCGGACGATCGCGCGGTCGGCGCCGAAGCGGATCAGCGGGCCGTCGGAGGACACCCGGTGCGAGGACAGGCCCGCCGTGTAGTCGAGGGCCTCGACGATGTTCGTCTTGCCCACGCCGTTCGGCCCGAGGAACACGGTGGTCCCGGGAGCGAGACGTATGTCCAGATGGGCATACGTCCGGTAGTCGAGCAGGGAGAGGTGGTCGACGAACACGCCGGGATCAGCAGCTTCCGGTTCCGGGCCGGCCGGTCACTGGCTGGGGAGCCGCACCGGCATCAGCAGGTACTTGTAGTCGTCCTTGTCCTCGCCCTCGGGCTCGGCCTGGGCGGAGAGCACGGCCGGCTTGGGCGGGGCGGTGAAGGAGAACCGGACGTAGTCGGAGGCGAAGGCGTGCAGGCCCTCGGAGAGGTACGTCGGGTTGAAGGCCACCGTGATGTCGTCGCCGGTGAGGTGCGCGTCGAGGACCTCGGAGGCCTGGGCGTCCTCGCCGGTCCCGGCGTCCAGGGCCACCTGCCCCTGGGTGAAGGCCAGGCGCACGGGGGTGTTGCGCTCGGCCACGAGCGAGACGCGCCGGACGGCCTCGACGAGTTCGGTGGTCCGCACCGCCGCGGTGATCGGCGTGTGCTCCGGGAACAGCGACCGGATCTTGGGGTACTCGCCGTCGATGAGCAGGCTCGTGGTGCGGCGGCCGCCGGACTCGAAGCCGACGAGCTCTGCGGAGTCGGACAGGGCGATGTTGATGTCACCGGCCGGGCCGAGGGTCTTGGCGATGTCGTTGAGGGTGCGCGCCTTGATCAGCGCGGCCGTGGAGATGTCCTGGGTGCTGGGCCGCCAGGTGAGCTCGCGCATCGCGAGCCGGTAGCGGTCCGTGGCGAGCAGCGTCATCTTCTCGCCCTCGATCTCCACGCGGACGCCGGTGAGGATGGGCAGGGTGTCGTCCTTGCTCGCGGCGATGTTCACCTGCGCCACGGCGTGGGCGAACTCGTCGCCGGCCACCACGCCGGAGACGTCCGGCAGCGCGGGCAGCTCCGGGTAGTCGCCGACCGGCATGGCCGCGAGGTTGAAGCGCGAGGAGCGGCAGGTCAGGGTGACCTTCCCCTCGTCGGCGTGCACCTCGACCGGGGCGGAGGGCAGGGAGCGGCAGATGTCCGCGAGCAGACGGCCGGAGACGAGGGTGGTGCCCTCCTCCTGGACGTCGGCGCTGATCGACAGCCGCGCGGAGATCTCGTAGTCGAAGCTCGCGATGGACAGCTGACCGCCCTCCGCACGGATGAGCAGACCGGACAGCACGGGGACCGGGGGCCGAGGAGAGAGGGACCGAGCGGTCCAGGTGACGGCCTCGGCGAGAACATCGCGTTCGACGGAGAACTTCACGAGAGGTTGCTGCCTTTCAGTCTGAGCAAGGACGGCGGAGCCACGGTCCCGGACAGGGTCCGGTGCGGGCCGCGCCGCGGGGTGCAGCGGTGCGAACAGGGTCTTCGCCCTCTGCATCGTATCGGTCCGTTTCACGGGACGGCCATTCGGCCGCTCCGTGGCGGCGTCCGGGTGATCCGGGGCCGTGAGGGCCCGGACGGGGTCGGCGCTCCAGGATTCTTGTTGTTTGGCCAGATGTCTTTTTAAGGATGGGAGTGTTAATAACCGCTGTGGAATCTGTGGATAACTGCCCCTCGGCCAGCACCCGGGCGGTGGCGGCCTGTTGAGTTCCTGTGGTTCGGGGTCCACCGGAACGCATGCTGCCGGTGGACGAGATCCGCGTGGTTCCGCGGGTTCCACAGCCCTCCGCCGAGTTGTACCGAGGTTCTCCACCGGTCGGACGGAGAATTCCACAATTTTATCCACAGGTGTGGGTTCTGTCCTGTGCACAGGCGCTCCACAAGCGCCGACATCCTGTGCAGGAGGGCCCCTCCGGGCCCGGGATCCCGCGGGCGGAGCCTGTGGACGAACTACACGAAAAGGCCCCGGCGGAGCACCGCCGGGGCCTTCGAGGAGGGGTGGGGCCGGGCTCAGCCCTCGCGCTGCTGCTGCTTGATCCGGTTGGTGAGCTCCGTGACCTGGTTGAAGATCTGCCGGCGCTCGGCCATCAGCGTGCGGATCTTGCGGTCCGCGTGCATCACCGTGGTGTGGTCGCGGCCGCCGAGCTCCTGGCCGATCTTCGGCAGGGACATGTCGGTGAGCTCGCGCAGCAGGTACATCGCGATCTGCCGGGCGGTGACCAGGGTGCGCGTGCGGGACTTGCTCTTGAGCTCCTCGAGGCTGATGTCGAAGTACACCGCGGTCTGGGCCAGGATCGAGGCCGCGGTGATCTCCTGCGCGCCGTCGTCGGTGATGAGGTCCTTGAGCACCAGCTCGGCCAGGGGCAGGTCCACCGACTGCTTGTTCAGGGAGGCGAACGCGGTGACCCGGATCAGGGCGCCCTCGAGCTCGCGGATGTTGGTGGAGATGTGGGAGGCGATGTACTCCAGCACGTCGTCGGGGGCGTCCATGCCCTCGCTCGTGGCCTTCTTGCGCAGGATCGCGATGCGCGTCTCCAGCTCCGGCGGCTGCACGTCGGTGATCAGGCCCCACTCGAAGCGGGACCGCATCCGCTCGGCGAAGCCGGTGAGCTGCTTGGGCGGCATGTCGGAGGTGATCACGATCTGCTTCTCGTGGTTGTGCAGCGCGTTGAAGGTGTGGAAGAACTCCTCCTGCGTGTGCTCCTTGCCCGCCAGGAACTGGATGTCGTCGATCAGCAGCATGTCCACGTTGCGGTAGATCTCCTTGAAGGAGGAGCCCTCGTCGTCGCGGATGGAGTTGATGAAGTCGTTGGTGAACTCCTCCGAGTTCACGTAGCGCACCCGCACCTGGGGGTAGAGACGCTTGGCGTAGTGGCCGATCGCGTGCAGCAGGTGCGTCTTGCCCAGCCCGGACTCCCCGTAGATGAACAGGGGGTTGTAGGCCTTGGCCGGGGTCTCGGCCACCGCGAAGGCCGCGGCGTGGGCGAACCGGTTGGACTGGCCGATCACGAAGGAGTCGAAGACGTACTTGGGGTTCAGCCGCGCGGAGCTGTCCCACTCCCCCACCACGGCGGGAGCGGTGCCGGTGTCCTGGACGGGGCGGCGGGGCGGGGCGGCCTGCGGGTCCCGCGGCGGCGGCAGGGTCCGGTCGGCCCCGCCCATCTCGGAGCGGTGTGCCGGCTCCGGGGGCGGCGCCATGAGCCCGGCGGGCTGCCGGTCGAGGCCGGCCGTCCGCCGGTCGACCTCCACCGCGTCGGCGGTGTCGGCGTGGTCGACCCGTGCGGGCAGGTCGGTGCGGTTGCGCTCCGCCTCGAGCTCGCTGATCGGGGGCAGGGCCGCGGTGGGCGTCGAGGCGCCCGCCTCCGGTGCGGGAGCGGTCTCGAGGTCGGCGTCCACCACGAACGCCACGAGCGTCTCGGGGCTGAAGGCCCGGCCCACGGAGGACCGGAGCACGGACGCCATCTGGTTCTGGAAGAACTCGCGGGTGAGCTCGTTCGGGACCGCGACGAGCAGCGTGGTGCCGATGAGGCCCTGGGGCTGGGCCAGGGAGATGAACCCCCGGTAGCGCCCCGTGGTCATGGGGTCCTCGTACATGTACTGCACGCATTCGGCCCATTGCGCGCTGAGCGCCTGATTGTCCTGCGTGCCCACGCGTACTCCTGCTGTCGTCGAGATGTCATCGAGCTGTCGTCGGGATGACGAGGCGGTGGACGGGTCGTCCCGGCCCCTCGCCGGGGATCTTGTCCACAGCGTTGTTCACAACGGTGGAAAAGCTGTCGGGGGCCAGCCGCGAGTGCCAGCCTAGAACATGCGCCGAACCTGTTCATAGCCGTTTTCCGGGGGCTCCAGGAACTACAGACGTGTAGTTCGACGCCCGATCCGCGTGGTTCCGCGGCTCCGGCCGGGCCGGTTTTCCACAGGATGTGATGAAGATCCGTGCACAGCTGTGGGTAGGATGTGAACTGCACAGCGGCGCCGGGTCTCCCGGTGCCCGGTCCAGCACTCGACCACCGTTCGACCCGGTTCCGCCCCGGCCGCCCCGCTCCCGCGCCGGCGGCACCGGGGCCCGCGGCCACCCGTCGCTGATTTGACCGCCCCCTGCCCGTTGTCTAGGGTGAAGTAGTCTTTTGTGTCCACTGTCATGCCCATCCGCATGCTCGGACGCATCCACCAGCACCGCTGTGACCGTCCCTCTCCGCCGCGCCGAACCCGGTGCGGTGAGCCCGAGGACGGGCGCACACCCTGACGCCTTTGGAGTAACCAGTGAGCAAGCGGACTTTTCAGCCGAATAACCGCCGTCGCGCCAAGAAGCACGGCTTCCGTGCCCGGATGCGCACCCGCGCCGGCCGCGCCATCCTCGCCGCCCGCCGCAGCAAGGGCCGCACCGAGCTCTCCGCCTGAGCCGGTCCGTGTCGGCGCCGGCGCTTCCGAGGACCGCCCCGCGACGGGCGCTCCTCGTCGTGCCGGAGCCGCCCGAGCCGCCGACCGTGCAGGAGCGGGACCGTGCTGCCTGAACAGCACCGGATCCGGACCTCGGCCCAGTTCTCGGCCACCACGCGTTCCGGCGCCCGCAACGGGCGCCGGAACGTCGTCGTCTATGTGCGTCCCACCGGCGAAGAGCACCCGGCCCGGTTCGGCTTCGTCGTCTCGAAGGCCGTGGGCAACGCCGTGCGCCGCAACAAGGTGAAGCGACGCCTCCGGGAGCTCGCCCAGACCACGGTCAGGCAGGCCCCGTACGGTTACGACGTCGTGGTGCGCGCGCTGCCGCCCGCCTCCCGCGCGGACTGGACGGAGCTGGCCGCCGACTACGCGAAGGCGTGGCGGACGGCGTCCGCGCGGGCCGGGGCTCCCGGGACCGCCGGGACGACGACCACCGCAGCAGACCGACGACCCGCACGGGAGGAGCCGGAGTCATGAGCGAGCACGCTCACGCGCCCGAGGACCTCCTCGCGGCGGCTCCCCACGAGTTCGTCCGCCCGGCGTCCGCGTGGCAGGTCCTGTGGTTCCTGCCCCAGAACGCGCTCATCGCGGGTCTCAAGCTCTACCGGACCATCGTCTCCCCCCTGTACGGGGACGTCTGCCGGTACTTCCCCTCCTGCTCGGCCTACGCCCTCGAGTCCGTCACGGTGCACGGCGTCGTGCGCGGCCTGGGCCTCAGCGTCCGCAGGCTCCTCCGCTGCCACCCCTGGGCGGCGGGTGGGATCGACAGGGTCCCGGACGGGGGCCGGGTCTTCCCCGACTTCGCGTCCCTTCCCCGGATCGTCCTGCTGAACCATCCCACCCTTGCTGAGCGCCACCAGCACCACCCCGCCGGGGCCACCGGTCCCGCGGCCCAAGGAGAGCCTTCCCCATGAACCTGTTCGAAATGATCCTCTTCCCCTTCAGGTGGGTCGTCTCCGCCGTGCTGTGGGTGTTCCACGAGATGCTGACGGCCATCGGGATGGACCCCGCCGCGGGCATCACCTGGGTGCTGTGCATCGTGGGCCTGACCCTGGTCATGCGCACGCTGACCATCCCGCTGTTCCTCAAGCAGATCAAGTCCATGCGCGGCATGCAGGAGCTGCAGCCGGAGATGGCCAAGCTCCAGGCCAAGTACAAGGGCAAGAAGGACCAGCTGTCCCGGCAGGCCATGGCCCAGGAGCAGATGGAGCTGTACAAGAGCCACGGCTCCAACCCGTTCTCCGCCTGCCTGCCCATCCTGGTGCAGATGCCCATCTTCTTCGGGCTGTTCCAGGTCCTCAACGGCGTGCCCGGTTCCGCGGCCGCCGGCGAGGGCGTGCACGTCCTGAACGCAGCCACCGTGCAGTCCTTCAACGAGGCCACGTTCTTCGGCGCCCCGCTGTTCTCCACGCTGCTCAACCCCGGCGACGGCAACCACGTGGCCACGATCCTCCTGGCGATCGTGATGATCGTCGCGATGTCCGCCTCGCAGTTCTTCACCCAGAAGCAGCTGACGGCCAAGAACATGAGCGAGGCCGCGAAGGCCTCCCCCATGTACCGCCAGCAGCAGATGATGCTGTACCTGTTCCCCCTGGTCTTCGCGATCGGCGGCATCAACTTCCCCATCGGCGTCCTCATCTACTGGACCGTCTCCAACGTCTGGTCCATGGGCCAGCAGTGGTGGGTCATCCGCAACAACCCGACCCCGGGCTCGCAGGCCGAGCAGGAGCTCAACGAGCGCCGCGCCGCCAAGGGGCTCCCCCCGCTCGGCAAGACCGTGGAGGAGCACGAGGCCGACATCGAGGAGCAGCGTGCCCGCGCCGCCGCCGGGCAGCGTCAGCAGCCGGTCGGCAAGAAGCGCCAGAGGCAGCAGGCGAAGCGGAAACAGGCGCGATGACCGCGGCCGGCCGACCCGGCTCGACCCCCTCCCCGCACGGGGCCGGCGCGCCCGGCCCCGTGCTTCCACGGCCCCAGGAGACGACATGACCGACATCCGGCAGACCACCCAGGACGCCGACGACGTGCAGCCCCCCGCGCCGCGCGACGACGCCGACCGCGGCGCCGGGGCGGGAGCCCCCGCCGCGAAGACCCCGGCCGCGGAAACCCCGGCCGCGGAGACCGCCGCCGCAGAGACCGACGCCGTCGATCCGCTCGAGGAGGAGGGCGAGATCGCGGCCGACTACCTCGAGGAGCTGCTGGACACGGCGGACCTCGACGGGGACATCGACATCGAGGTCCGCGACGGTCGCACCTACCTGTCGGTCGTCGCCGACGGGGACGACGTCGAAGGCCTGTCGGCGCTGGTCGGCGAGGACGGTGAGGTCCTGGAGGCCCTCCAGGAGCTCCTGCGCCTCTCCGTGCTGGCCGCCACCGACCGGCGCTCCCGCCTGGTGCTCGACATCGGGGGCTACCGACTCCGCCGGGCCGGTGAGCTCCAGGAGCTGGCGCTGGCCGCCGTGCGCGAGGCCCAGGAGACCGGGGAGCGCGTGCACCTCGATCCCCTGTCCGCCTACGAGCGCAAGATCGTGCACGACGTGGTCGCCGAGCAGGGTCTCGTCAGCGAGTCCGAGGGCGAAGGGGCGGCACGGCACATCGTCGTGTCCGTTCCGCAGGGCTGATGGCCGAGGAGCCGCGCCCCTCCCCCGCTCCGCAGGACCCGCCGGTCCCGGACGAGCAGGAGCGGCGCGCCGCCGAGCGGCTGTTCGGCGAGCGGCTGCCGCTGGCGGAGCGCTACGTGGCGCACCTGGCGTCATCCGGCATCGTCCGGGGGCTCATCGGCCCGCGGGAGGTGCCCCGGCTGTGGAGCCGGCACGTGCTCAACTGCGCCGTGGTCGAGGAGCTCATCGCGACCGGCGCCCGCGTGGCCGACGTCGGATCGGGCGCAGGTCTGCCCGGGCTGTGCCTCGCCCTGGCCCGGCCCGACCTGCAGATCACGCTCATCGAGCCGCTGGAGCGGCGCGTGCAGTGGCTGGACGAGGTCGTGGCCGACCTCGGGCTCACGAACGTGCGTGTGCTTCGGGCCCGGGCGGAGCAGGCCCGGGACGAGGTCGGAGAGGTGGACGTGGTCACCGCCCGCGCGGTCTCGGCCCTGGTGGGTCTCGTGGACATCACCCTGCCGCTGCTGCGCGGCACCGGAGAGCTGCTCGCCCTCAAGGGCCGTTCCGCGGCGGACGAGGTGCGCAAGGCGCAGAAGAAGCTGGACCGGCTCGGCGCCCGGTCCACCGAGATCGTCCCGGCCGGGGCGGACCTGCTCGAGGAGCCCACCACGGTGGTGCGGGTCCGGCTCTGAGCACCGCCGCCTGCTCCGCGCGGTGTCGGCGGTAGGCTGGGAGGAGTGTGCCACGGGCGGTGCGCCGAGCTCGGCCACGGGTCGACGGCAACCTGACCTGCGGCGCGGTCCCAGGCACCCCTCCCCCGCGGGAGGCGTGCTCCGACGGAACGAGTTCGAGACGAACCGGGAAGGTGCGCAGTCAGATGCCGATCGACGACGGCGCGGGAAGTCCGCGAGGCTTCGACGCCGAGTTTCCCCCCGATCCGCTTGATCAATCGATCAAGGTTGTTCCTGATCGGGGTACTCGTGTTTCACGTGAAACGGACGGACAGCTGCCCAAGATGACCACAACGATGGCGGAGGACACGCCGCTGGGGAGGAAGCTCGTGGAGGAGACCAGGCGACGCGCCAGGCTGAAAAAGGTCCAGCTGGAGAAGCCCGCCGCAACGCGGATCTTCACGATCAGCAACCAGAAGGGCGGCGTGGGCAAGACGAGCACGTCGGTGAACATCGCGGTGGCCCTCGCCCGACAGGGGCAGAACGTCCTCGTCATCGACAACGATCCCCAGGGCAACGCGTCGACGGCCCTCGGCGTGGAGCACCACTCGGAGGTCGACAGCACCTACGACGTGCTCATCGACGAGATGCCCATCGCCGACGCGGTGAAGCCGTCCGCCGAGGCGGACAACCTCTGGGTTGTCCCGGCCACCATCGATCTGGCCGGCGCGGAGATCGAGCTCGTGTCCATGGTGGCGCGCGAGCACCGGCTCCGCCGGGCGCTCGAGGCGTACGCGAAGCAGCGCGAGGCCGACGGTCTGGAGCGGCTCGACTACGTCTTCATCGACTGCCCGCCGAGTCTCGGGCTGCTGACCCTCAACGCGTTCGTCGCGGCCACCGAGGTCCTGATCCCCATCCAGTGCGAGTACTACGCGCTCGAGGGGCTCAGCCAGCTGCTCAAGAACATCGAGATGATCCAGAAGCACCTGAACCCCGAGCTGTCGGTGTCGACGATCCTGCTCACCATGTACGACGGTCGCACCAACCTCGCGTCGCAGGTGGCCGAAGAGGTGCGCAACCACTTCCCCGCCGAGGTCCTGGAGACCATGATCCCCCGCTCGGTGCGCATCTCGGAGGCGCCGAGCTACCAGCAGAGCGTCATCAGCTACGACCCCAGTTCCACGGGGGCGCTGTCCTACCTGGAGGCGGCGGCCGAGATCGCCCAGCGCGCCCAGCGCTGACGGAGCGGCCCCTGGCCATTTCCCGGCCACTCCCCCGCCCGACGCCCGTCTCCGTTTGGAGGCGGGCGTCCTGCTGTTCCCGCCCCGCGCCGGGCGCAAGGGACCCACCGTTCCACGTGAAACGGCACGTCGGAACGCGTGGCTCGGCTAGAATTGTCCGGATTGCCGGGCGAGGGAGAGGAACATCGTGAGCGAACGACGACGTGGACTGGGCCGAGGTCTGGGGGCGCTCATTCCGAGTGCACCCGCTGCCGAGGCCCCGGTGAAGGAGGAACAGGGCGCGGACGTCGGCCCGGCTCCGGTGCCGTCGACGAGCGCGGAGGACACGTCCCGGAAGGACGCGGCCCGCACGGATGTTTCACGTGAAACGACGTCCGCTGAAGCCGCACCCGCACGTGCTGAGAATTCGACCGACCAGCCAGACGCAGCAACCGGGACCCCGACGCACCGGCCCTCAGCCGGCGGAGAGCCAGCCACTAGGACCCCGAGCACGTCGAAGGCCGCCGCGCGTCCCGCTGGCGGGACCGCAGACGCAGATGACGTCCCCGAGCAGCCCGGGTCCGCCGAGCCGGCGAAGCGGTCGGCTGCCGGGGGACGGAGCAGGACCGTCAGCCCTGCCGCTCGGCAGAAGGCCATGAAAGCGCGGATGGACATGGGCGAGGCCCTGCGCAACACCACACTTGTCAGCCGACCCTCGGACATGTTCTTCCTGCCATCGGCCGGTGCCCCTGACGCCGCGCCGGCGGCTGACCCCGGGGAGACGTCGTCGACGACGGCGGAACCCGGTCCGGGGAACCGGGCCGGCGTTTCACGTGAAACATCGAATCCGAAGGAGACTCGCCCGTCCGCGGAGGACGTCGAGGCCCCGTCCGGGGGGCGCAGCCGGACCGCGGCGGAGCCGGAGCAGCAGCGACTCGATGTCTCTCCGGCCGGGCCCGCCGCCGCGGGCGATGCGCCGGAGGCGACAGATGATTCCGGCGCGGGAGAGGCGACCGAGGCGACCGCCGTGACGGACCGTCCCGCTTCCGATACGTCCGCGGGCGATGTTTCACGTGAAACGGACGCGGCGGTCGAGGAGCTGGCGGCGGTGCCCGGTGCTACGTTCGCCGAGATCCCGGTCGCGGCCATCCACCCCAACCGCAAGCAGCCCCGTCAGGTGTTCGACGAGGAGGAGCTCGCAGAGCTCGCGTACTCGATCGGCGAGCTCGGTGTGCTGCAGCCCATCGTGGTGCGACCCACCCGCGAGGACGGGGAGCAGTCGTACGAACTGGTCATGGGCGAGCGACGGTGGCGCGCCACCCAGCGCGCCGGGCTGCCGACCATCCCGGCGATCGTCCGCGAGACGGCGGACGACGACCTGCTCCGGGACGCCCTGCTCGAGAACCTGCACCGCAGCCAGCTGAACCCGCTCGAGGAGGCCGCGGCCTACCAGCAGCTGCTGGAAGAGTTCGGCGCCACGCAGGAGGAGCTGTCCCGGCGCATCGGCCGATCCCGCCCCCAGATCAGCAACACGATCCGTCTGCTCCGCCTGCCGCCGCTCGTCCAGCGCCGTGTGGCCGCCGGCGTCCTGTCCTCGGGGCACGCCCGCGCCCTGCTGTCCCTGGCCGACCCCGCGCAGATGGAACGACTCGCGCAGCGGATCGTGGCGGAGGGGCTCTCGGTCCGGGCCACGGAGGAGGCCGTGCAGCTGACGGAGACGGGGGAGCGCAAGCCGCAGCGGGCGGCCGCCCCGGCCGGGCGCAACAAGGAGCGGCTCGACTACATCGCGGAGGCGTTCTCCGACCGCCTGGACACGAGCGTGCGGATCGCCCTGGGCGCCCGCAAGGGCAAGATGACCATCGAGTTCGCCTCGGTGGAGGACCTGAACCGCATCATCGAGGTGCTGGACCCCGGGATGGACCGCACCTAGACCACCGATCGCACGGAAGAGCCCCGGTGTTTCACGTGAAACACCGGGGCTCTTCCGTGCGCCGGGTCCGCCCGGCGGGGCGTTTCAGCGTCCGTTGTACTCGGCGACGTCGTCGACGCTCATGGTGCCCGTGGGCACGTCGTCCTCCGCGAGCAGGAACATGCGCTGCAGACCGAAGACGACGGCCTCGGCCAGGTGGTTCCGGTGCTCGGGATCGGCGAGGGCGGCCCGGTCGGCAGGGCTGGACAGGTAGCCGAGGTCGAGCCAGATGGTCGGCGCGTCCTGGGAGCGCAACAGGTCCCACTGCCGGGCGTGGGTGCCGAGGTCGAGCGCCCCGGTCCGGGCGACCATCTCCTTGAGCACGAGCACCGCGGCCCGTTCGCCGATGGGAGAGTAGATCTCGGAGCGGTCCTGCTCGCCCCAGTAGTAGGAGGCGACACCGCCGGCGGCGGGGGAGGCGTTCCAGTCGCAGTGCAGGGTGACCACCACGGAGTCCGTCCGGCTCCCGGCGACGGCCTCCCGGGTGGAGTCTGCGGTCCGCACGGGCACGCCGCGGCGGTCGTGGAGCTTCCGCCCGGGCGAGACCACCGAGGGGTCGGCGCCGATCTCGTGCAGCAGCTCGGAGGCGCGGACGGCGACGTCCCGGGTCACCTCGTCGGCGCGGTCGCGGAAGTCCGGCGCCGCCGAGGCCGGCGGCTGCTGCCCCGCTGCCCCGGACGGGACCAGCACCACGGAGCGGCCGCGCAGGGCCGAGGTGGCCCGTTCCAGGCGGTGGTACTCGCGCAGCGAGAAGGCCTTGGAGGACGTGATGTTCTTGTTGATCCGGGCGAGCGCGGCGATGGTCTCGCGGTCCACCACTCCGGTGGCCCCGAGACCCAGACTCTGCTGGAGCTCCATGACCGCGTGGTGCGTGCTGCTGCCGAACACCCCGTTCAAGTGTCCGTAGTAGAAACCCAACCGCGAGAGGTTGTGTTGCAGCATGCTGACGTCGTCGCCCCGGAGCGGATGGCCGTCGTCGGCGTAGAGCGGGCGGTCACCGAGGGCGTACTGCGCCTCGTTGAGGCACCGGTCCGTCTCCGGGCCCACCAGGCCGTCCACGATGAGCCCGCGCTCCTGCTGGAAGGCGCGCACGGCGGCGTCGACGTGGTCGTCGAAGTAGGAGGGGTTGTTGACGTCCTGCGGGGCGAGGTAGGCCACGGTGACGCCGGCCCGGAGCAGCCGCTCCCGCAGGCTGACCACCCGCCGGCTCGTCATGGTCCGGCGCAGCATCGGTTCGGTGTCGTCGTTGTTCACGGGTGTCCCACGGGTCGGAGGGGTCGGCGTGGCGCCAGGACAGCGGCTCGTCCGCCCCTCCCCGACGGGGGAGGGGCGGACGAGCCCGGGGTGTCGCGGATGTCGGGGGTCCGCTCAGTTCCCGGGAACGAGGTAGTCGGCGAACTCCTTCTCGAGGGCGCTCTTCGGCTTCGCACCGATGGCCTTCTTGACCACCTCGCCGCCGGAGAAGAGGTAGATGGCGGGGATGGACGTGATGCCGTACTGGGACGCCACGGCGGGGTTCTCGTCCACGTTCAGCTTCACGACCTCGACGGCGTCGGCGTGCTCGGCGGCGATCGCGTCGAGGACCGGGCCGACCATGCGGCAGGGGCCGCACCACTCGGCCCAGAAGTCCACGATGACGGGCTTGTCCGATTCGAGGACCTCGGTGCGGAAGTCGGCGTCGGTGACGTTCTTGGCGGCGCTCATGTTTCTCCTTGTCCGGGTGCCGGGCGCGCGGTCGGCGTGCCCGGACCGCTCTGGGTGACGTGGTGCGGAAGGCGGATCTGGTTCGATTATGGCCCATGCCGGTCCGGGCGCCGGCGGCGCCCGGACCGGGACGGCTCAGCTGTGCAGGACCGAGCGGTCGTGCAGGGCGGCGAGGTAGTGCTCGGTGTCGACGGCGGCGACGCATCCGGAGCCCGCCGCCGTGATGGCCTGGCGGTAGGTGGCGTCCACGACGTCGCCCGCCGCGAAGACCCCGGCGAGGCTCGTGGTGGAGCTGCGGCCGTCCACGGCGATGGTGCCGTCCACGGTGAGCTCGAGCTGGTCCTTGACCAGGGCGGTGCGGGGATCGGAGCCGATGGCGACGAACAGCCCCGTCACGGGCAGCTCCGAGGTCTGGTGGGACTCCGTGTCACGGACGGTGACGGAGCGGACCTTGTCCTCGCCGTTGATGCCCACGACCTCGGCGTTCCACAGGACCTCGATCTTGGGGTCGTCGAAGGCGCGCTGCTGCATGATCTCGGAGGCGCGGAAGCTGTCCCGGCGGTGGATGATCGTGACCTTGGAGGCGAAGCGGGAGAGGAACGTGGCCTCCTCGAGGGCGGAGTCGCCGCCGCCGACCACCGCGATGTGCTGCTCCTTGAAGAAGAAGCCGTCGCAGGTGGCGCACCAGCTCACCCCGTGGCCGGAGAGCCGCTTCTCGTCCGGCAGGCCGAGCTCCCGGTACGCGGAGCCGGTCGCGAGGATCACGGCGTGGGCGCGGTGCACGGAGCCGTCCTCGAGGGTCACGGTCTTCACCTCGCCCTCGAGCTCGAGGGCGACGACGTCCTCGTAGCGGATGTCGGCGCCGAAGCGCTCCGCCTGCTGCTGCATGTTGGACATCAGCTCCGGGCCCTGGATCCCGTCGATGAACCCGGGGTAGTTCTCCACCTCGGTCGTGTTCATCAGCTCACCGCCCGCGGTCACGGACCCGGCGAAGACGATGGGGTGGAGGTTGGCGCGCGCCGCATAGACGGCCGCGGTGTACCCGGCGGGGCCGGATCCCACGATGATCACCTCGTGGACGGTCTCGTCGTCCGCGCCGGCCTTCGGCTCGCCGGTCGAGGGGACGAGGTTGAGGGCGTTGATCACGGGACCGAAGTCGGGGCTCACTGTTCTGCAGACCTTCCGTACAGGGAGCGGCCGGGCACGCCGACCGCAGGGACCACTGGCACAACGGGGCGCGCGCGGCGGATATTCCGGTGCCGGACCCGCCCCGGCGGGTCCGGCGGGGGGAGCGGGGCCCTCAGTCGAGCTGGATCTCGCCGATCCGCAGGCCGTGGTTGAACCCGGCGATGGGGTTCGTCAGCTGCGGCAGCTGCGTCCAGTTCACGATCACGTACTGCTGGTCCTCGTCCTGGGCGGCCGCGGCGAGCGGAACCGTGATCTCCGGGCCCGTGAAGGAGCCGGAGGCCACCTGGTCGGCGCCGTCCAGGCTCGGGGTGTCGTTGACGTACACGTCGAACATCCCGCCCGAGCCGGCCGACTGGCTGAGCCTGAGCGTCTCCACGGGCGCGGGCTCCTCGAGCTGCACGGCGAGGCCGACGCTCGGCGTCCGGTTGCCGAAGTTCGGGTCGGAGAACCCGTAGCTGATCCAGTAGGTGGACGGGTTGCCGTCGACGATCTGGCCCAGCTGCGCGTCCTGGTCGGCCATGAAGCCCGGGTCGGTGGGCACCACCCGGGTGACGGCGCGGGGCTCCGGCTCGGCGGCCGGGGCCTCCGGCTCGGGGCTGGGCTGCACCTGCTCCGCCCCGGCCTGCTCCTCGGCCGGCGCGCTCACGGCGGGCTCAGGGCTCTCCGAGCCGGCGAAGAGTCCGCCCAGCCGGTCGAAGCTGAACACCACGGCACCGATCAGCAGGGCCAGGAGCAGGAGCAGGAGCAGCAGCAGGCCCCGGCCGCCCTTCTGCGGCCGGTCCGCGGTCGCCTCCCGGCGCGGCGGCGCGGCCGCGGCCGCCTCCTCCGGCCCGTGGGGCGTGTCCGGGTGCCCGTCGTCGTAGTCGTCGTAGCTGTCGTAGCGGTTGTCGCCGTCGTAGCCCGGGTCGATGTCCGTCCCGGCCGTGCGGACGGCCGAGGCCGCCGTGCCGCTCGCCGCCGCGCGGTCGAAGAGGGTCGAGCGGGTCGAGGTGGCGCTGACCCGCACCGGCCGGCCGAGACGGGTGCGCACCGAGGGGGCGGGCGCGGCGTCGTCGTACGAGTCGTCGTCCCGCCACCGGGTGACCTTGGGCTGGGGGGCCGCGCCGCCGAGGTCGTCGGAGGCCTCGGTCGCGACCACGGGGGTCGGGCTGGTGGGGTCCGGCTCGTCGTACACGTAGGACCCGGGGCCGCTGCCGCGCGGGGCGCCGAAGATGTCGTCGCTGAGGGACTCGTCCTCGACGTCGTCCGGCTCCACGAGCAGGGAGTCCAGCATGTCCGCGGCCGGGGTGTGCGAGGTCACGAGGTAGGTGTGCGCCTCCGCCTGGCCCAGGTCCAGGATCTGGAAGGGGGCGCCGATGCTGCCGTTGGCCATGGAGCGGGCGTTCTCCACGAGCAGGGACGTGTGCCGCTCCGCGGGCAGCAGGATCGACACGCGGCGGCCGAGGATCTGGTCCTGTCCCTCGAGCACGCGGTCGCCCTCGGCGGTGGCCAGCACGTCGGTGACGACCTTGTAGCGGCCGCCGAGGACGGAACCGAGCTTCATCGGTGCGGGCACGTTGGCTCCCTGGGGGTCGGGAATCCGCGGCGGGGGCCGGAATTCGCGGGCGGGGGTGGCCGGCGGGGCAGAAGGGGTGTTCCTGACCCACGTCACCGACCACTCAGCACTTTACCGGTCCCGGCCTCCCGCGGCCGAGAGCCTCGTCACACGGCCGGTCCGAGCGCTCGGTCCGGGCGCCCGGTCCGCCCGGTCGGGGCGGTCAGCGGCCGAGGCGCGCGAGGAGCGGGCACACGAGGCTGTCGAGCTCCCGGACGCGGCAGAGCTTGAGGGCGCCCAGGTAGGCGATCCCCATGACGGTCCCGCCCGCGGCGACGGTCGCGATCGCCGTCAGCTGGTTGGTCCAGGGGAAGCCGGCGGGGTCGTATCCGCCGAGCAGGACCAGGGCCACGGCACCCACCGCGCCGGCGAGCAGGGACGCCACGAGGATCCGGGCGTGGGAGTCCACGATCCGGGCCACGTCGTAGTCCCCGATCCGGCGGACCAGGACCACGTGGTAGATCAGCGCGCTCAGGACGTTCTGGGCCGCGTAGCACGCGGCGACCGCGAAGACGATGAGGTCCGGCGGGACGAACGACCAGATCAGCAGCGCCGAGACCACGGTGAAGAGGGCGACGCCGACCTGCACGAGGAACGGGGTGCGGGCGTCCTCCTGCGCGTAGAACGCCCGGCCGAGCATGAAGGACACCGACATGAAGGGCGCGCCGATCGCGATCACCGTGATCACCTGGCCGACCACGGCCCCCGCGGAGGGGACGCCGCCGCTGAAGAGCATGCCGAGGGGGCCGGCGAAGACCACGAGGGCGACGGTGGCGAAGACCGTCGCCACCCCGGTGATGCGCAGGCTCGAGGACAGGGACGCGACCATCCCGGCCCGGTCCCCGTCCGTCGAGGCGGCGGCCATCCGGTTGAACAGCACCGTGGCGATGGACAGCCCGATCACCCCGTGCGGGAGGGAGTACAGCATCGAGGCCTGGTTGAGGGCCGCCACGCCCGCGATCTGCTGCGGCGGGTCCATCGCGAGGTACTCCGGGCGGTAGCCGGTGGGGATCGCCGCGACCTTGGTCAGGGTCAGGAACGCCAGGTTGGCGAGGACCCCGGTGGCGAGGGTCCAGCCCGCGAGCCGCGCCGCGGTGGAGAGGCCGATGCCGCGCCAGCCGAACTTCGGGCGCAGTCCCAGCCCGAGCCGGCGCAGCGGCCAGAACAGCACGAGGGCCTGGGCCGCGACGCCCACCGTGGCCATGGCCGCCAGCCAGAAGGTCTTGGCCGGGGACCAGTTCTCGAGGGTGTGCACCGTCTCGGCGTACGCCCCGAACTGCTGGACGAACACGAGCAGCGCTGCGATGGCCACCACGTTGTTGACCACCGGCGCCCACATGTACCAGCCGAAGGCGCCGCGGGCGTTCAGGACCTGCCCCACCACGGTGTAGAGGCCGTAGAAGAAGATCTGCGGGAACGTGAACAGCGCGAACGTCAGCCCGAGCGAGAGCTGCTCCTCGGTCCAGTCGGTGCCCATGGTCCGGATGATGGGTCCCGCCAGCAGCACCACGACCGCCGTGACCCCCAGCAGGGCGAGCACGGCGAGGGTGAGCAGGCGGGCGATGTAGTCGGCCCCGCCGTCGTCGGCGGTCCTGGAGGCCTTGATGATCTGCGGCACCAGGACGGCGTTGAAGATGCCGCCCGCCACGAGGACGTAGATCAGGTTCGGCAGCGTGTTCGCGAGCTCGAAGACGTCGGAGACGGTCGTGATGGAGCCGATCGCCACCGTGATGAGGACCGTCTTGACGAACCCCAGCGCGCGGGAGACGAGCGTGCCCGAGGCCATGATGGCGCTGGAGGCCGCGCCCGAGCGGCGGGCCGGGGCCGCCGGGGTGCCCTTCCCGGCCGGCCCGGAGGGCTCCGCGGTCTCAGAGCTGGTGGATGATGTATTCACGGGCGATGTCGGCGATGCGCCGTTCGTTGGGGAAGGACAGCTTCCGGCCGAGGTCGTCGATGTTCACCCAGGCGACGTCCACGGCCTCGTGGTCGGGGTCGTTGTCCGTGGTGAGGTGACCGCCCGTGGCGCGCAGCAGGAAGTGGTGCACCGTCTTGTGCACGCGGTGCCCGGAGACCGTGAACCAGTAGTCGATGCTGCCCAGCGGGCTCAGCACCTCACCGGCGATGCCGGTCTCCTCCTCGATCTCGCGGATCGCGGCTTCCTCGTTGGACTCCTCGCCCTCGGGGTGGCCCTTGGGCAGGCACCACTCGAGGCGCCCGCCGCGGTTGATCCGGGCGATGATGGCCACCGGGTGGGAGGGCGCGCCGAGGTCGACGACGATCCCGCCGGCGGAGACTTCCTCGACCGTGGGCAGCGCAGCGGCCGGCGCGGTCGGCCGCTTCTTCGGTGCGCTGGGTACGGGGAAAGCCATGTCTCCTACCTTGCCACAATCGCCCGGGCTCCCGCCGGAGCGGGGGAGGGGCTCCGGCGGTCGGTTCCGGCGGGGCCGCGGCGGCCGGGTCCGCGCCCCGGGGTCTGGAACAATGGGCGGCACCATGACGCAGCTCCCCGACGCCCACGCGATCCACCCCGCCGCCCTCGACCTGGGGCGGCGGTTCTCCGCCGCCGGCCACGAGCTCTCCCTCGTGGGCGGGCCCGTGCGGGACCTCTTCCTCGGCCGGCCCTCCCTGGACCTGGACTTCACCACCGACGCGACGCCCGAGGAGACGCTCGCCGTGGTCACGGGGTGGGCGGACGCGGTGTGGGAGATCGGCCGCGCCTTCGGGACCATCGGGATGCGCCGCGGCGACGTCCAGCTGGAGGTGACCACCTACCGGGCCGAGGCCTACGACGCGGACTCCCGCAAGCCGCAGGTGGCCTTCGGCGACTCCCTCGAGGACGACCTGTTCCGCCGCGACTTCACCATCAACGCCATGGCGCTGCGGCTGCCCGGCCTGGAGCTCGTGGACCCGCACGGCGGGATCAAGGACCTGCACGCCCGGGCGCTGCGCACCCCGGGCGCCCCGGAGGACTCCTTCTCGGACGACCCCCTGCGCATGATGCGCGCCGCCCGCTTCGCGTCCCAGCTCGACGTCGAGGTGGCGCCCGAGGTGCGCGCGGCCATGACCGGCATGGCGGAGCGCATCGCGATCGTCTCGGCCGAGCGCGTGCGGGAGGAGCTCGTCAAGCTGGTCTGCGGGCGCCGGCCCCGCCGCGGCATCGACCTCCTGGTGAGCACGGGGCTCGCCGAGGTCGTGCTGCCCGAGGTGCCCGCGCTCCAGCTCGAGACGGACGAGCACCACCGGCACAAGGACGTCTACCAGCACTCCCTGACCGTCATGGAGCAGGCCGCGGCACTGGAGTCCGGTCCGGACGGCCCCGTGCCCGGGCCCGACTTCGCGCTGCGCTTCGCCGCGCTCATGCACGACGTCGGCAAGCCCGCGACCCGGCGCTTCGAGGAGTCCGGTGCCGTGAGCTTCCGCCACCACGAGGTGGTGGGCGCGAAGCTCACGGCCAAGCGGATGCGGGCCCTGCGCTTCGACAACGACACGATCAGGACGGTGGGCCGGCTGGTCGAGCTGCACATGCGCTTCTACGGCTACGGGGACGCCGAGTGGACCGACTCCGCCGTGCGCCGCTACGTCCGGGACGCCGGGGAGTGCCTGGAGCGGCTGCACCGGCTCACGCGGGCGGACGTGACCTCCCGGAACCGGCGGAAGGTGGCACGGCTCGCCGCCGCCTACGACGACCTCGAGGCGCGGATCGAGGAGCTCTCCGCGCGCGAGGAGCTCGACGCCGTGCGGCCGGAGCTGGACGGCGAGCGGATCATGGCGGTGCTCGGCATCCCGCCGGGGCCGGCGGTGGGCCGGGCCTACAAGTTCCTGCTGGACCTGCGCCTGGACGAGGGGGAGCTGGGGCCGGAGGAGGCCGAGCGGCGGCTGCGGGCCTGGGCCGCGGACACCCTGTGAGCCCCCGGTCCGGCGCCGGCGCCGCCGGGAACGTCCTCTGCTGCCCCCGGAGTGCATATATCGGTGAAGACATATCTTCCGACCTCACTGCGGTCCTTCGGGCCGGGATCGGGGCGGGCGTGCTGCGCGGACGGCGGGAGGGGCCGTGAGCCCCCTGGGCGGGTCCCGGGGCGGCCACCGGGCGCTGCTCGTCGGCCTGAGCCTCTACGCGGTCATGACGGCCTGGCTGCTGCGGCTGCCCTGCCGGGTGCCCGGCTGGGGCGCCGCGGAGAGCCTGCCCGCGCTGTGCGCCACCGAGATCGCGCCCGGCGAGGCGTCCGGGGCGGGCGGGTTCTTCACGGGCGGGCCCGCGGGGGACCAGCCCGCCCTGGTCGGGATGATCACCACGGTGGTCGGCTGGTTCGCGGCCCGCCTCTCCGCGCTGTTCGGGACGGACGTGGACCGGGGCGTGTTCGCCGACCTCTCCGTGCTGCTGCTGGCCCTGGTGTGGATCGGCACGGTGGCCGCGGTCTCCGCGCTCTCCGGCAGGCGCGGCGCGGACGCGTTCGTGCTGGCGCTCGCACCGGTGGTGGTCCTGGTGGGCTTCGGCACGTGGGACCTGTGGGCCGTGCTGCTGATGATGCTGGCGCTGCTCTTCCACGTCCGGGGCAGCCCCGTGCCGGCGGGGATCCTGCTGGGTCTCGCGGCGTCCGTGGCGCTGTTCCCCCTGGTGGTCCTCCTGGCCGTGCTGCTCCTGGCCGTGCGGTACCGGCAGTTCCGGGACTTCGCGGTGGTCCTGGCCGGGACGCTGCTCACCTGGGCGCTGGTCAACGGGCCGTTCCTGCTCTCCGCCCCGGACCGGTGGGTCCGGCAGCTCCGCCTGCCCTGGGACGGGCCCGTGGAGGGCTCCTCCTCCTGGGGCGTCTGGGCCCGGGTGGAGCAGGCGCGCACGGGTGCGGCCCCGGACCCGGCGGGGGCGGGGCAGTGGGTGCTCCTGGCCCTCGTGCTGGGCCTCGTGGCGGTGCTCGTGCTGACCCTGCTCACCCGGCAGGAGCCCAGCGTCGTCCAGATCGCGTTCCTCCTGCTGGCCGTGCTCGTGCTCTCCGGTCCCGCCTACTCCCTCGTCCACGTGCTCTGGCTGGCGCCCCTCGTGGTGCTCAGCCGGCGCAACTGGCTCGAGTTCGCCGCCTGGCAGCTCGTCGAGGTCCTGTGGTGGACCACCCTGGTCCTGCCCGAGCCGACCTGGCCGGTGCTGCCCGGGCTCGGCCTGATCGGCTGGGACGCGCAGGACCTGCTCGCGGCGGTGCGCGTGCTGCTCCTCGTCCTCCTGGTGGTCGCGGTCGCGGTCGACGTCCTGCGGGGCGGTCAGGCGCGGCGGATCGGGCTCTCCGAGGCCGGCTGAGCGTCCCGGCTCCGCCGGGAGGGGGAGGCCGGCGGCCGCCACGCCCGCACGGGTTCATCCTGACGGCGGTGCCGTCCCGCGCCGGCTCTCCCGTAGGTTGGTGGCGGAGAAGAACCGACGAGTGCTCGGAAGGAGCGCCGGTGATCGAGATCGAGAACCTGACGAAGACCTACGGCGGCAAGACGGCGGTGGACGACGTCAGCTTCACCGTCCGCCCCGGCAAGGTGACCGGGTTCCTGGGGCCCAACGGGGCCGGCAAGTCGACCACGATGCGCCTCGTCGTCGGGCTGGAGTCCGCGACCCGGGGCCACACCCGCGTCAACGGCAGGCCGTACGCCCAGCACCGGGCGCCGCTCGCGGAGGTCGGGGTGCTGCTGGACGCGAAGGCGGTCCACCCCCGGCGCACCGCGCGCGCGCACCTCTCGGCGCTCGCCGCGACCCACGGCATCGCCAAGTCCCGCGTCCAGGAGGTCGTGGACCTCACGGGGCTCGGGGCCGCGGCCGACAAGCGGGTGGGAGGCTTCTCCCTCGGCATGGGCCAGCGCCTCGGGATCGCCGCGGCGCTGATCGGCGACCCGCACACCGTGATCCTCGACGAGCCCGTCAACGGACTGGACCCCGAGGGCGTGGTGTGGGTGCGCCACCTCGCCAAGTTCCTCGCCTCGGAGGGCCGCACGGTCTTCCTGTCCTCCCACCTCATGTCCGAGATGGCGCAGACCGCCGACCACCTCGTGGTGATCGGCCGGGGCCGGATCCTCGCGGACGCGCCGATCCAGCAGATCCTCGCCGGGGGCCGCACGCGCACCCGGCTGCGCGCCACCGACCGGGAGGCGATGCGCCGCGCCCTGCAGGGCACGGACGCCGGCATCACGGAGTTCGACGACGACGGGCTCCTGGTCACGGGGCCGGAGCCGCGGCGCATCGCCGAGGCCGCCCTCTCCCACGGGGTGCTGGTCCACGAGCTCACCCCCCTCACGGAGACCCTCGAGGACGTGTACATGGCCATGACCCAGAACGAGGTCGAGTACCGCTCCGGCGGCGCTCCCGCACCGACCGACCCGGCGCCCTGGGCGGGCGCCGCCGCACGAACCGGAGACCGAGCATGAGCACCAGCACCTCGACCGCCCCCCGCCCGCAGACCGGTACCCCGGAGCGCACCGGGCCGTCCGACCCCGCGTCCCGGGTGCGGCTGGGCTTCGGCCGGGTCCTGCGCTCGGAGTGGATCAAGTTCCGCTCCCTGCGCTCGCACTGGATCCTGCTCGGCGTCGCCCTGCTGCTGTCCCTGGGCTTCGCGGCGCTGGGCGCCTGGAGCACCACGTCGTTGCAGAGCTTCAACGAGCAGACCGCGCAGGAGCAGGTCGACGAGTCGCTGGACGGACGGTCCCCGGAGGAGCTCGGGCTCACCGAGGAGGAGGTCCAGCAGCAGCAGGACGCGTTCGCCGCCGAGTCGGACCGGCAGATCGCCGCGCAGTCCGACATTGCCCTGCCGGACGGGATGGGCTTCAGCGAGTACCTGGCCATGACGAGCGCCAACAGCGGCCTGCAGCTCGTCATGCTGCTCCTGGGAGCGCTGGCCGTGCTGTTCATCGGCTCCGAGTACGCCACCGGCGCCATCCGCACCACCATGACGGCGGTGCCGCGGCGCACCCCGGTGATGCTCGCCAAGACCGTGGTGCTCTCCGTGGTCGCGTTCCTCTTCGGGGTGCTCAGCGGGCTCCTGTGCCACCTCGTCGTCCAGCCGGTCCTGGCGGGCGGGGACCTCGGCTACGACGTGTGGCAGGAGCCCGTCCTGCTCAACGTCCTGGCGGTGGGCGTCTTCTACATGGTCACCGCGTGGCTGGGCTTCGGGCTCGGGGCCCTGCTGAAGTCCACGACGTGGGGGATCGTGGTGCTCGTGGTGCTGGTGATGGTCCTGGAGATCGTGCTGTTCGCGCTGTCCTTCGAGTGGCTCGAGGACGTCAAGCCGTACTCCCCGGGGGCGGCCGGCACCCAGCTGACCACGATGTACCAGTCCGCCGACCCGGTGCTCACCCACGTGGAGTCCGGCCTCGTCTACGGCGCCTGGGGCCTGGTGCTCGTCGCGGCCGGGATCCTGGCCACCCGGAGGCGCGCGCTCTAGCGGTTCTTCCGTCCCGGCGGCGACGCCGGCCCTACGATGTGAGCTGGTGGGCCGGGACGCGGCCCGCACCGTCCGGGCCGAGTGCCGGACGGACCCCTGGGGAACGGGAGCTGCGGTGTCGGTGTCACGGGAGCGGGAGGCCGGCGAGGCCCTCTCCGCGGTCGACGCCCGGGGCCTGCGGCGGACCCTGCTGCACTGGCTGACGGTCGTGGTGGTCCTCGTGACCGTGTTCAGCTCCGTGGTCAACTGGGTCTTCGTGGACCGGGAGCCGCAGGACCCGGTGGCCACGTGGCTCGGCGGGCTCGAGAACGGGCGCTCGCGGCAGCTGCTGTCCCGCACCGAGGCCGTCGTGGCGGACCCCACCCTGAACATCTTCTCGAACCGCGTGTACCGCAACGCCGCGGGGCGGATCGGCGGCTACGAGATCCTGGGCGTGGACCGCCGCGGGAGCCGCGCCGAGATCCGGGCGCGCGTGTGGTGGGACGGACCCGACGGCGCCCGGGACCGGGAGGAGGTCCACGTCTACGGGGTGCACCAGGTGCGGCGCAGCGGTCCCTTCAACGACCAGTGGCAACTCGACTCCCCGGACGCGGCCCCCTTCTCGATCCACCTGCCCGCCCCCCTCGACGAGCTCTCCGTCAACGGGGAGACCGTCCGCCCGGACCCGGACGACCGGGTGCCCGACCCCGAGGGCCCCGGCGGCACTTGGCGCTTCGAGGCCCTGCCCGGGGACTACGCGATCGGGCTGCCCGGGAACTCCTACTACACGGCGGACCCGCCCCTGGAGCCGCACACCGTGGCGTTCCGGGATCCGGCACCGGCCTCGGTGGCGCTGCGGATCGAGCCCTCCCCGAGGATGTGGCAGGAGGTCGACGACCGGATCGAGGAATGGCTGGAGAGCTGCACCGACTCCGACGAGCTGTCCCCCGAGGACTGCCCCTCGTCCCGGCGCTGGGCGGCCCCGCAGGAGCCGCTCGAGCCGTCCGCGGCGGCGACCGGGACGCCGGACCCGGAGATCACCGGCGTCCGGTGGCGGCTGGTCTCCCGGCCCGCCCTGGTCCTGGTCCCGGACCCGGCGGACCCGCTGCGCTGGACGGCGGACGCGCACCGGCCCGCGGAGGCGCGGCTGAGCTACGAGGAGGACGGGGAGACCGTCACGGAGCGGATCGAGTTCCCCGTCCGCGCCGCCGTGCGCTCCACGGGCCAGAGCGCCGACATCGAGGTGGGCCTGGACTAGACCGGTGCTCCCGTGGCTGTGGTGGCCCTGGCGGCTCGGCGCCCCGGGGTACTGCCCCTCGGGGGTGTCCCGGCGTCTCTGAGCGTCTGCGTCCGGGGGACCGGCTCAGCTCGCCGGGACGGCCGTGACCTCGCCGTCGACCAGGGCGAACACCCGGTCACCGGGACGGTAGTCCACGAGCGGGCCGTCGACCATCCGGGACATGGCCTCGGTCCCGTCCGAGAGCCGGAAGGCCACGAGCGTGTCGTGGCCGTGGTAGTCCACGCGGGTCACCACGGCCGGCTCGCCGCGCCCGGCCTGCGGGGTCCGCTTGTGCGCCAGGAGCACCTGCTCGGGCCGGACCACCGCGGCCATCGGCCCGGTCCAGGGGCGGTCGTCCTGGCGCAGGACCAGCGGCCCGAGGGGGGAGTCGCGCCGGGTGCCGGCCGTGGCGCCGTCCAGCGGGACGAGGACGGCCTCGCCCACGAAGCCCGCCACCCACGCGTCCGCCGGCTGCCGGTAGATCTCCGCCGGGGTGCCGACCTGGCGGATCCGGCCGCCGTTCATCACGGCCACCCGGTCCGCCATGGACAGGGCCTCCCCCTGGTCGTGGGTCACGAGGATCGCCGTGGCGCCGTCCTCCCGCAGCGCCCGGCGGACGTCCCGGCGCAGCTCCGAGCGCAGGGAGGCGTCGAGGGCGCTGAAGGGCTCGTCGAGCAGCACGAGGGGCGGCCGAGGGGCCAGCGCCCGAGCCACGGCCACGCGCTGGCGCTGTCCGCCCGAGAGCTCGTGGGGCATCCGGGCACCGTACCCGCCGAGGCCCACCAGCTGGAGGCACTGCTCCACCCGGGCGGCCCGGTCCTTGCGGCCGCGGCGCAGCCCGTAGGCCACGTTGCCGGCCACGTCCAGGTGCGGGAACAGCGCCCCCTCCTGCGGGACCACCGCGACGTGCCGCCGGTGCGGGGGCACGTGGACGCCCGGCAGCGCCACGAGGCGGCCGCCCAGCGCGATCCGCCCCTCGTCGATCTGCTCGAAGCCCGCCACGCAGCGCAACAGCGTGGTCTTGCCGCAGCCCGAGGGGCCCAGCACGGCCACGAACTCGCCCGAGCGCATGCTCAGGTCCACGCCCTGCAGCGCCCGGACGGGGCCGAAGGACTTCCCGACCCGGTTGATCGCGACGTCAGTCATGGATGATCAGCTCCTCGTCCAGGATGCGGGCCGGTGTCCGGGTCCGGGTGGTCGTGACCACGCCGCTGCGGCGGACGAGGGCCCACGTGGGGATCGTCGCGAGCAGCACCAGGAGGAAGGCATAGGGGGCGGCCTCGGCGTAGCGCTGGTAGCTGGTGGCCTGCCACAGCTCGGTGGCCAGCGTGTCCAGCCCCGTGGGCCGCAGCATGAGCGTGGCGGGCAGCTCCTTCATGCAGGTGAGGAACACCAGGGCCGCGCCGGCGCCGATGCCGGGCAGGGTCAGCGGCAGGGTCACCGAGCGGAAGACCTGGGCGGGGGAGCGGCCCAGCGACGTGCCCACCTCCTCGAGCGCCGGCGGTGCCTGCGCCGCGGCGCCGGTCACCGCCGCCACGCCCAGCGGCAGGAACAGGGTGGCGTAGGCGAACGCCAGCAGCCACGTGGTCTGGTAGAGCGGCATCAGGACGGTCACGCCGAGGAAGACCAGGGACAGTCCCACCACCACCCCGGGGAGGCTGTGCGCGAGGTAGGCGGCCCGTTCGGTCAGGGCGCTGAGCCGGCCGGGGTGCCGGGCGGCGAGGATGCCGATGGGCAGGGCCAGGACCATGGTCAGCAGGGCGCCGGCCAGGGACACCGTGAGGGAGCCCGCCGCGGCCGTGAGGACCTGCCCCCAGGAGTCGGCGCGGGACGTGCCCGCGGTCATCCACCGCAGCATCGAGACGGCGGGCACCCCCAGCGCCAGCAGGGCCGTGGCGGTCAGCACCGCCGCGGCCGCCCACCGGCTGCGGCCCAGGTCCAGGGTGCTCGTGGCCCGGCCCGCGCCGGCGGACTCGTAGCGGGCGTCCCGCCGCCGGGTGCGGCCCTCGAGGGTCAGCACGAGCACCGTCAGCAGGACGAGGATCGTGGACAGGCTCAGGGCGGTGGCCCGGTCGAAGCCGGCGCTGAAGGCCGTGAAGATGGCCCGGGTGAAGGTGTCCACGCGCAGGATCGAGACGGCGCCGAAGTCCGAGAGGATGTAGAGGATCGCCAGCAGCCCGCCGCCGGCGATGGCCGGGCGGACCTGGGGGAGGCTCACGGTGGTGAGCGTGCGCCACGGCCCCCGGCCCAGGGAGCGGGCCACCTCCTCCTGGGCCACGTCCGCGCCCGCGAACGCGGCGGCCACGGGCAGGTAGACGTACGGGTAGGTGTAGAGCGTCAGCACCACCACCGCCGCGCCGAAGCCCTCGAAGCGGGCCGCGGAGGACCACAGGTCCGCGACCGACACCCAGGTGTAGGCGGCGACGTAGCTGGGCACGGCCAGGGGCAGGGCGGCCAGCACCGCGAAGCCACGGCGGAACGGCACGTTCGTCCGGGTCACCAGGTAGGCGCTGCCCACCCCCAGCACGAGGGAGCCCGCCGTGACGACGAGGGCCAGGGCCAGGCTCGTCGCCGCCAGCCGGGCCGTGCGCTCCGTGGTGACCAGCTCCCACCAGGCGCCCACGCCGCCCTGCCCGGTCCGCACCAGGATGTAGAACAGGGGCACGAGCGCGACCACCGCGGCCAGGACGGCCGCGGTGGTCAGGACGGAACGGGGGCGCCGTGCGCTCAGCTGAGACCAGCCTCCGAGATCATCGTCACGGTGGTCTGCAGGTCCTCGAGATCGTTGAGGTCGACCTCGGGCACCTCGAGGGTGTCGAGGGCCGGCAGGCCCTCGGGCGGGTCGACCGACTCGACCATCGGGTACTCGTGGGTCTCGTCCCGGAAGTACTCCTGGCCCTGCTGGCTCAGCAGGTGGTCGACGAAGGCCTGGCCGTCAGCGTCCTCCTGCTCGTTGACGAGGCCCACGCCGGAGACGTTGACCAGCGCGCCGGTGTCGCCGTCGGGGAAGAAGTGCAGGGAGGCGGCGAGGTCCTCGGCGGGCGTGCCCTCCTCCTGGGCCAGCTCGTAGAGGTAGTAGTGGTTGACGAGACCGGTGTCGATGACGCCCTCGTTGACGTCGGAGACGATCATCCCGTTCTTCTCGCGGATCTGCGGGTCGTTCGCGGCGAGGTCGTCGAGCCACTGGCGGGTCCGCTCGTCACCGTGCTCCACGCGCATGGCCGTGACGAACGCCTGGAAGGACGCGTTGGTCGGGGCGATGCCCACACGGCCCTCCCACTCGGGCTCCGTGAGGTCGAAGACGGAGGCGGGCAGCTCCGCCTCGGGGACCGCCTCCTCGTTGTAGACGAGCACGCGGGAGCGACCGGTGACGCCCACCCAGGTGCCGTCCTCCGCGCGGTAGGTCTCGGGGACCTGCTCCGTGGTCTCCGCGGGCAGCTCCGTGAGCAGACCCTCCCCGGAGACGGCGGCCAGGGCGCCGGCGTCCTGGGCGAGGAACACGTCCGCCGGGGAGTTCTCGCCCTCCTCGAGCAGCTGCGCCGCCATCTCGGCCGTGCCGCCGTAGCGGACCTCCACCTCGATGCCCGTCTCCTCGCTGAACCGGTCGATCAGCGGCTGCACGAGCGCCTCGTCGCGCCCGCTGTAGACCGTGAGGCTGTTGTCGCCGCCGCCGGTGCCCGCGGTCTCCTCGGCGCCGGTGGTGCCGCCGGTCTCCCCGGAGCCGCACGCGGCGAGTCCGAGCGCCAGGGCAGAAGTGGTCAGCAGGCCCGCGGTGCGGGCGAGGGGTCGGGCAGTGCGCAAGGTCGGCTCCTGGAGTGGCGCGGAAGTCGTGGGTCCCGGTGGTCCCTGTGACTTAGGACATCCTCAGTCCAGCACGGATGCGCCCCTGGGTGCAATTCGGGCACAGAAGTATGATTTATCGGGTCACAGCTCCGGAATACCGGCCGCCGGCGAACGGTTGAACGGGTCAGGACGTCCGCCGAGGACGCTCCGCAGCAGTTCCTGTCCGCCCTTCCCGCAGCCCGATCCCGGGCGCCCCGAAAGGATCCGCGTGGCTCCCGAGCCCGAGTACTACCGCCCCGTCCCGCTGAACGACGACCCCGGCCGCGCCGGGTACTCCCGGGCGCCCCACGGGCAGCCGTTCGGCGGGCAGCCCTTCGGCGGGGGCGGGCGCGGCGCCCCGTACCCCGGGCCGCCCGTGGTCAACGTGGTGGGCGGGAAGTCCGTGGTCCTCGCCTACGTCCTGTGGCTCTTCCTGGGCTGGCTGGGCATCCACAAGTTCTACCTGCGCCAGCCGATCTGGGGCCTGATCTACCTGTTCCTCGGGGGCCTGGGCTGGACCCTCGCGGGGGTCGGCGTCGGGATCCTGTTCCTGATCCCGTGGATGCTGCTGATGTTCGTGGACGTCTTCACCATGCCGTTCCGCACGGCCCTCGTGAACGCCTCGATCGCCCGCAGCGCCTACCGGTACTGAGCCCCCGTTCCCTGACCACCGCGGCCCCGCGCCCGCCCCGTTGGGCGCGGGGCCGCGGGTGTAGTAGTGTTGTGAGGTCTGTGTGCCCGCCGCCCGACGTGCGGTGCCGGCGCGCGGACGACGCTACAGAACCTCCTGCTGCGGAAGGACCGCAGCCGCTCAGCCCGAAGGAGGTGGGTTCGAACATGCGTGAGTACGAACTGATGGTGATCATCAACCCCGAGGTCGAGGATCGTGCCGTGGAGCCGACTCTCAAGAAGTTCCTCGAGGTCGTCACCAAGGACAACGGGACCGTCGACAACGTCGACATCTGGGGCCGTCGTCGCCTCGCCTACGAGATCCAGAAGAAGACCGAGGGTATCTACGCGGTCGTCCGGTTTACCGCGACCCCGCAGACCACCCAGGAGCTCGACCGCGTCCTGAACCTCAACGAGGCCATCATGCGCACCAAGATCATCCGCCCGGAAGAGCAGAAGATCTCCGCCGAGTAAGGACTTCACAACTGATCACCGAGGGCGCCCCGACCGGGCCCCCGGTGAGATGCTTGAGAGATCCCAGCACGTCCCGCACGACCGCGAACATCCTCGACCCGGGAGGTCCACATGGCTGGTGACACCGTCATCACCGTAATCGGCAACCTGACCGCTGACCCCGAGCTGCGCTTCACCCCGTCGGGTGCGGCGGTGGCCAACTTCACCGTTGCGTCCACGCCCCGCACCTTCGACCGCCAGTCCAACGAGTGGAAGGACGGGGAGACCCTGTTCCTCCGCTGCTCCGTGTGGCGCGAGGCGGCCGAGAACGTGGCGGAGTCGCTGCAGAAGGGCATGCGCGTCATCGTCCAGGGTCGGCTCAAGTCGCGGTCCTACGACACCAAGGAAGGCGAGCGGCGCACCGTCACCGAGCTCGACGTCGACGAGGTCGGTCCTTCCCTGCGCTACGCCTCCGCGAAGGTCAACCGCAACGCCCGCTCCGGCGGGCAGGGCGGCGGCTTCGGCGGCCAGCAGGGCGGCGGTCAGCAGGGCGGCGGCTTCGGCGCCGGCGCCCCGGCCGGCGGCGGATTCGGGGGCGACTCCGGGTTCGGCGGCGGTGGCGGCGGCCAGCAGGGCGGCGGCTCCGGCTTCGGCCAGGGCGGCCGCTCCGGCGGCGGACGCCAGCCCGCTCCGCAGGCCGCACCCCAGAGCGACCCCTGGAGCCAGTCCTCCGGCGGGAACTACGACTGGGGCAGCGGCCAGGACGACGAACCGCCGTTCTAGACCTTCCGCACTTTTCCCATCCACCCCATCCCGCGGTGACAAGCCGCGGGCTCCACTCGAAGAACAAGGAGCACCACGATGGCCAAGGCTGAACTCCGTAAGCCCAAACCAAAGCAGAACCCGCTCAAGGCTGCCAAAGTCACTGAGATCGACTACAAGGACGTTGCGCTGCTGCGCAAGTTCATCTCCGATCGCGGCAAGATCCGCGCCCGCCGCGTCACCGGTGTGACCGTGCAGGAGCAGCGCAAGATCGCCCTGGCGATCAAGAACGCCCGCGAGGTCGCGCTGCTGCCCTACTCCGGCGCCGGCCGCTGATCAGAGAGGACAGACACTCATGGCAAAGATCATCCTGACGACCGAGGTCACGGGTCTCGGCGCTGCCGGTGACGTGGTCGAGGTCAAGAACGGGTACGCCCGCAACTACCTCTTCCCGCGCGGCTTCGCGACCCCGTGGTCGCGCGGCGGCGAGAAGCAGATCGAGAGCATCAAGGCCGCCCGCGCCGCGCGCGAGGTCGCCTCGCTCGAGGACGCCCAGGTCCTGGCGCAGAAGCTGACCTCGGCCACCGTGACCATCCCGGTCAAGGCCGGCTCCGAGGGTCGCCTCTTCGGCACCGTCAAGGCCGAGGACGTGGCCAAGGCCGTCGAGGCCGCCGGCCTCGGCTCCGTGGACAAGCGCAAGGTCGAGCTCAACCAGCACATCAAGACCACCGGTGTGTACCAGGCCTCCGTGCGTCTGCACGAGGACGTCAACGCGAACGTCGAGTTCGAGGTCGTCCCCGCCTGATCGGTTCCTCCGGTCCGTGCAAGCACGGAAAGGGCCCCCGCGGTGCGCCGCAGGGGCCCTTTCCGCATGTCCGGCGTCTCCAGCGGAATCGGCCGGCGGGAGCGCTCAGTGGGGCCGGAGGGCCTCGAGGACGACGTCGAGCGCGGTGTCGGTGGTGCGCACCTGCTCGGCGCGCAGCAGGTCCAGTCCCTTGCCCTCGAGCACGGCGACGGTCTCCTGGAGGGTCGGCCGGGGCACGGTCGGGGGCGGGCCCTCGACGCTGCCGGGGGCGTGCGTGATCCACAGCAGCCGGCCGCCGGGGACGAGCCACTCGGCGGCGCGGCGCAGCAGCGCCAGGTCGTGCTGGAAGTACGCGGCCACGATCAGGTCGAACTGCGGGGGCACGGCGTCGGGCCCGGAGCGCTGCTCCTGCTCGGGGGTCCAGGTCCGCAGGTCGGCGACCAGGGCGCGGCCGGGCAGGCCGCGCTCCGCCAGCGCCCCGGCGATGGTCCGCACGGCGCTGGGGGAGAAGTCCACGGCCGTGGGGTCGTAGCCGGCCGCCGCCAGGGCCAGGGTGTGGCGGCCGGTGCCCGCGCCCAGGTCGAGGGCGGTCGGCGGGCCGCCCGTGCGCTCCCGGGCCGTCCGGTCCAGGAGGGCGGCCACCTCGGGGTGCGGCTGGGCGCCGTCGGGGGAGGACCCCCCGGAGGCGTACCGGTCCTCCCACATGCGCTGGTTGTCGTCCACGGGGACCTCCTGGAGGGGTCGGATGCGTCGGTCGGGCGTTCGGGCGGCCGCGGGCCGGTGCGGCGGGGCCGTCGGGTTCCCCGGGGGACAATGGGTCCATGCCGTCCCTGATCTCCCGCGTCTCACCGTCCGCCCTGTACTGGTTCGGCGTGGGGTGCCTCCTCTTCACCGTACTGGCTTTTGTCGTGGCCTTCCTGGGCGGGAACTCCGCGGGGCCCGAGACCTCCATGGCGTTCTTCGTGATCGGCTTCGTCGCGGCGGCGGCGGTGGGGGCCACCGTGACGGCGGTGGTGGCCCTCGCGGGGGCCATCGGGTTCGCGTCCGAGCGGGTCCGGTTCCTGGTGCTGCTGGGGCTGTCGGTGCTCTGCCACCCGCTGCTGTGGCTGGCGCTGCTCGCCTCGGTCTCCTGAGGGCGGAGGCCCGCTCCGGCCCCCCGGACAGGGCGTGCGGGTCCGTGGCGCGCACATCGTGCCCGGCGTGCTCCGGGGTGTGCGGCGCTCCTGAGGGACCCGCCTCCGACGTGGGCCGGAACACGAGTCGGAGAACACGGTGCTGTGGACGGCACCGGTGGTGCCCCGGTCCGCCCTGCACAGGGTGTGCATCATCGTCGCCGCTGGTCAGAACGGGGTCTGCGACGACCTGTGCATAACTTTCCACAGGGTTCTCCCCAACCTGTGCACAGCCGTCCACGGCGTTTTCCACCGGTTGTCCACAGCGTGGAAAACGCCGCCGGCTGATAGGCTCCTCCGTCCTTCCCGGCTGGTCCGGCACCCGGTCCGGGAGCCGTCCTCCGCGGCCGGCGGGCTAGGCTCGGGGCACCCGGCCGGTCCAGTGGCCGGGTCCCTGCGGGAGAGGAGCGGCGGATGTCCCCACGCACGCGCGTGGCCCTGGCGCTGGGCAGCGGAGGCGCCCGCGGCTACGCCCACATCGGCGTGATCGAGGTGCTTGAGGAGCGCGGCTACGACATCGTGACCGTGGCGGGGAGCTCGATGGGGGCGCTCGTGGGCGGCCTCCACGCCGCCGGGCAGATGGAGTCGTACGCGCAGTGGGTGCGGGGTCTCAGCCAGCGGGACGTGCTGCGACTGCTGGACCCGTCCCCCTCGGCGCCCGGGGTGATCCGCGCGGAGAAGATCATGGCGAAGGTGCGCGAGCTGCTCGCCGGCCGGCTCATCGAGGACCTGCCCGTCCCTTTCACGGCGGTGGCCACGGACCTGCTCGCCCGCAAGGAGGTCTGGTTCCAGGAGGGTCCCGTGGACGTGGCGGTCCGCGCGTCGATCGCCCTGCCGAGCATCATCACCCCCGTCATGCTCAACGGCCGGCTGCTCGCCGACGGGGGGATCATGAACCCCGTGCCCATCGCCGCGACCGTCGCCACCCGCGCGGACGTGACGGTGGCGGTGTCCCTGTCCGGAGGACAGCAGTCCGGGGAGGGCCGGGTCCCCGCCCACGAGACGTCCGCCGTGCGGCCGTCCGAGGAGTGGGCGGAGCGGTTCCGGCGCAGCGCCTCCCACGTCCTGGACCGCGAGCTGACGCGCAGCGTCCTGGAGCGCTTGGCGGAGACGCGCGGCCGCGGCACCCCGTCCCGGTTCCTGCGCCCCGCCGGGACGGCCCCGGTGGACCCCGCCGAGGCCCTCGTCCGGGACGCCGTCCAGGACGTCGGCCGGGACGCGCTCGTGGACGCCGCCGAGGAGCTCACCCAGGACGGCTTCGGCGCCCTGCCGGCGGGGCTGCGCACGCTGGACGTCATGCAGCTCTCCCTCGAGGTGCTGCAGTCCATGGTGCTGCGCTACCGGCTGGCCGGCTACCCGCCCGACCTGCTCATCACCGTGCCGAAGAGCGCCGGGCGGCTGCTGGACTTCCACCGCGCCGGGGAGCTCATCGAGCTCGGCCGGCGGATGACCGAGGAGGCCATCGACCGCGCCGACGAGTTCCCGCCGGCGCGGCCGCGGTCCTAGTCGGCCTGGACGATCTCGTCCAGGTTCGCCTCGTTGTCGATCACGTCGTACTTGAGCATCAGCTCGGCGAGCGTGTCGAGCTCGTCGCGGTCCACCTCCGCGTCGAACTCCTCCAGCCGCAGGTCGGTGGCGACCTCCTCCGGCATGTTGAGGAAGCTCACGATGGTCTCGCGCACCCGGTCGGGGTTCTCCTGCGCGAACTGGAGGGCCTCCTCGATCGCGGCGTCGTAGTTCTCGAGGACCTCCGGGTTCTCCTCGGTGAACGCCGTGCTGCTGAAGGTGACCATGGTGTCGAGGCCCGGGACGGTGTCCTGGTAGTTGTAGCCGACCAGGGCGGTCTGCTCGCCGTTGATCAGCTGGGTCAGGAACGGCTCCGGGACCCAGGCGGCGTCGATCTCCCCGCGCTCCAGCTGGGCCGGCATGTCCTGGAAGGGCATCTCCACGAAGTTCACGGCGTCGGGATCGCCGCCGTCCTGGCTCACGGCCTCCTTGATGGTGAGGTCGCCCTGACCGTTGATCGTGTTCACGGCCACCCGCTTGCCGGCCAGGTCGGCCCAGGACGCGATGCCGGCGTCCTGGTTGGCGGCCACGCCGGTGATGTCCTCGCCCTCGGCCATCGAGCTGCTGTAGCCGCTGAGGATCTTCATGTCGAGGCCCTGGTCCTTGGCGAGGATGACCGAGAGCGGGTTGCCCACGCCGATGTCCATGGAGCCGCCCGAGACGGCCGGGAGCATGGCCGCACCGCCCTGGGCGGTCTCGATCGTGACGTCCAGGCCGTGCTTCTCGAAGATGCCCTCGTCGAGGGCGAGCTGCACGGGCGCGGAGGGCGCGATGGGGATGACGCCGATGGTGAGCGGCTGCAGCTCCTCGCCGTCCCCGCCGCCGCCGGTGGTGCCCCCGCCGCCGCAGGCGGTCAGGGCGAACGTCAGGACGGTTCCGACGGCGGCTGCTCTGGCGAACGGGTGCTTCATGGTGGTCCTCTTCCTCGGGTCGGTCCTGCCGGCGCCCGGCACCGGCGAATCCGTTGTGAGATGCATCACGCACATCGGTGACCTCACGGTAGAGGGCGACCGTTGGATTCGTCAACGGTTGTAGCTCTGAATTGTTGCGCTGTCCCCCGAAAAGGACCGCGGCGGCTCACTGGTCGCGCAGCAGCGCCTCCACGGTGCGGGCGAGGTCCAGGAGCACGGCGTCCGCCCCCGGCCCCGCCGCGAGCTCCAGGCCCACCGGCAGGCCCTCGGCGGTGCGCCCGGCAGGGATGCTGATCCCGAGGGTCCCGATGATGCCGGCGAGGTCGGAGTGGCGGGTGAAGGTGTCGAAGGTGGGCACGCGCCGGCCGTTGAGCTCCACGGTCTCGTCGTCGCCGATCGGCCGGGCCGTCAGCGGGCACGTGGGCTGCACCAGGGCCGTGACCCCCTGGGCCTGCATCGCCCCGGTGTACAGCCGCAGAGCGAGCCGGCGGTCCTCCTGGGCCGCGCGGTAGTCGTCGTCGGCGGCGCGGAACACCTGCGCCAGCTCCCAGATCCGCCGCACGTCCGGGCTGCCGATCCCGTCCCGCACCTCGTCGAGGGAGCGTCCTGTGCCGCGCGCCTCCAGATAGGCCTGGAGGTCGGGCAGGAACTCGTGGAGGGCGATCGTCATGCCGGCCGTGGCGGCCAGCTCGCGGGCGGGGCGCACGTCCACCGGCACGAGCTCCGCGCCCGCCGCCTCGAGTGCCCGCAGGCCCGCGCCGAAGACCGTGTCCACGCCCGGCTCCAGGTCCTCGAGGAACAGCTCGGGCACGCCGAGGCGGACGCCGTGCAGCGGGCCGGGGCCCTCGTCGTCGAACTCCAGGCGCCGCGCGCCGGGCACGCCGAGCGGGTGCTCGCCCGCGAGCAGGGCGTCCAGCAGCACGATGTCGTCCACGGTCCGGGCCATGGGGCCGATCGTGTCCCGCGAGTGGGCGATCGGCAGGACGCCCGACGACGGGTAGCGGCCCAGGGTGGGCCGGAAGCCCACGATCCCGCACAGGGCGGCGGGGATGCGGGCCGAGCCCCCGGTGTCCGCGGCGACCGCCGCCGGGACCAGGCCCACCGCCACGGCCACCGCCGAGCCCCCGCTGCTGCCGCCGGGGCTCAGCGCCGGGTCGGCGGGGTGGCGCACCGGCCCGTACGAGCCGTTGTTGGAGGTGATGCCGAAGGACAGCTCGTGCAGGTTGGTCTTCAGGGCGAACAGGGCCCCGGCCTCGCGCAGGCGGGCCACCGCGGGGGCGTCCCGCGCCACCACGTCGCGCTCCAGCGACCGGGTCCCGCCGGTGGTGGGGAAGCCCGCGACGTCCACGATGTCCTTGACCGCCAGCGGGATCCCCGTCAGCGGGCCCCGCGTCTCCCGGCGGTCCAGCGCGTGGGCGAGGGCCCGGGCCAGCTCCGGGTCCGCGCTGATCACCGCGCCCAGCCGCTGCGCCGTGGGCAGGCGCTCCAGCAGGGCGTCGAGGTGCTCCACGTGGCTGATCCGGCCCGCGGCCAGCTCCGTCCGGGTGGTCCTGATGTCCCACGAACAGGGACCGCTGAGGTCTGTGGTGAGCGTCATGATCCATGGTGTCCACGGACGGGCCCGGGCGGCAAGCGGTGTCCGCGGTCGGTGCGAGAATGGAGGGGCTGCCCGGAAGATCGGGGCGGCGTCGTCGTGTGCGCGCTCCGCTGTCCGCGGGGTGCGCGGGGAGAGGTGGACCAGGTGTCGATGGTGTCGGAGCGCTCGTCCGGGAGCGACCGGGAGTACGGCCGGACCCCGCCGCAGGACAACGTCGCGGAGCAGTCCGTGCTCGGCGGGATGATGCTGTCCAAGGACGCGATCGCGGACGTGGTGGAGGTCCTGCGCGGCGTCGACTTCTACAAGCCCGCCCACGAGTCCATCTACGAGGCCGTGATCTCCCTGTACGGGCGCGGCGAGCCCGCGGACGCCATCACCGTGGCGGACGAGCTGACCAAGCGCGGCGAGATCGAGCGCGTCGGCGGTCCCGCGTACCTGCACACCCTCATCTCCTCCGTGCCCACCGCGGCCAACGCGGGCTTCTACGCCGAGATCGTGCGCGAGCGCGGCGTGCTGCGCCGGCTCGTGGAGGCCGGCACCAAGATCGTGCAGCTCGGCTACAGCTCCGACGGCGAGGTCGACGACATCGTCAACGCCGCCCAGGCCGAGATCTACCAGGTGGCCGAGCGCCGCTCCTCCGAGGACTACACGGTGCTCAAGGAGGTCATCGAGTCCACGGTCGACGAGATCGAGGCCGCCGGCTCCCGCGGCGAGGGCATGCGCGGTGTGCCCACCGGCTTCATCGAGCTCGACGAGCTGACCCAGGGCTTCCAGGGCGGTCAGATGATCGTCATCGCGGCGAGGCCGGCCATGGGCAAGGCGCTCGCCCTGGACACTGCGATCCCCACACCCACGGGGTGGACCACCATGGGCGAGGTCCAGGTGGGGGACGAAGTCATCGCCGCCGACGGCACGCCGTCCCGTGTGGTCGCGGCCACCGAGGTCATGACCGAACGTCCCTGCTACCGCGTGAGCTTCGACGACGGATCCGAGATCGTCGCCGACGAGCAGCACCAGTGGCTGACAGTCACCGACGACTCCTCCGCGGTGCGGACCACCGAGGAGATCCTGGCTTCCATGCTGGTGGGAGAGCAGCACACCGTCGTCAACGCCCCCGTCCTCGACCGCCCGGAGGCCGGCTATGAACCAGGGGGACGACGGCGTCTCACGGCTGTCGAGCCGATCGACTCCGTGCCGGTGCGGTGCATCGAGATCGACCATCCCTCGCACCTGTATCTAGCCGGCAGGACGTTCATCCCCACGCACAACTCGACGCTGGCCCTCGACGTCGCGCGGTCCGCGGCGATCAAGCACAACCAGACCACAGTGATCTTCTCCCTCGAGATGAGCCGCAACGAGATCGCGATGCGCCTGCTCTCCGCCGAGGCCACGCTGAACATGCAGGACCTGCGCAAAGGCCGGCTGCAGGACGAGCAGTGGGCCAAGATCGCCACCACGATGGGCAAGATGGACTCCGCTCCGTTGTTCATCGACGACTCCCCGAACATGTCCCTCATGGAAATCCGGGCGAAGTGCCGCCGGCTCAAGCAGAAGCACGACCTCAAGCTCGTGGTGCTCGACTACCTCCAGCTCATGAGCTCCGGCAAGAAGGTCGAGTCCCGCCAGCAGGAGGTCTCGGAGTTCTCCCGTGCCCTGAAGCTGCTGGCCAAGGAGCTCGAGGTCCCGGTCATCGCGCTGTCGCAGCTGAACCGTGGGTCCGAGCAGCGTCAGGACAAGAAGCCGATGGTGTCTGACCTCCGCGAGTCGGGCTGTCTCACTGCGGACACTCGGATTCTCCGTTCCGACACCGGAGCCGAGGTCACCATGGGCGAGCTGTTCGAGTCCGGGGCCAAGGATGTCCCTGTGTGGTCGCTGGGCGATGACATGCGCTACGTCGAACGCACGCTCACCCACGTTTTCTCGACAGGGGTCAAGCCGGTCCACCGGCTCACGCTGGCGTCGGGGAAGACGGTCCGGGCGACCGCGAACCACCCGTTCTTCACGTACCAGGGGTGGAAACCCTTGGACGAGCTGTCCGTGGGGGATCGGCTGGGCGTGCCTCGGCACACTGACGGACCGACGCAGCGCACGGAGTGGGACGACGCGCAGGTCGTCTTGCTCGCGCACCTGTTGGGCGACGGATCGTTCGTCGAGCGCCAGCCGCTGCGTTATGCGTCTGTGGATGAAATGAACCTCAATGCTGTCGCCGAGGCGGCGACCTACTTCGGCATCACCGCTGTCCGGGACGAGCACCCGGCCGCACGGTGCACTTCTCTCCGCCTGCCGGCTCCGTTCCGTCTGACGCACGGAAGACGAAACCCTATTGCCGCATGGCTTGGTGAGGAGCACCTTTTCGGGCGCCGCAGCTACGAGAAGTTCGTTCCGCAATCGGTGTTCGCGTTGTCAAAAAGGCAGATCACCCTGTTCCTCCACCACATCTGGGCCACGGATGGCTCCGTCACTATCAACAAGAACCAGAATGGTGGACGGATCTATTTCGCATCGACTTCACGTCGTCTGCTCGACGATCTGAGTCGACTGTTGCTTCGTTTCGGCATCACCACCCGTATCCGTCGCACCACGCCCAAGGCGCAGTATCGACCCGGTTACACGCTGGACATCTCCGGTATGGATGATCAGTTACGTTTTCTGCGGGAGATCGGCGTGCACGGGGAGAGGTCGGCGAACTGCGCGAAGCTGCTGACAATTCTCGAGACCAAATCCGGCAACACCAATGTCGACACTGTTCCGGTCGACGTCTGGGAGGACGTCAAAGGCATCCTCCGGGATAAGGGAATCACCCACCGGGCGTTCCAATCGTCCATGGGCAGTGAATACTGCGGAAGTGCATACTACAAGTCAGCGCCGTCTCGGCAGAGGTTGGCGAAGATCGCTGCCACGCTGGACTCTGTGGAACTCGAACTCATGGCGGTCAATGACCTGATGTGGGATTCCGTGGTGTCCATCGAGCACGAGGGCGAGGAAGAGGTCTTCGACGCAACTGTGCTCGGCAACCACAACTTCGTTGCCAACGGCATCGCGGTGCACAACTCCATCGAGCAGGACGCGGACATGGTGATCCTGCTGCACCGCGACGACGTCTACGACAAGGAGTCGCCGCGTGCCGGTGAGGCCGACGTGATCGTGGCCAAGCACCGCAACGGTCCCACCAAGACGATCGTGGTGGCGTTCCAGGGCCACTACTCCCGGTTCGCGAACATGGCGCACGAGGGACTCTGACCCGCACACGGGCCGAGAAGTGCTCCCCGGCTGCTCGCCTCGGGGTACCCGCGGAGCGGCACGGCCGTGCCGCTCCGCCGGATCGGTCCCCAACGATTGCCTAACGGACGTTGTCGGGGCCGTCGGCCGGGGGGACCATGGTGGTGTCGGATCCCGGAGACGAGGAGCCTGCCATGACCGCACCGACCGCAGACACGACGGATCCGGGGATGGATCCCGGAGGGCTCAGCAGGCGGGTGCTCGACGAGCAGGTCGCCGCGATCAACGCTCACGACGTTGCCCGCTTCGTCTCCTTCTACGCCGAGGACGCCGTGGTCGTCGACCCGCAGTACCCCGACCCCCTGCGGGGTCGGGCCGCGATCGAGCGGGACATCACTGACTTCCTGAGGGCCTTCCCGGACCTGGGCATGGAGGTCACGAGCACGGTCGTCGACGGCCCGGTGACCGCGGTCGAGGCGACCATGACCGGCACGCACGACGGACCGCTGGTGTTGCCCACCGGGGACGTTCCCGCGACCGGGCGTCGGCTGCGGTTCCCCATGGCGTTCTTCGATCGGCTGGACGAGGAGGGCCTGATAGTGGAGGCGCGGCGCTACCACGATCTCGCGACCCAGCAGGAACAGCTCGGCCTGAGCTGACCACGCGGACACGGGAGGTGCCCATGCCGAGCATCCACGTCGAGCACTGGGGTGCCGGTCCGCCCGTGCTGCTGGTCCACGGCAGCGTCACCGGCGGGGCGATGACCTGGGACGCCCAGCGCCCCCTGGCCCAGCACTGGCACCTGGTCGTGGTGGACCGGCGCGGCTACTTCCCCAACCCGCCGGTCGAGGTCGAGGACTTCGAGGTCGACGCCGGGGACGTCGCCGAACTGCTCACCGAGCCCATGCACCTGGTCGGGCACTCCTACGGCGGCGTCGTTGCCCTGCTGGCGGCCGCCCAGCGCCCCGGGATGGTCCGGTCCCTGACCGTCAACGAACCGCCGGCCTTCGGCCTGCTGTCCAACGACCCGATCGTGCGCGACTACGCCCGGGGGCTGCGGGAGCTGTGGGACCAGGGCCCGGCCGATCCCACCGCGTTCCTGCACGCGTTCATCGGCTACGTCGGCAGCGCCGTCACCCCGCCGGACCCGCTGCCGCCCGCGCTGCTGCAGAACGCGCAGCTCCTCCGGCACGAACGCCTCACCGACGAGGCCCGGATCCCGCTGGGCGTCTTGCGGGAGACGCCCTTTCCGAAGCTGGTCGTCTCCGGCAGTCACAACCCGGTCTTCGACACCGTCTGCGATGTCCTCGAGCGTGAGCTCGAGGCCGAGCGGGCGGTCGTGCCCGGTGCTGGCCACAGCATTCAGCGCACCGGGGAGCCCTACAACGAGGTGCTCCACCGCTTCCTGGCCGCAGCGCGCTGACGCGAAAAGCAGGCATCCCGGAGGCCGGCGCCTCGGCACCGTCCGGGGCGAACTGGGCGGCATGGGCGAGCGGATCGTCGAAGTGTCGGGTCACAATGGTGCGGGCCCTCCGGCAGATCTGGAGAATGGTCCTTCGGAGCAGAGCCCCCGTGGGGTGGGCCCTGGGCGGGAGGCGGTGCTGACTCATGGGTGAAATGTTCCGCCACGAGCTCACGATCCTGGATCCCGAGGTGCTGCCCGCGCTCGGCGAGCGGACCGGCATGCGCTTCGGCTACAGCTCCACCGATCCGGGGTTCTCCTACCGGTTGTCGAGGGCCGGGGACGGCCAGGTCGCCCTGTCGACGGTGCACGTGGGCGGAACGATGTCCCTGTGGGGGGACACCGAGGTCTTCACGGTGGCCCACGTGCGAGGGGTCCGGTACGACTGGCAGATCCGTGCGGAGATCGGCGCCGCGGCTGCGGGCTCATCGGTGCTGTTCCGCCCCGAGCACCCGTCCCTGGTGGTGGCGCAGGACGTCGACGTGACCATGGCGCACCTGCCGGTGGACCTGGTGCAGGCCACGGCCGACACCGTCTACGGCCACGAGACCCCGGTGGACTTCAGCTCGTCCGCCCCGGTCAGCGCCCGGCTCGGCGAGTACTGGGCGGGCCTGGTGCGCCGTGGTGCCGACATGCTGGGGTCGACGGTCTTCGAGGAGCCCATGGTGCGCGCCGACCTGACCCGCCACCTGGCCGTGGGTCTGCTGGAGTGCTTCCCGCTGCTCGGGGACCGGGAGGCGCGGTACCTGTCCATGGAGGCCCAGTCCCGCCGCTACCGGATCGCGGCGCAGTTCTTCGACGACCACGCCTCGGACCCCATCACCGTGGAGGATGCCGCCCGCGCCGCCCGGACGACCACGAAGGTCCTGGTGCGGGCGTTCCGGGCCAACCATCCCCTGGGCCTGACCCCGGCCCAGTATCTGCGCCGGACGCGGATGGACGCCGCCCACCGGGACCTGCAGGACGGCGACCCGGCTCGCGGGGACACCGTGAAGGGGATTGCGGCCCGATGGGGCTTCACCCATGCGGGACGCTTCGCGCAGTACTACCGGCAGCTCTACGGGACGACACCGAGCCGCACCCTGGACCGCTGACCGCTGACCGCCGACCGGTGCCGCACGGGCGTGGGAGAGTGGGGGCATGCGCGCAGTGGTGATCGATGCTGTCCGGGGCCGGCCGGAGGTCCGTGACGTCGCCGAGCCCACGGCACCGCCCGACGGGGTGGTCGTCCGCGTGGAGGCCACGGGCCTGTGCCGCAGCGACTGGCACGCCTGGGCCGGGCACGACGAGATCGCGCTGCCCCACGTCCCGGGGCACGAGCTGGCCGGGGTGGTCGTCGCGGTGGGGGCGGGCGTGCGCCGGTGGAGCACCGGGGACCGGGTGACCGTCCCCTTCGTCTGCGGCTGCGGCCGGTGCGAGTGGTGCCGCTCCGGCAACGCGCAGGTCTGCCCCGATCAGCAGCAGCCGGGGTTCACCCACTGGGGGTCCTTCGCCGAGTACGTCGCCCTGCACGGGGCCGACACGAACCTCGTGGCCGTCCCCGAGCACGTCGACCTCGCCACCGCGGCCGCGCTGGGGTGCCGGTTCGCCACGGCGTACCGGGCCCTGGCCGACCGGGCGCGCCTCGCCGAGGGGGAGTGGGTCACCGTGGTCGGAGCCGGCGGAGTGGGGCTCAGCGCGGTGATGATCGCCCGGGCACTGGGCGGACGCGTGATCGCGGTCGACCGCAACCCGGAGGCGCTCGCCCTCGCCCGTGAGCTCGGCGCGGAGCACACGCTGCGCGCGGACGGGCGCGACGTCCCCGCGGCGGTCGCCGCCCTCACCGGCGGGGGCGGCCACGTCGCCGTCGACGCCGTGGGCAGCGAGCAGACCTGCGCCGACGCGGTCCTCAGCCTGCGCCGGCGGGGCCGGCACGTCCAGATCGGCCTGCTGCCGCCGGTCGAGGGCCATCCGCGCGTGCCGATGGCGCGGGTCATCGGCTGGGAGCTGGACCTGCTCGGCAGCCACGGCATGGCCGCGGCCGACTATCCGGCCATGATGGCGCTCATCGAGCAGGGCGCACTGCAGCCCCAGAAGCTCATCGAGCGCACCATCGGGCTCGACGAGGCGGCGGCGCTGCTGCCGGTGTTCGACACCGCGACGGTCGCCGGCATGACGATGATCGATCCCGGGCTGTAGACCCGCTCGGAGGCGGCGAGCGGACCGACCCCGGCGCCGGGGACCGCCCGCCGCTGCCCGGGCCCCGCCCCCGCATCCTGACAGCCGATTTTCGTGGATCGTGAAGAATCGGCAATGTTCTTCCGGAAAAGAGGGGCGCACCCCTTCCGGCTCGGGCAGAGTGATCTGCACCACTTGGGGGACGCGAACTTCCCCGGTGCATCGCGTGAAGGGCGACCGCCGTTCACCCCGGTGTCCGCCGCTCCCATCCCGGTCGGCTCCACCGCCACCGTCCAGCTCCGCAACAACTCACCAGGTGCCCCCGAAAACGCTTCGGGCCTGAACTCCTCCCTCCGATCGCCCCGGCGGCGCCGCGTGCGCCCGCCACCCGGCACGGAGCGAGGACCTCATGATCGAACAGGAGATGACAGCATGAACCGACAGGCCGTTCATCTGAATGCGCACGAGGTGACTCCCGTAGGACTGTGGAGCCTCCGTGCCAAAGCGCCCACCGTGGCGACCGTGGTGTCGCTGAACTTCCCGGGCCTCACCCCGCAGACCCGGGACCTGATGCGCCGCCGCACCCGCACCGCGCTGCAGTGCCTGGTCAACACCGGTGCCCGGCCGATCCTGGTCGACTCCAGTGCCCGGGAGCTGCCCGACCCCGCCGTCACCGCCTCCGCGGACGCGGTGCTGGTGCTCGGAGGAGGGGACGTCGACCCTGCCCTCTACGGGGCGGGCGGGCCCGTGCCGAACGGGTACGGGGTCGACCGGCGCGCCGATCTCTACACCGTGGACCTCCTCGTGCAGAGCCTCGACCGCGACGCCCCGCTGCTGGCGATCGGACGGGGGGCCCAGCTGCTCAACCTGGCCTGCGGGGGAACTCTCGTCCCCGATCTCGGCACCGGCCACGGACACCGCGGTGCGCCGGGGGACCCGGTGTGCCCCGAGGAGGAGGTCGCCCTGGAGCCCGGGAGCAGGCTGGCCGCCGTCTTCGGCGCCCGGCGGCTCACCGTCCGGTCGGACCACCACCAGGCCATGGGGGTCGTGGCCCCCGAGCTGCGCGTCACCGCCGTGGCCGAGGACGGCGTGGTCGAGGCGACGGAGCACCTGGACCGCACCTGGGCCGTCGGGGTGCAGTGGCACCCGGAGGACTCCCACGGCTCGGCCGCGGACCGGGGGCGGCTGTTCTCCGCGTTCGTGGAGCAGGCCGGGTCCGGGCGGCGCCGCGTCCCCAGGTCGCGCGTGCTGGCCGCGTGAGCCGGTCCGTCTTCCGGTCCGCGCCGCGGAGCGCCGCGCCGCGGCGCGGACCGGAGGGGCGGCGGCCGGAGCCCGGGCGGGTGGGCCTGCTCGAGGGTGCGTCGGCGGCCGACAGGCCTCACCGGGCGGCGGGCGGCGTGATGTCCTCCACCAGGCCGGCCAGCCACGCGGCGCACAGCGCCGGCCAGGCCGCGGGCGCACCGGTGCCGCCGGCCAGTCCGAGACCGTGCGGTCCGCGGGGAAAGACGTGGAGGGCGTGGGGCACGCCCCGGCGCGCCAGCGCCTGGACCAGCAGGTAGGAGTGCTGCACCGGCACGGACGCGTCGTCGGCGGTGTGCCACACGAAGAAGGGGGGCGCGGCCCGGGTCACCAGCCGGTCGAGGGACGTGGCCGCCCGCACCTCGGCGGCGGGCCCCGGGCCCAGGAGCTCCTCCTGCGACCCCCGGTGCGTGTCGAGCTGCATGGACACCACCGGGTAGCCCAGGACCACGGCGTCGACCCGCTCGGGCCCCGAGGCCGGTGCGGTGAGCGCGGCGTGCCCGGCCAGGTGCCCGCCGGCGGAGAACCCCAGCAGGACGACCCGCCCGGCCCCGGCCGCCCTGACCCGGCGCACCTCGGCGCGCACCGCGTCCACGGGGGCGGGGTGCCTGGCGTGCACGGGATAGCGGAGGACGCCGGCGGAGAGGCCGAGGCCGCGGAGCCACTCGGCCACGGGTTCGCCCTCGTGGTCCGCGTGCCGGGCGTACCCGCCGCCGGGGAGGACGACGACGTGCGGAGCGGGCGACGGCGCGGGCGGTCGCGCCCCCGCCGGTCCGGCGGCAGGGTGAACGGGGTCCATGCGGGGTGCCTCCTGGTCGGTGCTACCTGGTCGGGGGTGGACGGTCCGGCGCCGGGCGCACGGCACCGGCTCCGCGGAACGGCAGGACATCGGTGCCCGTTCGTCCCGCGCGGGAGCATCCGGGCGTCCGAGGCCCTACTCTGTCATCATGCTGATCACCACCGCGGCTCCGCCCGCCCCTGTTGAGACCGCGCCGGAGGCCCTCCGATGAGCGGCGGTCTGATGGCCCTGCTGGACGACGTCGCCGCCCTGGCCCGCGTCACCGCCGCCTCCGTGGACGACATCGGCGCGGCGGCGGGCCGGGCGAGCATGAAGGCCGCCGGCGTCGTAGTCGACGACACCGCCGTGACCCCGCAGTACGTCCAGGACGTCTCCCCGGCCCGCGAGCTGCCCATCATCTGGCGCATCACCAAGGGCTCGCTGCGCAACAAGCTCATCTTCATCCTCCCGGTCATCCTGCTGCTGAGCCAGTTCGCGCCGTGGCTGCTCACCCCGATCCTCATGCTCGGCGGCAGCTACCTGTGCTTCGAGGGGGCCGAGAAGATCTGGTCGAAGATCTCGGGCCACGGGGCCAAGACCAAGACCCCCGTGGTCGAGAAGGGCAAGGACGCGGAGGACACGATGGTCGGGGGCGCGGTGCGCACCGACCTGATCCTCTCGGCCGAGATCATGGTCATCTCCCTCAACGAGGTGGCCGGCGAGCCGCTGCTCTCGCGGGCGGCCATCCTGGTGGTCGTGGCCATCGGCATCACCGTCCTGGTCTACGGGGTGGTGGCGCTGATCATCCGGATGGACGACTTCGGCCTGCACCTGGCCGGACGGTCCTCCCCGACCACGCAGAAGATCGGCCACGGCCTGGTGAAGGGCATGCCCGGGCTGCTCACGGTCATCTCGGTCGTGGGCACCGCCGCCATGATCTGGGTGGGCGGGCACATCGTCCTCGTCGGCCTCGACGACCTGGGCTGGCACGCCCCGTACGAGGCCGTCCACCACGTGGAGGTGCTCGTGCACGACGCCGTCCCCGGCGGTCTCGGCGCGGCGCTCGCCTGGCTCACGAACACCTTCTTCTCCGCCGTCCTGGGCCTGGCTTGGGGTGCCATCCTGGTGCTGGTCTGGGAGCTGCTGCCCTTCGGCAAGGGCGAGCACGAGGCCGAGCACGCCGCCCACGGCGCCCACGAGGCGCAGGACGAGCACCACGGGAAGCACTCCTCAGCGGCGTCCTCCGCGGCGGCGTCCTCGGGGGAGGAGGGCGCGGGACCGTCCGGCCCGTCCGACCCCACCCCGCCGGCCGACGGGGGCTCCACCGCGGCCCGCTGACCGGGCTCGCCGGGAGTCCGCTCAGAGATCGTCGGGGTCCCCGGCGCGGGCGTTGAGGTACTCGTCCAGGACGGCGGAGCCCAGATCCCCCGGGTCCGGCGCCACCACGCGCCCGTCGATCCGCTCGGCCATCCGCCGCAGGAACCGCTCCAGCCCCGGGTCGTCGCCGAGCCGGAAGAACGTCGCCTGGGCCCCCATGCGTCCCAGCCGGTCGAGCTCCTCGACCGTGGCGCGCAGGGTCTCCGGCTCCGTGGGCCAGGAGAACCAGCTCTCGCCGTCGGGCAGCAGGTGCGCCGTGGGCTCCCCGTCGGTGACCACGAGCAGGACGGGCTGCATCGAGGGGTGCTTGCGGAAGAACCGCGTGGCGAGCAGCAGGGCGTGGTGCAGGTTGGTGCCCTGCTCCCGCACCGGCGGCAGCCCCGTGAGCTCGTCGACCGGCAGGGCGCGGGCGTAGCGGCCGAACGCGACGATCTGCAGCTGGTCCCCCCGGAACCGGGTGGAGACGAGGTGGTGGAGCGCGAGCGCCGTGCGCTTCATGGGGACCCAGCGCCCCTCGGCGGCCATGGAGAACGAGGTGTCCACGAGGAGGACGACGGCGGCCTGCGTGCGCGCCTCGGTCTCGGCGACCTCGATGTCGCGGACGTCGAGGCGCAGCCCGCGCCGGACGTCGCCGCCCTCGGCGGCGGTGCGCCGGATCGCGTTGGTGATGGTGCGGGTGGTGTCCCACGGCTCGGCGTCCCCGAACTGCCACTCCCGGGTGGCGCCGGAGGGCTCGCCGGCCGCACCGGCGAGGCGGGTGTCGCGCTGACCGGTCCGGGAGGACAGGTTCTGCGCGGCGTCCCGCATCAGCGCCTTCCCGATCCGGCGCACGGCGCGGGGCGAGAGCCGCAGGTCCCCGTCGGCGCCGCGCTGCAGGTAGCCGCTGTCCCGCATCGCCCGCTCCAGCTCGGCCAGGGTCCGGGCCGAGACCGCGGCGTCCTCGCCCAGCTGCCGTGCGAGCGCGTCGAGGTCCATGTCGTCCAGGTTGGCGCCCCGGTGGTGCTGCGCCAGCTGCTCGGCGAGGGAGTCGAGCTCGGCGATGTCCTGGAGCACGCCCGTCCCGTCGCCGAGGCCCAGGCCGTCCTGGCCCTCGAAGCCCTCCGACCCGCCCCAGTCCTCGCCGGGGCGCAGTCCCTGCAGGTTCGCGTCGAGCCGGCCGAGCTGGTCCATCAGCTCGGGGGAGCCGAACGCCTGGGCGGAGAGCTGCATCAGCTCCTGGCGCTGCTCGGGGGACATGGAGTTGAGCATCCGCTGGGCCGCCGCCGCGCGCTGGGCCAGGGCGTCGATCAGCTCGTCGACCGACTGCGGGTTCTCGGGGAAGTGCTCCCCGTGCTTCGCCATGAAGTCCTGGAAGTCCTCCTCGGTGTCCTCGCCCCGCCCGTGCTTCTCGAGCAGCTCGTTGAGGTCCCGGAGCATCTCGGCCACGGCCTCCCGGTCGGCGTCCGTGGCGTTCTCCAGGGCCTGCTTCATCCCGGCGAAGCGCTGGTCCAGCAGCTCGCGGCCGAGGAGGTCCTTGATCTGCTCGTAGGCCTCCCGGGCGGACTCGGACTGCCAGTCGTAGGACGCGAGCTCGCTGACGGCGGCGGCCGTGGAGCTCGGCAGGCCGTCGAGCTGCATCTCCCGGAAGGAGCGGTCCATCGGGTCCATCCGGGCGTCCCGCAGGAACTGCTCGCGCTCCAGACGCAGCGCCTTGTCCAGCAGCTTCTTCGCCTCCTCGAGCGTGCCGCCCAGGCCGTGGCGCTTCAGCAGCTCGCGCCGGCGCTGCTGCAGGCGCCGGGACAGGTCGTCCAGGCCGTCGCGGCCGCGGCCGCCCCGCCGGAGGAACTCGCGCAGCGCGTGCTCCGGCGAGTACCCGGCCATGACGTCCTCGGAGACGGCCTCGAGCGCCTCGGAGAGGTCCACCGGCGGGGCCAGCGGATCGGGTCCTCCGGTGTACCGGCCGTACCTCGAGGACCGGTGGTGTGCGGGCATGACGCCCCCTCTGTGTCTTCTCTGCGTCCCGGTGCGGAACCCGGTGCGGGTCCTGGTGCCGGCCGTGCGGTCAGCCGTAGACGGTGCCGGCCTCGTCGGCGTCCTTGGAGATCTTCTGGGCCAGGTAGAGCCCCTCCAGCGCCAGCTCGATCGCGCTGGCGCGCTGGCCCGGCGTGCTCGCGCCGAGCCGCGCGGCGATCTCGTCGTAGGCGGTCGCGGCCCCGTCGTCGTCGGAGGCCGTCAGCTCGGGCAGCCCGGCGAGGAAGTCCTGGGCGGAGACGTCGTCGCCGGTGGACACGGTCGTGCGGCCGTCGAAGGCCTCCACGACCGGGCCGAGGTCGAGACCGCGGAAGCGGCCGCGGACGGTCTCGGCGGTGGCCCGGCGGAGCAGGTGGTCGAGGATCGCGCGCTCGCGGCCCTCCTCGCCGGACTCGAACTCGATCTTGCCGGCCAGGACGTCGGTGGCCGTCTCCATGTCCACCATCCGCGCGACCGCCTCCGCCTCGCCGCGGATCGTGGCGCGGCGCAGCGCCGCGGCCGCGACCGTCTCCGCGCCGGCGATGGCGAAGCGCGCCGACACCCCCGAGCGCTGGTCCACCGCGGAGGACTCCCGCAGCAGGCGGGTGAACCGGGCCAGGGTCTCCAGGATCGTGTCCGGGACCTCGGCGATCAGCTCGGCCTCCTGGCGGATCACGGCGATCTCGTCCTCCAGCTCGAGCGGGTAGTGGGTGCGGATCTCGGCGCCGAACCGGTCCTTGAGCGGCGTGATGATCCGGCCTCGGTTCGTGTAGTCCTCGGGGTTGGCCGTGGCCACCACGAGGACGTCCAGCGGCAGCCGCAGGACGTAGCCGCGGATCTGGATGTCCCGCTCCTCCATCACGTTGAGCATGGCCACCTGGATGCGCTCGGCGAGGTCGGGCAGCTCGTTGATCGCCACGATCCCGCGGTGCGAGCGGGGCACGAGCCCGTAGTGGATGGTCTCCGGGTCCCCGAGCCGCCGGCCCTCGGCCACGCGCATCGGGTCCACGTCCCCGATGAGGTCCGCCACGGACGTGTCCGGGGTGGCGAGCTTCTCGACGTAGCGCTCCGACCGGTGCCGCCAGACCACGGGCAGCTCGTCGCCCTCGAGCAGGATCCGGCGGCGCGACGCCTCGGTCAGCGGCTCCAGGGGGTGCTCGTTGAGCTCCGACCCCTCGATGGCGGGGGACCACTCGTCGAGCAGGCCGGCGAGGGTGCGCAGCAGGCGGGTCTTGCCCTGGCCGCGCTCGCCCAGCAGCACCACGTCGTGGCCGGCGAGCAGGGCCCGCTCGAGCTGCGGCAGGACCGTGCGCCCGAGCCCGTGCAGGCCCGGCCAGGGGTCACCGCCCTCGGCCAGCGTGCGCAGGAGGTTCTCGCGGATCTCCTCGCGCAGCGTCCGGTGGGTCACGCCGGCGGCGCGGAGCTCGCCGAGCGTGCGGATGTCAGGGTGATCGGTGCGATCAGTCACAGCGCCAACCTAACCCCGGCGTCAAGAGGGCGCCCCCGGGCCGGGGCCGGCGTCGTCGCAGGCGGCGCCCGACGACGACGGGCGCGGGGCCCCTGTGGCCCCGGGGCCCCCGCCAGTACGCTGGTGCATCATGGTCACTCGCAAGGCACCACGGAGCACCCTCGTCCTGCTCGTGCGGCACGGGGAGACCCCCACCACGGGCAAGGTCCTGCCGGGGCGGGCCCCCGGCCTGCACCTCTCCGAGCGCGGCCGGGCCCAGGCCGACCGGGTGGCGGAGCGGCTCGCGGGCGTGCGCGTCGACGCCGTGTACACCTCACCGCTCGAGCGCACGCGCGAGACCGCGGCGCCGACCGCGGCCCGGACCGGCCGGGAGGCCGTCGTGGAGCCGGGACTGCTCGAGTGCGACTTCGGGGAGTGGACGGGCGAGGAGCTCTCCCGCCTCTCCCGGCTCAAGGCGTGGTCGACCGTCCAGCGGGCGCCCTCGACCTTCCGCTTCCCCGGCGGCGAGAGCTTCCCCGAGATGCAGGCGCGCACCGTGGGCGCCGTGGACCGGGTGCGCGCCGCCCACGAGGGCGGGGTGGTGGTCTGCTTCTCGCACGCCGACCCCATCAAGGCGGCCCTCGCCCACGCCCTGGGCACGCACCTGGACCTGTTCCAGCGGATCGTGGTCAGCCCGTGCTCCGTCTCGGCGATCTCGTACGCGCCGGGGCAGGCGCCGGCCGTGCTCACCGTGAACTCCACGGACCAGCCGCTGGCCGGCCTGAGGGTGTCGTGAGCGGACGCTGATGGGCGAGCTCGTGCTCCTGACGGAGGGCCGGTTGGAGCTCCTCGGACTGATCCGGGAGAGCAGCAACTCGGCGCTGCTCGTCGAGGTCACGCTCGAGGAGGAGACGGCCTGGGGGATCTACAAGCGGCTCGAGGGCGAGCGGCCGCTGCTCGACTTCCGCCCCGGCCTGCACCGGCGGGAGCGCGCCGCGTACGTGCTGAGCGAGTTCCTCGGCTGGGGCATCGTCCCGCCCACCGTCCTGCGCCAGGACGGCCCGTTCGGCACGGGGTCCCTGCAGCGGTTCGTGGAGCACGACCCCCGGCAGCACTACTTCACCCTCTACGACACCGCCCCCGACACCCACGACGCCCTGCGCCGGATCGCGCTGTTCGACCTCGTGGCCAACAACGCCGACCGCAAGGGCGGCCACGTGCTGCGGGGCGCCGACGGCCGGATCTGGGGGATCGACCACGGTCTGTGCTTCGCGGCGGCGTTCAAGCTGCGGACCGTCGTCTGGGACTTCTCCGGCGAGCCCGTGCCCCAGGACCTGCTCCGGGACATCGCCCCGCTGGCCGACGACGTCCCCGCCGAGCTCGCCGAGCTCCTCGACGCCGAGGAGGTGGCCGCGCTGCGGCGGCGGGTGCGCCGGCTCCTCGACGAGGCGGTCCTGCCGGTCGACGTCACCGGCCGCCGGATCCCCTGGCCGCTGCTCTAACGGCGCAGGGTGGCGGCCGGGTTCTCGCCGTAGGCCTGCCGGTGGCGGCGCGCGAAGTCGCCGGGGTGGTTCATGCCCCAGCGCCGGGCGATGCCGCGCACGGTGTCACCCCGGGCCGGGTCGCCCTGCACCAGGTCGTCGTGGGCGGCCACCAGCCGCAGCTCGCGCAGATAGGCCCCCGGCGTGGTCCCGGCGTGGGAGCGGAAGGCCCGGACGAGCTCCACGGTGCTCACCCCCGCGTGGCGGGCGACGTCCTCGACCGTGATCGGCGAGGACGCGGCGGCGTGCAGGAACTCGACCGCGTCCCGGTAGGCCGCCTGCTGCCCGGCGGCCGACGCGCGCCGGGCCACGGGCTCCCCGGCGAAGGCGAACGCCTCCAGGGTCGCCACCGACATCCGCCGCCGCAGATCCGCGCGCAGCAGGGGGAGGGAGGCGACCTCGGGGTCGGCCAGGACCTGCTGCGCGAACGCGAAGGTGCTCCTCCAGTGCCTCTCCCGGGCGGGGGAGTGCGGGCGCGGTCCGTGGAAGGCGACCTCGAGGGTCTCGTCCCCGTGGACCGTCCGGGCGGTCTCCCGCAGCGTGGACCGGTCGATGGTGACCGAGTCGACCAGCAGCTGGTCCACCGCGCCGCAGTACTCCTGGCCCGGCTGCAGCAGGAACACCCCGAGCCCGCTGCCCCTCCGGCCGTCGATGCTCCAGTCGACGCCCCCGGCGCGGGGCACGACGACCGAGAACATGTCGTCGAGCACCATCCGGCCGGCGATCCTGCCGCGGAAGGTGAGCCGGCCCAGTTGGAGGTCGGCGTCGCCCAGCACGTCCTGGCGGTACAGGAAGGACGACTCGTCGGTGATCGTGCCCATGCGCGCACTGGTGTAGATCTGCTGCAGCGCCTCGTTCGCCACCTCCGGGTCGGTGGTCGCCGTGTGCAAGCGGATCGGCGTCCCCGGCGCCCGCTCCGTCTCCTGGGGCATCCCGGTCAGCTCCGCAGGGTGGTGGCGGGGGCCTGGCCGTGCCGGTCCCGGTAGGCGGCGGCGAAGCGGCCGCGGTGGCCGAAGCCCCAGCGCGCGGCCACCGCCTCCACGGTCGAGCCGGTCGTGGGGTCGGCGGCCAGCAGCTCCCGGTGGACGGCGTCGAGCCGGGCGTCGCGCAGGTAGGCCATCGGGGTGGTGTCCAGCTCCCGGCGGAAGGCCGCCTGGAGACCGCGCACGCTCATCCGGGCGGCGGCGGCGATGTCGGCCGGTCCGACGTCCGCGGCCACGTGCTCCTCGATGAAGGCCACCGCCCGCCGCACTCCGGCCGGAGCCGGGCGGGTCTGCCCGGTGGCCGTCCCGCTGCGGTCCAGGAAGCTCCCGGGAAAGGTGTGCAGCAGGACGGTGGCGAGGGAGCGGGCGGCCTCGGAGCGGATCAGGGGGCTGCTCATCGCCCGGGAGTCGGGCAGGAGGTCGCGGGCGAAGTGGGAGACCGTCCCGCGCCAGTACTGGGTCATGGCCGGCGACACCGGGCGGGTCCCCGTGAACTCCAGCCGGAAGCCCTCGTTCCCCAGCAGCCGCCGGGCGTGGTCCTCCACCGCGGCAGGGTCCAGGGACACGGTGGTCGCCTCGAGGTCGTCCCACCAGCTGGTGAAGGTGCGCTGCGGGAACAGGAAGGGCCCGGTGCGGGGGAAGCGGTCGCCGGCGCTGGTGGCGCTCAGCACGCCCGCCGTCACGTGGCACACCCGCAGCACGCCGGCGCCGTCCGTGCGGCCGGTGCACGAGGAGCCCTTCAGCCGGACGCGCTCGTAGGCGACGAAGTCGATCCCGGTCGAGGCCAGGGTCATGTCGAAACTGCCGTCCGGGGAGCGGCGCACGCCCCGGATGGCGAAGACCTCGTCGTGCACCGCGATGCCCTCGGCCGGGTCGCGGGTGCTGAACACGGCCCGCTGCACCTGGGAGTCCATGGTCCGCAGGCTACGCCCGACCGCCGAGGGAGTCGACCGCGGACCGCCGGCGGTCCGCCGGGACCCTTGCCCGCGGCGCCCGCCCGGGCGTACCTTGGTGGCCATGTTCCTGTCCTGATGCCCCGGCCCGCGTCCGCGGCCGGCACCGTCGATCCGAGCCCAGAGGGCTCCGCGCATCCGGTGCCGCACTCGCCCGGCGGGCCCGACCCCCAGCATCGACAGGACCGCACCGTGACCACCACCGCCCCCTCGGCGGCGACCGCCGCCCCGCACCGCCCCGCCCACCTGCGCCTGGACGGCATCGGTGTCAGCCACCCCGGCCGCCGGGTCCTCACCGACGTGTCCCTGACCGTCGCCGCCGGTGAGCGCACCGGCCTGATCGGGGAGAACGGCGCCGGCAAGACCACCCTGCTGCACGTGGCGGCCGGGCTCCTGGTGCCGGGCACCGGCACCGTGCACCGGCCCGAGCGCACCGGACTCCTCCACCAGGAGCTCGATCTCCCCGCCGCCACCACCCTGGAGCAGGTCGTCGAGCGAGCCGTCCGAGAGGTCCGCGCCCTGGAGCACCGGCTGGCAGCGCTCGCCGCCGGCATCGCCGCGGCGCCCGACGACCCCGCGACGGCGGACGCCTACGACACCGTGCTCCGGGACGCCGAGCGCCACGGGCTGTGGGCCCTCGACGCCCGCATCGAGACGGTCCTGAGCGGACTCGGACTGGCCCGGCTGCCGAGGAGCCGGGCGGTCGGGGAGCTGTCCGGCGGGCAGCGGCGCCGCCTCGCGCTCGCGGCGCTGCTGCTCGCCCGGCCCACGGCGCTGCTGCTCGACGAGCCGACGAACCACCTCGACGACGACGCCGTCGACTTCCTCGCGGCCGAGCTGGCCGGCTGGCGTGGCCCGGTGCTCCTGGCCAGCCACGACCGGTGGTTCCTGGACGAGGTGGCCACCGGGGTGGTCGACCTCGACCCCGCCCTGGGGCCCGACGAGTCCGCGGGCGGCCCGCCCCGGCAGGGCACGGCGTCCACGGGCGGCTACAGCTCCTACCTCCGGCAGCGGGAGCTCGCCCGCCGCCGCTGGGCCGAGCGCTTCGCCGCCCAGGGGCAGGAGCGGGAGCGGCTGCGGGAGATCGCCGAGGTCTCCGGCCGGGAGATCTTCCACACCACGGCCCCGAAGTCCGAGGGCCGGATCACCCGGAAGTTCTACAGCGACCGCGCCGCCAAGACCATCGGCGGCCGGGTGCGCTCGGCCCGCCACCGGCTGGCCGAGCTCGAGCGCACCGCGGTCGGCCCCCCGCCGGCGCCCCTGCGCTTCGCGGGCTTCCACCGGGGCGCGGACACCGGGGCCGACGCCGACGTCCCGCTGGTCCGGCTCACCGGGGCACATGTGGACGGGCGACTGGCGCCGACCGACCTCGAGCTGCGCGCCGGGGACCGGTTGCTGGTCGAGGGCCCGAACGGCACCGGGAAGTCGACGCTGCTCGCCGTGCTGGCGGGGGAGCTGCGCGCCGACGGCGGGACCGTGGAGCGGCAGGGCCCCGTCGTCGTCGGCCGCCTGGCCCAGGACGACTCCTGGCCGGACCCGGCGTGCTCGGCCGAGGCGGCCTTCCGCTCCCGGCTGCGGGACGGCAGCGGCGCCCCGACGCTGGAGGAGCTCGGCCTCCTGCGCGCCGGCGACGCCCGCCGCCCCCTCGGGGAGCTCTCCCCCGGGCAGCGCCGGAGGGTGGCGCTCGCGGCCCTGGTCGCGGAGCCCGCCCCGCTGCTGCTCCTGGACGAGCCCACCAACCACCTGTCGCTGGCCCTGGCCGAGGAGCTCGAGCGGGCCCTGGAGGACTTCCCGGGCACGGTGGTGCTGGCCACGCACGACCGGTGGGTCCGGCGGCGCTGGCGGGGCCGGGTGCTCCGGGTGCGGTCCGGGACGGACTGACCGCCCGGAGCACCCGCCTACGGTGCCGCGGCCGGGCTGGGGGAGGTGCCGGTGTCCTCCCGCACGTACGCCTCGATCTCCCGCCCGGCGTCCCCGAACCAGGGCGCCGACTCCTCGTAGTCGGACCACCCGTCGGTCAGGACGGCGACGACGTAGTCGTGCCCGCCGAGCTCGACGATCCCGGCGTCGTGCGAGACGTCCACCAGCAGGCCGGTCTTGTGCGCGAAGCCGACGTCCGGGGAGAAGCCCGAGGAGAGGGCGTAGTCGAAGTGCTGCTCCTCGAGGAATCCCATGAGCAGGGCGGTGGAGGAGCCGGAGAGCAGCTCACCGCGGCGCAGCCGCTCCAGGAGGGCGGCGACGTCCGCGGGAGTGGTGGTCATCGCGACGACGTCCTGCGAACCGGTGTCGGGGTCGAAGGTCGTGGCCGTGAAGCCCTGCCCGTGCGCGAAGGCCTCGACCTGCTCCCACCCGAGCCACTGGCCCAGTGCCGCACCGGAGGCGTTGTCCGACCAGCTGATCATCACGTCGAGGGCCTGCTCGACCGTGAGGCCCAGTCCCGGCACGACGTCCGAGAGGGCGAGGGCGCCCCGGTCGGCCCGGTCGAGGACCGCATGGGCCAGGAAGAGCTTGTAGAGGCTCGCGCTCGTGAACGGGCGGTCCGCGTTGCGGGCCACGACCTCCCCGCCCTCCGGGCCGAGCAGCACGACCCCGAGCTCCCCGGGCACCTCGGCGGCGAGCTCCTCCAGGTCCGCCGCCAGGCCCGCGGCGGCGGCCTCGGCCGTCGGGGCGGCGGCCGGCACGGCCCCGTCCCCGCCGCAGGCGCCGAGGAGGAGGGCGAGGGCGAGGCCCAGCGCCGCGGCGCGGCCGGATCGGGCCCCTCGACAGCTCGTGCGCACGGTGCGCCTTTCGTTCCCGGACGGGGACGCGGGCGGTTCGCCCCGGCGGCAGGCGCCGGCCCCGTTCCCGACCGTACCGGCGCCGTCCTGGATTTCCGCTGAGCATCTTCCGTCAATCCTGTCCCCTCTGTTGCACCGGTTTGGAAAGCGTGCTTACCTTTGATGCTCATGCAGAACCACGGAGGAGGGGTCATGACAGCAGCTGCGGGCGAGAGCTGGTGGCGCAGGACGCTGGCGATCGGGTTCCTGTCCTTTGCCGCCCTGGGGCTCGCGGGGTGCGACGACCCCGGGTCCGGCGGCGAGGAGGGCACGGAGCAGGAGGCCCCCGCCGGAGGCGAGGAGACCGCCGAGGACGAGGCCACGGACGCCACCGAGGAGGAGAACACGACCGGGCCCATCAGCCCCACGGAGGGCGAGGGTCCCATGGAACAGGATGACGAGCAGGAGGACGGCTGATCCGGCGGCTCCCTGGCCGGCGGCACCGGGGTTGCCGCGCCCCCACCTGATGGACCAGCGCTGGGAGGACGCCGTCTTCCTGCACTGGCGGATCCCCGTGTCCGCCGCGGCGGCACGGATGCCGCCGGGCGTCCGGGCGGACGTGGTCGACGGCTCCGCCTGGGCGGGCCTCGTCGGCTTCCGGATGGAGCGGATCCGGCTCGGCGCCGCGGTGCCCCTGCCGTGGTGGGGAAGCTTCCCCGAGATCAACGTGCGCCTCTACTCCCGCGAGCCTGACGGCACGCGCGCAGTGGTGTTCCTGTCCCTCGACGCCCCGCGGCTCCCGGTCGTCCTCGGCGCCCGCGCGGCCGGCCTGCCCTACGTGTGGTCGCGGTGCCGGGCCGCCGCCCCCGACGGGGCGGATCCCTCCTACGGGTACGACGTCGTCCGGCGCCGCGGACGGACGACGTCCTCCTTCGCCGTGCACCCGGACCGCGCCGTCCGCGCCGACGACGAGCTGTCGCTGGAGCTCACCGCGCGGTTCGGTCTGCACAGCCGGTTCGCCGGCCGCACGGTGCACGTCCCCGTCTCGCACGAGCCGTGGCCGCTGCACCCCGCGGCGGTCGCGCACCTCGAGGACGGCCTGCTGGCCGCGGCCGGTCTCGACGTCGACGGCCCGCCCGAGTCCGTGCTGTTCTCGCCGGGCGTCCGGACCCGGATCGGACGGCCCCGGACGGTGCACGGCCCCTGATCCGCCGGCCCGGCCCCGTCCGCCGGACCGCACCCGCCCGCGCACCGTCCGCGGCCGTCCGGGCCCTCCGTCCCCGGGATCGCGCCGCCCGGCGCCCGACAGCCCCACAAGAGTGGGCAGGCCCCGAGCGCGCGGGAGGTCCAGGATGGAACCAACTCCCGCAGGAGCGACCGGGGGGACTCCGGTCGAGGTCGCTCCCGGAGCCGCTCACCGCCGGGACCGTTCCACCGGGGGAGCCGCACGCGAAAGGCCCGCCGTGACCACTCCGCTCGTTCCCGAGCTGCCCCAGCTGCCCGACTTCTCCGGCCGGTCCTCGGCCGAGCCCGGGGCCGCCCGCCCCGGCCGCGCGTTCGAGTCCGCGGCAACGGGCGCCCTGCTCCTGCTCCTCGCGCTGACCGTGGTCCTGGCCGTCCTCGTCCGCGCCGTGCCCCTGGGGCCGCTGCTCACGGTGGTGCTCCTGCTGCTCGTGTCCGTCGGTGCGCTCGCGCTCGGCGCCCGGGGCGGCGGCGCCCTCCCGGCGGAGCCGCCGGAGGACCCCGCCGACGGGACACCGGAGACGCAGGGGGTCTACTACTACGACCGGCACGGCCGGCCGGTGGCCATCGACGACGCGTTCTGAGCGGCGCCCCGTCCGGCGCCTCCCGGTCCGGGCCGGTGCCCGGCGGCCGCGGTGGCACCGGCACCGTGTCCGAATCGTGTCCGTCATCTTCACGCACGGTGGCCGATGCACCCTGACCTGCGCCTACGTTGGTGACGTCGTACCAGACACGGGGCCCGGGGGCGTTCGGGGGAATGCGCTGCGGGCCGGCACCAGTCGCGAAGCGCTTCTCGCTTCTCCACCGGATGGGACAGAACCATGAGAAGAACCACCAGGGCAGTCACGGCCGCCGCCTTCGCGGCAGGAATCGGTCTCGTCGCCGCCGCACCGGCGCAGGCGATGGAGATCTACGAGATCAGCGACGCCACGCGGATCGCCGAGGGGGCGGCCGTCGAGGGCACCTACAAGGTCTCGTGCACGGCGGGGAGCAACATCTTCGTCTCCCTCAGCGTGACCCAGCGGGTCTCCGAGGGGCGGATCGCCAACGGCAGCTACTTCCAGCAGTGGGTCTGCGAGGGCGGCGAGGTCGAGCTGGACTACCAGGCCGTGGCCTTCAACATGGCCTTCGACGAGGGACCGGCCGTGCTCTCCGGGTTCATCCAGGAGTGCCAGGCGGAGTTCTGCGGGACCGGCACGAACCTGCCGCTGCAGGTCATCGAGATCGCCGACTAGCGGGACCGGTGGACGGGCCCGTTCCTGCGCCGGCGCAGGAGCGGGCCCGTCCCGCGTCCCCGGCTGCGGAACTCTGCCCGAAAGTCCAGTGACCGGCACCACCCCCGGTCCTATAGTCGAAGTCATCGACCGCACATCTCTCCCCCCACGCCCCCCGCAGCGGCTCCACGACCGCGCCGTCCCCGTCCTCCAGGAGGAGGTCCTCACGAGGCGGCCGGCGCGCGTCGACGTCGTGAGCGGCGCCGCCCCCGCCGTGAAGGGCTACCGCACGGTCTGCCGGGAGCTCCTCGAGCGGGCCGGGCTGTGAGCGCCCCCGCCGTCGAGCTGCGCCGCCCCGAGGGCCGGTGGCACCGCCACCGGGAGCCCGTCTGGGGCACCTCCGTGACCGTCGACGTCCGCGCCGGCGAGGAGGGGCTGCCCCCCGAGCCCGCCGTGCAGCACGCGCTGGACACGGCCGTGGCCAACATGCGGTGGGTCGACGCCGTCTTCTCCACCTACCGCCCCGACTCGCTCGTGACGGCGCTCCGCTCCGGCCTGCTCGACGAGCGCCGGCTCAGCCGGTGGGACGCCGCCCAGGGCGCCCTCCTGGACGTGCTCCGGCGCTGCCGCGAGGCCCGGGAGCTGACCGACGGCTGCTTCGATCCGTGGGCCGTGCGCGGCGGCTTCGACCCCTCCGGCTACGTCACGGCGTGGGCCGTGGAGCGGATCGCCGACGACCTCGTCCGCGCCGGGTGCGCGAACGTCTGCGTGGAGGCCGGCGGGGACGTTGTGACCCGCGGGTCCGCCGGACCCGGGAGGCCCTGGACCGTGGGCATCCGCCACCCCGACGACGCCGGCGCGGTGACCTGGACCGTGCTGCCCGGCAACGGCGCGGTGTCGACCTCGAGCACCGCCGAGCGCCCGGCGCACGTCGTGGACCCGCGCACGGGACGGCCCGCCGCGGGCGCCCGGTCCGCGACGGTCGTCGGCCCGGACGCACGGCTCGCCGGAGTGCTGGCCACGGCCCTCGTGGTCGCCGGCCGGGACGGGGCCCGCTGGTTCGCCGGCCTGGACGAGTGGTCCGCCTGGGGCGTGGACTCCGCCCCCGCGGACACGGCCTGGTCGATCGGCCGGGAGCACCACCTGGCCCGCTGAGTCCGCCCACGGCCCCGCCGGTGGCTAGGGTGGAGGCGGTGAGCACCCACCCCGACACCGACCCGGCCCCCGACACCGTCCCCGGCACCACCCGCACCGGCATGGTCCGGGTCCGGGGAGCCTCCGAGAACAACCTGCGCCACGTGGACGTGGACGTCCCCCGCGACGCGATCGTCGCCTTCACCGGCGTCTCAGGGTCCGGGAAGTCCTCCCTGGCCTTCGGCACCATCTACGCCGAGGCGCAGCGGCGCTACCTCGAGTCCGTGGCGCCCTACGCGCGGCGCCTGATCCAGCAGGGGCACAACCCCGCGGTCGAGGGGATCACCGGGCTGCCGCCCGCCGTGGCCCTGCAGCAGCGGCGCGGCGCGCCCAGCTCGCGCTCCACCGTGGGCACCCTCACCACGCTGTCCAACTCGATGCGCATGCTCTTCTCCCGGGCGGGCACCTACCCGGACTCCGCCGCGGGGAGCCTGGACTCGGACGCCTTCTCGCCCAACACCGCCGCCGGCGCGTGCCCCCGGTGCTCGGGCCTGGGCACCGTGCACGACGTCACCGAGCCCTCCCTGGTCCCGGACCCGGGGCTCAGCATCCGGGACGGGGCCGTCGCGGCGTGGCCGGGCGCGTGGCAGGGCAAGAACCTGCGCGACATCCTGAGCCACCTGGGCCACGACGTCGACGTCCCCTGGCGCGAGCTGCCGCGTGAGGAGCGCGACTGGATCCTGTTCACCGAGGAGCAGCCGGTCGTGGAGATCACCCCGCAGCGGGACCGGGTGGCGAAGCCGTACAAGGGCCGGTTCTGGAGCGCGAAGAGCTACGTCCTGCACACCCTGGCGGACTCCGCGAGCCAGCAGATGCGCGAGCGCGTGCTGCAGTACGTGGTCACGGGACCCTGCCCCGCGTGCGCCGGCAGCGGCCTGCGCCCCGAGGCGCTCGCCGTGACCTTCGCGGGCCGGAGCATCGCCGAGCTCAACGGGGCGTCCCTCGGCGAGCTGGCCGAGGTGGTCCGGCCCACCGCCGCCCTGGAGCACGCCGGGACCGCCTCCCGGGCGGTGTCCTCGGGGGAGCGCAGCGAGGCCGCGGTGACCATCGCCAAGGACCTGCTCGCCCGGCTGCAGGTGCTGCTGGACCTGGGGCTGGGCTACCTGAGCCTGGACCGGTCCACGCCCACGCTCTCCCCGGGGGAGATGCAGCGGCTGCGGATCGCCACCCAGCTGCGCTCCGGGCTCTTCGGTGTGGTCTACGTGCTCGACGAGCCCTCGGCGGGCCTGCACCCGGCCGACGCCGAGCCGCTGCTGGCCGTGCTCGAGGAGCTGAAGGTCTCCGGGAACTCGGTGTTCGTGGTGGAGCACGACATGGCCGTGGTGCGGCGCTCCGACTGGGTCGTGGACGTGGGGCCCCAGGCCGGGGACCGCGGCGGCGCGGTGCTGTACAGCGGCCCCGTGCCCGGCCTGGCCGACGTGGCGGAGTCCGCCACGCGCCCCTTCCTGTTCCCGGACGGCCCCCCGCACGGCTCTTCCGACGGCTCGCCCGACGACCCTCCGGGCGGCACGACGGCGGAGCGCACGCCGCGCCCGGTCGAGCGGCGGCTGCGGCTGCGCGGCGTCACGCGCCACAACCTGGTGGACCTCGACGCGGAGATCCCCCTGGGCGTGCTCACCGCCGTCACCGGGGTCTCCGGCTCGGGCAAGTCCACGCTGGTCAGCCAGGTCCTGGCCGAGACGGTCGGCCGGCACGTGCACGGCGGGGCGGCGCCCGCCGACGCCGAGGACGACGCCGCGCCCGCCGCCGGGGCACGGGTGGCTGCCGTCGAGGGCCTGGAGCACCTGGACCGGCTGATCCGGGTGGACCAGCGGCCCATCGGCCGCACCCCGCGCTCCAACCTGGCGACCTACACGGGACTGTTCGACGCGGTCCGCAAGCTCTACGCCGCCACCGACGAGGCGCGGGCCCGCGGCTACGGGGCCGGACGGTTCTCCTTCAACGTGACCGGCGGCCGGTGCGAGACGTGCCAGGGCGAGGGCTTCCTGGCCGTCGAGCTGCTGTTCCTGCCCGGCACCTACGGGCCCTGCCCCGACTGCCAGGGCGCCCGCTACAACCCGGAGACCCTGGAGGTGACCCACCGGGGGCGGAGCATCGCCGACGTCCTGGGCATGCGCGTGGAGACCGCCGCGGAGTTCCTCGCGGACGTCCCGGCCGCCGCGCGCAGCCTGCGCACCCTGCTCGACGTGGGGCTCGGCTACCTGCGGCTCGGCCAGCCGGCCACCGAGCTCTCCGGGGGTGAGGCGCAGCGGATCAAGCTGGCCACCGAGCTGCAGCGGGCCCGCCGCGGCCACACCCTGTACCTCCTGGACGAGCCCACCACCGGCTTGCACCCGCAGGACGTGCAGCTGCTGCTGCGCCAGCTGAACCGCCTGGTGGACGCCGGCAACACCGTGGTGGTGGTGGAGCACGCCATGGACGTGGTGGCGTCCTCGGACTGGGTGATCGACATGGGCCCGTCCGGCGGCGAGGCCGGCGGGCGGATCGTGTGCGCCGGCACCCCGGCCGAGGTCGCCGCGTGCCCGGCCAGTCGCACGGCGCCCTACCTGGCCGCAGCGCTGGCCTGACAGGCCGCGGCCCCGCGCGCCGGGAGGCGGGCGGGGCCGAGGTCAGCGGGCGCGGATCAGTTCTGCTGCTGGTCCTTCTCGTCGGCGCCGAGGAAGCCGCCGGCCTTCTCCTGGGCCTGGTCCACCTGGCCCTCGTACTTGTTGCCGGTGCGCTCGTCGACGGCGTCGCCGCCCCGGTCGATGCCCTGCTGCACCTTGTCCGGGTGCTGGTCCGCAAGGTCCTTCGCCTTGTCCGCGAATCCTCCCATGTCCACCATGATCGTTCCTCTCGTCGAACGGTTCCGGCGGGCGCGGCCCACCGGGGGTACCCCTCCATCCTGGTCCCCGGACGGGGCCCCTGGCCACCCCGCGCCGAGGTTGCGGCTGACGGCGACGCGGCCGGGCGCGGTGCCCGTCAGCTGCCACCTCGCGGGTCGGTCCGGATCAGGTGCAGCCGGCGGTGCAGGTCGCGCACCGCCGGCGCCAGCTCGAGGCAGGGGCCGTCCACGGGCACCCCCGGGGCCACCTGGGTGATCGGCAGCGCCGCGACGGGGGCGGGCGGGGCGCCGAGCTCGTCCAGCCACCGGCCGAGCTGCGCCGAGGAGGAGGCGTGGACGATGCGGCCCAGCCCCACCCAGGCGTGGGCCGCCGAGCACATGGGGCAGTGCTCGCCCGAGGTGTAGACCGTGGCCGCGGAGCGCTGCTCCGGGGTCAGGTGGGCGGCCGCCCACCGGGCGATCTCGAACTCGGGGTGGCGGGTCGCGTCACCGCCGGCCACCCGGTTGCGGTCCTCGAACAGGACCTCCCCCCGCGCCGAGACCAGCACCGAACCGAACGGCTCGTCCCCGGCGTCGAGGGCCTCGCGGGCCAGCTCCACGCAGCGTCGCAGGTGTCCGCGGTCGGTCTCCGAGATGCCCATGGGCCCAGCCTACGGGCGGGGGCGCCGGCTCACAGGAACGCGCGGGCGGGCGGGCGCCTGCGGGAGAGGTCCCGGGCCACCGGACGGTAGGCCAGGACCAGCAGCAGCAGGGCGACCGGCACCAGGAAGGAGAACCCCGCGGCCAGGTAGCCGACCGTCCCGGTCACGCCGCCCAGGAAGAACAGGCCCACGAGGGTGGTCAGGACCCGCAGCTTCCTGCGGTCCGCCCGGACCGGTTCCGGACCCGGTGTGCGGTGGGGGTAGAGCATCCTGCCGAGCTCGATCGCGATGTCGGTGACCATCCCGGTGACGTGGGTGGTGCGCACGGGGATGTCGGCGACCTTGCTGAGGAGCGCGTTCTGCATCCCCATGGTGAAGCACAGGACGGCGACGGGCACGAGGCCGCGGTGGTCGTCCTCGACGGCCTCGGCGGTCAGGCTGAACACCAGGATCAGCGCGCCCTCGAAGGCGAGCACGTTCGCGAACCGGCACCCGAGCCCGCGCCGCCGGCCCCAGGTGAAGAGCAGCGAGCACCAGATGCCGCCGAGCACGAACGCGCCCAGTCCCACCGCGCCGAGGGACAGCAGCTCCACGTCCCCGTCCACGAGGTGGTCGGCCATGGTCGCGGTCAGGCCGGTCATGTGGGAGGTGTAGAGCGCCACGGCCACGAAGCCCGCAGAGTTGAGCATGCCGGCCACGAGGATCAGCAGGCAGGCCAGGTGGAGGTCGTAACGGGGGCTCCGGCGGGGCCCCGAGACCCGGGACAGGTAGCCGGTGACGGGTGTGGCCATGCGCTCAGCCTAGGAACGGCGCGGCCCGGGCCCAGCAGACCATCGGCCAGATCAGGCGGTGTTCTCCGTCACGTCGACGACCCCCTCGAGCACCTCCACCACCACGGCGCGCGCCCGCGCCTCGGCCTCGGCCGCGTTTCCGGAGGCGACGGCGGCGGCCGTGGCCTCGTGGTCCTCGAGCGCGCCGGGGTCCGGGGAGCGGGGCATGAGCCCGAGCGCCGTGCGGCCGGAGAGCACCTCGGCCACCACGTCCTGCAGGGCGGCGAGCATCGGGTTGCCGCTCGCCTCCAGCAGCAGCGCGTGGTAGGCGGTGTCCACCTCCAGGTACTCGGGGTCGGTGCCGCGGCGTGCCTCGCCGAGCTCCCGCAGCCGGGCGGCGAGCTCCACCAGGCGCCGCCGGGTGGGCCCGTCGGCCCGGACCGCGGCCAGCCGGGCGGCCACGGGCTCGATGGCGGTCCGCAGCTCGGTCAGGCTCCGCAGCTGCTCGTCGCGCCCCGGGCCGCCGAGCCGCCACCGGATCAGCCGGGGGTCGAACGGGTTCCAGTCCCGCGGCGGGCGGACGGTGACGCCCACCCGCCGCCGGGACTCCACCATCCCCATGGACTCGAGCACGCGCACCACCTCCCGCACGAGCGTGCGGGAGACCCCGAACTCCTCCTCGAGGGCCGCGAGCGTCAGGACCGTTCCCGGCGCCCGCGCCCCGGAGGCGATGCTCTCGCCGAGCCGGTCCAGCACCCCGCTGTGCTGCTCCACCCCGTGCATGGACGCTCCGTCCGTCATGTGCGGCGCGGTCGCGCCCACCCTGTTGCCAAAAGTATGATCTTTCTGTCAGCCTAGCGTGTGTCGTGGCTCACGACGAGACCCCAGGGCCTGCCCGCAGGCACGAGATCAACGGAGAAACTCAGTGGAAGACTGGACACAGACCCTCGGCACCGCGCCGCTGCTGACGATCGCGGCAGCCGCCATCGCACTGATCCTGGTCCTGGTGATCAAGTTCAAGCTGCACGCCTTCCTCACCTTGATCCTGGTGGCGCTGCTGACGGCATTCGCCACGGGCATCCCCACGGGGATGATCGTGGACACCGCGGTCACCGCCTTCGGCGGCACGCTCGGCTCGGTGGCCCTGCTCATCGGCCTCGGCGCCATGCTCGGCAAGCTCGTGGAGCACAGCGGCGGCGCCCGGGTGCTCGCGGACAAGCTCGTGGACATCTTCGGCGAGAAGCGCGCGCCCTTCGGTCTCGGCATCGCCTCCCTGATCATGGGCTTCCCGATCTTCTTCGACGCCGGCCTCGTGGTCATGCTGCCGATCATCTTCGCCGTCGCCCGCCGGGTGAGCGGCAACAACGTGCTCCTGTACGGCATCCCCGCCGCCGGTGCGTTCTCGGTCATGCACGTCTTCGTGCCGCCGCACCCCGGTCCCGTGGCCGCCACGGAGCTCTACGGCGCCGACCTCGGCATGGTCCTGCTCATCGGCCTGCTGCTGGCGTTCCCGCTCTGGTACGTCTCCGCGTACCTCTGGGGCAAGCGCGTGGGCACCAAGTACGTCCTCCCCGTCCCGGGCTTCTTCGGCGACGTCGACGACGACCAGCCCGCCAACCCGCCGCGGGTCGGCACCATCATCGCCCTGCTGCTGCTGCCCCTGGTGCTCATCTTCATGAACACCGGCCTGGACTTCCTGCGCGCCGCCGGCGCCGTCTCCGAGGACGCCGAGTGGTTCCAGGTGCTCTCCGCCCTCGGCGAGTCCCCGGTCGCCCTGCTGATCTCGGTCCTCGTGGCCCTGTTCGTCCTCGGCACCCGCCGCGGCGAGCACGGCACCGCCCTGGAAAAGGTCATCGACTCCTCCCTGGGCCCGGTCGCCTCCGTCATCCTCATCACCGGCGCCGGCGGCATGTTCGGCGGCATCCTGCGCGCCTCCGGCATCGGTGACGCGCTGGCGTCCTCGCTGGACGGCATCGGGCTGCCCGTCATCTTCGCGGCCTACATCATCGCCGTGGTCCTGCGCCTGGCGCAGGGCTCGGCCACCGTGGCCCTCGTCACCGCCGCCGGGCTCATGGCACCGGCCGTGGCCGCGGGCAACTTCAACTCCGTGGAGGTCGCGGCCGTGGTACTGGCCACCGCCGCCGGCTCGGTCTTCGCCGGGCACGTCAACGACTCCGGCTTCTGGCTCGTGGGCCGGCTCATGGGCATGGACGTCAAGACCACGCTGAAGACCTGGACGGTCCAGCAGGCCCTCGAGTCCGTCCTCGGCTTCGCCGTCGTCCTCGTCATCTTCTACATCGCCTGAGGCCCCGGATGCGCAACGTCTTCGACATCACCGGCCGGCTCGCCCTCGTCACCGGCTCCTCCCGGGGGCTGGGGCGGGCCCTGGCCACGGGCCTCGCCGAGGCGGGGGCCCGCGTGGTCCTGCACGGGCGCGACGCCGACGCCCTCGCCCGGGTGCGCGACGAGATCGCCGCCGGCACGGGCACCGCCCCGGTCACGGCGGCCTTCGACCTCACCGACGCCGAGGCCGTCCGGACGGGGATCGACGCGGTCCTCGCCGAGCACGGCGTCCCGGACATCCTGGTGAACAACGCCGGGATCCAGCGCCGCGCCCCGTTCGCCGAGTTCGCGGCCCACGACTGGGAGGACATCGTCGCGGCGAACCTCTCGAGCGTGTTCCACGTGTCCCGGGCCGTGGTCCCCGGCATGCAGGAGCGCGGCTCGGGCAAGATCGTCAACATCGGCTCCGTGCAGTCGGTGCTCGCCCGGCAGACCATCGCCCCGTACTCGGCCACCAAGGGCGGGGTGGTCATGCTCACCAAGGGCATGGCCGCGGACCTCGCCCGGCACAACATCCAGGTCAACGCGATCTCGCCCGGGTACTTCGCCACCGAGATGAACCAGGCGCTGATCGAGGACGAGGCGTTCAACCACTGGGTGGTCGAGCGCACCCCGGCCCGGCGCTGGGGGCAGGTCGAGGAGCTCGTGGGCACGCTGGTCTACCTGTGCTCGGACGCCTCCAGCTTCGTCTCGGGGCACAACGTCCTGGTCGACGGCGGCATGACCTCCGTCCTCTGACCCGGGTCCGCCGCACCACCCGCAGTCCCACCCGGCACGCGCCGCACCGCGGCGCCCGGGGACGCACCAGGAAGAGAGCTCATGAAGGCCATCGTGATCCACGGCAAGGACGACCTGCGCGTCGAGGAGGTGCCCACCCCGGAGCCCGCCGAGGGGCAGGTCCGGCTCCGGATCGCCTACGGCGGGGTGTGCGGGTCGGACCTGCACTACTGGGCCGAGGGCGCCAACGGCGAGTACGTGGTCCGGGAGCCCCTCGTGCCCGGGCACGAGGTCTCCGGGACGGTGGACCTGGACCCCGCCGGCGAGCTCGCCCCCGGCACCCCGGTGACGGTCCACCCGGCCACGTTCGGCACGCCCCAGCCCGGGATCGAGGACCGGCGCCACCTCTGGCCCGGCGGGGCCTACCTGGGCAGCGCCTCCACCCGGCCGCACACCCAGGGCGGGATGAGCGAGTACCTGCTGGTCCGCCGGGACATGGTCCGGGTGCTCCCGGCCGGCCTGCCGCTGCGCCGGGCCGCGCTCGCCGAGCCGCTGGCCGTGGCCCTGCACGGGCTCACCGTGGCCGGGGACGTGACCGGCCGGCGCGTGCTCGTCTCCGGGTCCGGGCCGATCGGCCTGCTCACGGCCGCGGCGGCCCTGGCCCGGGGCGCGGCCGAGGTCGTGGCCACCGACGTCCTCGAGGGCCCGCTCGAGCGGGCCCGGGCGCTCGGCGTGCACGGCACCGTCCGGGTGGGGGCCGAGCAGATCCCGTCCGGGGCGTTCGACGTGGTGCTCGAGTGCTCCGGCGTGCCCGCGGCCGTGAGCCCCGCGCTGGTGGGCGCCCGCCGCGGCGGCGTCGTCGTCCAGGTGGGGATGGTGCCGGACGAGGCGCGGCCCGTGAACCTGGCCCCGCTGGTCTCCAAGGAGCTCCAGCTGCGCGGGTCCTTCCGGTTCGACGACGAGATCGACGAGGCGATCGGGCTGCTCGCCGACCGTCCCGGGATCGAGGACGTGGTCACGCACGAGTTCCCCGCCGACCGCGCCGTGGAGGCCTTCGCCACGGCCCGCGACTCCGCGGTCTCCGGCAAGGTCCTGGTGTCCCTGGCCCCCGGGGAGCCGCGCTGATGCCGGGGCCGGCCGGCGCCGGGCACCCGGATCCCGTGGTGGTGGGCGTCGACATCGGCACCACGAGCACCAAGGCCGTGGCCTTCGCCGTGGGCGGTGAGCAGCTCGCCGCCGCCTCGGCCGGCTACCCCCTGGAGGAGCCGCACCCCGGCCACGCAGTGCAGGACCCCGAGCTGATCCTGCAGGCGGTGCTGGACACCGTCCGCGCGGTGGTCGGGGAGGTCGGGGCGGAGCGCGTGGCGGGGCTGTCCTTCAGCGCCGCGATGCACAGCCTGCTCGGGCTCTCGCCCGAGGGAGAGCCCCTCACCCCGCTCGTCACCTGGGCGGACACCCGGGCCAGCGTCCAGGCGGAACGGCTGCGCGCGAGCGCGGGCGGCCTCGCCCTGCACCGGCGCACGGGCACCCCGGTGCACCCCATGTCGCCGCTGCCCAAGCTCGTGTGGTTCCACGACCAGGAGCCCAAGCTGTGCGAGCGCGTCGCCTTCTGGGCCGGCATCAAGGAGTTCGTGCTGCTGCGGCTGTGCGACGCGCTCGTGGTGGACCACTCGGTGGCCTCGGCCACCGGTCTGATGAACATCCACGAGCTGGCCTGGGACGGCGAGGCCCTCGCCCACGCCGGGATCCTGCCCGAGCAGCTGCCCGAGCTCGTGCCCACCACCCACGTCCTGCCCGGGCTCACGGACGAGGGCGCCCGGGCCACGGGGCTGCCCGCCACCGTGCCCGTAGTGGTGGGGGCCAGCGACGGCCCGCTGGCCAACCTCGGCCTGGGCGCGGTCCGGCCCGGGGTGGCGGCCTGCTCGATCGGCACGAGCGGCGCGCTGCGCGTCGTCGTCGACCGTCCCGTGGTGGACCCGCTGGGACGGGTCTTCTGCTACGCCCTGACCCCGGGGCGCTGGGTGGTCGGCGGGGCGATCAACAACGGCGGCGTGGTCCTGGGCTGGGCCGGGGACGCCCTCGCCCCCGACCTGGGGGAGGAGCCGGAGGAGGAGCTGCTCGCGCTCGCGGGGAGCGTCCCGGCCGGGTCCGGGGGGCTGCTCATGCTGCCCTACCTGCTGAGCGAGCGCGCCCCGCACTGGAGCTCCCTGCCCAAGGGCGCCTACGTGGGGCTGACCCGCGCCCACCGCCGCGCGCACCTGGTGCGCGCGGCCCTGGAGGGGGTGTGCCAGCAGCTCGGCCTGGTCCTGCAGTCGATGCGCTCGGCCGGTCTGGCCGTGGAGCAGATCCGCGCCACCGGCGGCTTCGCCCGCAGCCCGCTGTGGCGGCAGCTGCTCGCCGACGTCCTCGGCACGGACATCTCCTTCGCCTCGGGCCACGAGGGCTCCGGGTTCGGCGCCGCGCTGCTCGGGATGCAGGCGCTCGGGCTGATCGAGTCCGTCGACGTGGCCGCGGACCTGGTGGAGGTCGAGTCCGTGGTGCGCCCGGACCCCGCCGACGCCGCGGTCCACGCGTCCCTGCAGCCGGTGTTCGAGCAGCTGTACGAGGCCCTCGTGCCCACGTTCACGTCCCTGCGCCGGCTGGCGCCCGCCCTGCCGCTCGAGCGCGACTGACCCTCCCGGCGGCTCCGACCCGGCCGTGTCGACCGGGCCGTGCCGGCCGGCGCCCCGTGACGATTCCGTGCACGCTCCGGAGGGCGCACCGGCGGGCCCGCGTGGGAGAATGGACCTGTTCTGCGGCGCCTGCGGGCCCGAGCGGCCCCGCACCGCGGATCGCCGGTGCCGAGGGGGCCCGCGATGATCTCGAGAACGGACGTGGAAGAACTCCACCGGCAGGTCCGCGGTCCGGTCCTGCTGCCGGACGAGGCCGGCTTCGCGCAGGAGGTCGCCGGCTTCAACCTGGCCGCCGTCCACCACCCGGACGCGGTGGCGGGCGTGACCGACGCCGCCGACGTGGTGGCCGTGATGCGGTGGGCCGCCGCCCACCACGAGCCCGTGGGGGTGCAGTCCACGGGCCACGGTGCGGACCAGCCCATGGAGGGCGGAGTGCTCGTCACGACCCATCGGATGCAGGAGATCGAGGTCGACCCCCGCCGCCGGACCGCTCGGATCGGCGCCGGCGTGCGGTGGCGCCGCGTGATCGACGCGGTCGCGCCCCACGGGCTCGCGGTCCTCACCGGTTCGGCCAGCGACGCCGGGGCGGTCGGCTACACCCTGGGCGGCGGGCTGCCGGTGCTCGGGCGGATCTTCGGCTTCGCCGCCGACCACCTGCTGGGCCTCGAGGTGGTGACCCCCGACGGGCGGCTGCGCCACGTGGACGCCCGGCACGAGCCGGAGCTGTTCGCCCTGCTGCGCGGGGGCAAGGGCAACCTGGGCCTCGTCACCGCGATGACCATGGGCCTCGTCCCCCTGGAGGAGCTCTACGGCGGCGGGATCTTCTACCCCGGCACCGACGCCCAGGAGGTGCTGAGCGCGTTCAGCCGGTGGGCGCCCACCCTGCCGGAGCGTGCCTCGACGTCCGTGGCCCTGCGCTGGATGCCGCACGACCCGACCGTCCCCGAGCAGCTGCACAAGCGGATGCTCGTGCACCTGCGCTTCTGCTGGGTCGGTCCGGAGGAGGAGGGCGCCCGGGTCCTCGAGCCGATGCGGGCGGTCTCCCGGCCGGTCCTGGACCTGGTGGGGCCCATGGACTACCGGGACATCGACCAGGTGCACATGGACGCCACCGAGCCGGGCCTCTACGTGCTCACCGGGGAGTTCCTGCGGGAGTTCGACGCCGCCGCGGTCATGACGCTGCTGCAGAGCGCCGGGCCCGGCAGCCGGTGCCCGCTGCCGGAGGTGGGGATCCGGCTGATGGGCGGAGCCTTCGCCCGGACCGACGGCGTCGAGGACGCGGTCTCGGGGCGGGACGCGGCGTTCTTCCTGGAGCTCATCGGCTGGCTCGCGCCCCACGTGGCCGCGGCGACGCCCCCGGCGCTGGCCGAGATCCTGCAGGCCATGGCCCCGTGGTCCACGGGCCGGGCCTTCGTGAACATGCACGGGGTTCCGGGCGGGGAGACCGAGCACGCCCGGGCGTGGTCCGAGGAGGTCTACGCCCGTCTGGTCCGGGCCAAGGCGCTCTACGACCCGGACAACCTGCTGCGCTTCCAGCACGTGGTCGGCCAGGAGCGCCGGCCTCCCGGCCTCGGCCAGCCGGCGGACAGCTCCGCGTGATGGACTGGCGGCAGCACCGCGGCGCTCCCGCGCGCGGTGACCACTCTCGGAAGGAGACGTGATGGTGAACTTCAAGGGGCTCACGGCCAAGGCCAAGCAGCTCGCCCAGCGCAACCCGGACAAGGTCGACAAGGTCCTCGACCAGGCCGGCAGCTTCGTGGACAAGCGCACCGGGCGCAAGTACGAGCGCCACGTGGACACGGTCCAGCAGAAGGCCCGCCAGTTCCTCGGCGGGGGCCGCGCCCCCGGCGACCGGACCTCCGGCGGCCCGGCCACGGGCGGCCCCAGCACGGGCGGCCCGGCGACCGGCGGCCCGACCACGGGCGGCCCCGCCGCCGGCGAGCGCCCGGACGGGCAGCCGGGAGGACCGGCCGGGACCGATCGCCCCGGTGACGTGCCCGGCCACGAGGGCCCCCGCCACTGACGGTTCCCGGGCCCCGGGAACGGAGCGGACCCCGCCCGCCGCGCCTCGAGCGCACGGCAGGCGGGGTCCGTCGTCGTCCAGGGGGCGGGTGCGGCTACCGGGCGAGGAAGTCCAGCAGCGCCTCGTTGACCTCTGCGCCGTGGGTCCAGAGCAGCCCGTGCGGGGCGCCCTCGATCTCGACGTACTCCGCCTGCGGGAGGGCCTGGTGGAACTGCCGGCCGGTGGCGTCGATGGGCAGGATGTTGTCCGCGGTGCCGTGCACGATCAGGGCCGGCACGTCGATCTTGGGGATGTCGGCCCGGAAGTCGGTCAGCCAGGTGGGCTGGGCGGCCACCGACGCCACGGTCCCGGAGCGGGCGGCGATGTTCCGACAGGCGTCCACGACCTCCTGGCTCAGCCGGTCCGTGCCCAGGAACGTGTCCGTGTTGAAGAAGTTGCCGAAGAACTCGGCGAAGAACGCGTAGCGGTCGGCGGTCACGGCTGCGGCCAGGCCGTCGAAGACGTCCTGGGGCACGCCCGTGGGGTTGTCCTCGGTCTGCAGCAGGTACGGCTCGAGCGAGCCCAGGAAGGCCGCCTTGGCCACCCGCGAGGATCCGTAGGTCCCGAGGTAGCGCCCCACTTCCCCGGTCCCCATGGAGAAGCCCACCAGGACCACGTCGTTCAGGTCGAGGGTGCTCAGGACGGTGTCGAGGTCGGCGGCGAAGGTGTCGTAGTCGTAACCCGTCGTCGGCCGGCTCGAGCGGCCGAAGCCGCGGCGGTCGTAGGTGATCACGCGATAGCCGGCCCCGAGCAGGGCGGCGGTCTGCTTCTCCCAGGACGAGCCGTCCAGGGGGTACCCGTGGATGAGGACGACGGGCTGACCGCTGCCGTGGTCCTCGTAGTACAGCTCGATGTCGGTGCTGTTCTCGGTGCCGACGGTGATGTGACCCATGGAGGCTCTTCCTCTCGCTGGTGCGACCTCTCGCTGGTGCGACAGATGCAGAGAACGGCCGTTCCCTGCGCAGAAGCCTAGGGAAGGGTCGTTCTCCGCGCGAGGCCGGGGCGGTGCGCACCAGCGCTCGTTCCCAGGGCTGCGCCGCTCAGGGCACCAGGGACGCGTAGACCACGTAGTTGTCGTCGAACTCCCCGGTGGCCGGGTCGAAGCCGTCGCAGGTGATCAGCCGCAGCTCGGACCCCTCCGTGTTGCCGTAGACCTCGAGGGTGGGGAAGTCGTCCTTGCCGTACTGCTCCCCGCGGTCGACGGCGAAGACCGCCGTGGACCCGTCCTCCCGGGCCACCTCGATCGTGTCGCCGGGTTCCAGGGCGCGCAGCCCGGCGAAGACCCCGGGGCCGCCGCCCGTGGCGTTGACGTGGCCCAGCAGCACGGCCGGGCCGCGCTCGCCGGGGGTGGGGGACCCGGTGTACCAGCTCGCCGGGGAGCCGGGCCCCTCGGGCGGGACCTCGAGCGAGCCGTCCTCGCGCAGGCCCAGGCGCAGCAGCTCGGACTCGGTGCCGGTGGCCGGGACGGACAGGGAGACCGGCTCCGACGCGCCCAGGACCGCGGGGCCGTCCGCGGGGCCGTCCGCTGGACTGTCCGTTGCGGCGGCGGTCGGCCTCCCCGTCGCGGACGGGGCGGACGCCGCGACCGAGGGCGCCGAGGTGCTCGACGGCGAGGCGGTGCTCGAGGCCGTCGGCGGGGTGCTGCCGGCAGCCGGCGCGGCGCCGTCGTCGGACGCGGCGCAGCCGGTGGCGAGCAGGACGGCGGTCGTCGCGGAGGCCAGCAGGCCTCCGCGACGACCGGAGGTCGATCCCGTCACAGCAGGAACCGTCCCGTCGGATCAGCTGCGCGCTGCGCGACGGCGCAGGGCCCACGCGGCGCCGGCCGCGGCGGCCAGGACGCCGCCGCCGAGGGCCGCGGTCTGGGCGGTGGACCCCGTCTCCTGGGCCACGCCGGTGTCGGCGCCGCCCTCCGGCATGGCGCCCATCTGCGAGGCGGTCAGCGTGCCGCACGCGGCCGGGAGGGTCGCGGCCGCGGGCAGCGCCGGGTCGAGGTCGCTCATCTTCTCGGCGGCCGCGGCGGGCATCTTCGCCGGGTCCACGCCGTGGACCACGACGACCGCGGTGCCGTTCTGCAGGGACTCGGCGGTGGCCTCGTCCAGCTGCAGGGTCCGCTCGTAGGTGTACGCGGAGCCGCCCGGGAAGCGCTCCACGGCCAGGCCGGAGTCGGGGCTGGTGTCGCCCTCGGTGGTCAGCGAGGTGCCGATCATGCCGTAGAAGGGGTGGCCCTCGGTGGTGTTGACCACGCCGTCGCCGTCCGCGTCCGCCTCCGGGCCCGGGCAGGTGCCCTGGCCGTGGATGTGGATGTGCTGGGCGTGCGGGAACGGGCCGTCCATGAACGTCTCGGCCGCGCCGCTCACGTTCATCGTGACGGTGGCCTCGGTGCCGTGGACGTCGACCATGACCTCGCCGGTGGTGCCGGAGTTGTTCAGGGTGCTCAGCGCCGCCTGGGCGGGCCACATGTCGGAGTCGTGGGCGGCGGCGGGCGCGGCGGCCATGGTGAGCGCGCCGAGGGCCAGGGTGGGGACTGTGAGGAGCATGGACTTGCGCATCAGATTCTCTCCTGTGTCGTACCGGGGGGTCGTGCCGGGTGCGCACTTTCGGTGTGCGCACGGTGAGTTCGGCGCCGGAACGGGCCCGGACGGGTGCGGGGGCAGAAAAGTTTCCGGCGCGCCGGAACGGACCGCCGACCCGTCCGGTGCCGGCCCCGCGACGAACAACGGTCATGGAGACGACGAGTGTGTCGATGGCATCACATCGACCCGGTGTGGCAAGGTGCAGTGCGACACTGCTCCCGCCCGGACCCCGGGCGGGGCGCCGCTCTCCGAGGGAACAGCGAGACCGCGTGAGCCCAGGACCGACCGGCCGGAGCGGGAGAGCCGGGGCCCCGGTCCCCGTGCCCGGGCGGACCGAACAACAGGTCGAGCTGCTGCGCCGCGTGGCGGGCGGTGACGAGGACGCCTTCGCCCAGCTGTACGACGCGACGTCGTCCACGGTCCACGGACTCGTGCTGCGGCTGCTCCGCTCCCCGGAGCTCGCCGCCGAGGTGGTCCAGGAGGTCTACCTGATGGCATGGCAGCAGGCGGAGCGCTTCGACGCCGGCCGCGGCACGGTCCTGGCGTGGTTGTGCACCATGGCCCACCGCCGCGCGGTGGACCGGATCCGGCAGAGCCAGCGGGAGCGGGACCGGGACCAGCAGTACGAGGTCCGGCGGGCCGAGACGCCCTCCGACTCCACCTGGAGCGAGGTGGAGCAGTCCCTGGACTCCGAGGAGGTGCGGGCCGAGCTCGGCGGGCTCAGCCCGCTCCAGCGGGAGGCCGTCTGCCTGGTCTACTACCGGGGGTACAGTCACCGGCAGGTCGCGGAGCACCTGGACGTCCCGCTGGGCACGGCGAAGGCCAGGATCCGCGACGGACTCACCAATCTGAGATCGGCACTGGGGGTGCGGCAGTGAAGGACATCCAGGGGGACGACCGGGCCGGCGACGTCCACGCCGACGCGGCGCTCTACGCCGTGGACGCCCTCGAGCCCGGCGAGCGCGCCGCGTTCGAGCTCCACCTGCGCGGCTGCGCCGCCTGCCGGGAGGAGGTGGCCGCGTTCGGGGAGGTCGGGGCGCACCTCGCCGCCGCCGTGGCCGAGCCGCCGCCGGCGGCGCTGCGCGGGGACGTCCTCGCGGCCGTGCGCGGGACGCCCCAGGAGCGGCGGCCGGAGGAACGGGCCGAGGACCGGGCCGGGGACGCGCCCGTGTCCCTGGCCCAGCGGCGCCCGCCCCGGCGCCGCTGGCTGGCCGCCGCCGCGGCCGCCGTGCTCCTGCCCGGTGCGGCCCTGGGCGGCTGGGCCGTGGGCACGCAGGCCGAGCAGCGGGAGCAGCAGCTCGTGGCCCAGGAGCAGGACCGGCAGAACCGGCTGCTGAGCGCCCCGGACGTCACCACCCGCCAGCTCGACGTGGACGGCCGCCCGGCCACCCTGGTGGTCTCGGCGCAGGCGGACGCGGCGCTGTTCGTCGCCTCCGACCTCGCCGGACCGGGGGAGGGCCGGGAGTACCAGCTGTGGCTCGTGCAGGACGAGACCCCGGTGCCGGACGTGCGCTTCGGCGGCGGACAGGTGCAGGTCTGGCTGGACGGCGACATCGACCGGGCCGGGGCGGTGGCCATGACCGTGGAGCCCGCCGGCGGCTCCGAGACGCCCACCCTGCCGGTGCTGGCCGCCGCGGAGATCTGAGCGCGGCTCCTGCCAGAATGAGTTCATGACCGAGGCAGAACCTTCCGGCGGCGGCGCGGCCCGGGCGGCCCCGGCACGCCCGTCGTGAGGCCCCGGCCGGGCGGGAGGCGCCGGCACCCCCTGCGGTGGGTGCTGTCCCGGGAGCTGGTCCTCGACTGGCTGCGCTCGTTCCGCACCAGCCGCAGCGCCCTGCACTTCCGGCTCCGGAACCGCTTCTCGGACGCGCCCGTGCGGGGGGGCGCGCCCGTGGTCGTGAGCCTCACGTCCTACGGGAGCCGGATCCGGGCGGTGCACCTGGCCGTCGAGTCGATGGTGCACGGCACCGTGCGCCCGCAGCGGCTGATCCTGTGGCTGCGCGAGGCCGACGTCGTGGCGGACCCGCCCGCGCCGCTGGCCCGGCTGGTGCGCCGGGGCCTCGAGCTGAGGTGCACCGAGGACTGGGGCCCCCACCAGAAGTACTACCCCTACGTCCGGTCCCGGGCGCGGCACGAGCTGCCGCTGGTCATCGCGGACGACGACGTGCTCTACGGCCCGGCGTGGCTCGAGGAGCTGCTCGCGGTCCACGCGCGGCACCCGCACGACGTGGTCGCCCACCGCACCCACCGGATCCGCCTCGGCGGAGGACGGATCCTGCCCTACGCGACGTGGAGCCCCGGCGCCCCGGCGGGAGCGTCCGTCCGCACCTTCGCCACGGGCACCTCCGGCGTGCTCTACCCGCCGCACCTGCTCGACGCCCTGCGCGAGCTCGGCACCGCGTTCACCGCGTGCGCGCCGATGGCCGACGACGTGTGGCTGCACGCCGTCGCCCTGCGCCACGGGACCGGCGTCCGGCCCGTCGGAGACGGCCGCACCGCCTACCGGCCCATCCCCAGGACGCTCTTCCGGGGCCTCAGCACCCGCAATGTCCTGCGCGGGGGCAACGACATGCAGATCGCAGCCACGTATTCGGCCTCGGACGTGGAAGAGTTGGAGCGTGCACGGGTGGCCGAGGGCCCCTGAGCACGTGGACGGGCAGTTCCCCCGCTTCCCGTCCGCCGGCCGTCCCCCCACGGCCGCTGTCCGCGCTCCCATCCCCCCAGGAGTTCCCATGCCGAAGAACTACCGCCGCCCGGACTCGCCGGACCACGTCGCAGCCGACGTGCCGGCGCGCGCAGCAGGGCACTCGATCGTCTTCGACTCGCCGGCCGAACTGGCCGCCTACACCCGCCACGACCGCCTGTCCGCCGACGGGCCCCTCCTGCTCGCCCGCCGCGCCGGATTCCACCCCGACGGGCCCTGGCCCTGCTCGGCGCTCGAGTCCGCCCAGAACGTCCTGGCCACCCGGGCGCGCACCATGATCGAGATCGAGCTGCGCACCACGGTCGACGGCCGGTGCGTGGTCCTGCACGAGGCCGTCATGGGGCACGGGAGCACCGGCGCCGGCCCGGTGAGCGAGCAGTCGGCCGACTACGTGCTCAGCCAGCACCTGGTGGACAACTACGGCGAGGTCACCCGGTTCCCCATCCGGGAGGCCGGCGAGTTCCTCACCTGGGCGGTGCTGGCCGGGGCGGTGCTGTGGCTCGACGTCAAGAACGTGACCCCGGAGGCCGTCGTCGAGCTCGTCCGCACGCACCGGGCCGAGGGCCAGGTGGTGGTGAGCGTGCACGGGATGACGGAGCTGGCCGTCTACCGCAGGATCGCCCCCGACCTCGTCTACTTCGTCCCGACCCACCCGGACGGCCTGCCCACGGTCGACGACGTCCGGCGGGAGGTGCCCGACCTCCGCCGGGTGATCGGCTTCGCCGGCCACTACGTCCCGGACATGGAGGAGAGCCTGCGGATGCGGAGCTGGAACGTGCCCATGCGCCTCGAGCTGCACCGCTACGACGAGAACCTGTCCGCCGACGCCCTGGACGTGCACTACTACCGCCGCGCGGTCGAGGCCGGCTTCGGGATCCTCTCCACCAGCCACTACCGCGAGGTGGCCGACCTCCTCGGCCTGTCCGCGTGGGCGCCGAAGAACGCCTCCGCCCGGGACGACCGGGGGCTGACCCGGCACTGATCCCGGGCGCGTGCCGCTCTCGGCGGGGCGCCCGGGGCCGTCCGGGCCGGGGATCAGTCGTCGCCCGGCGCGTCCTCGGGGGCGTCCCCCTCGGCCTGGGAGGGCTTGTTGTCGTCCGGGTCGACGGCCGACTGCACGCTCTGGTCCTCCGGCACGTCTCCCTCGGCCTGGGAGGGCTTGTTCCGGGCCGGGTCCGGGGTCGTCTCGCTCATGCCGCTCCTCGTGCGCTCAGCAGGGTGATGGTCCCGGCTCACGCTACGCCGGGCCCGGGGCCCCGACAAGAGGATCCCGCTACGCGGCCCGGCCGGCGCGGATCGCGGCGTAGAGCTGGGCGGGGATCAGCCCGGTCCGGTGGGCGCGCTCGACCGCGGCGAAGCCCTCCTCGGTCTCCTCGTACGGGAAGTGGATGAGGTCCGCCGCGAGCTCCCAGTGGTCGATCATCCCGCCGGCCCAGAGCTGGCAGATCGCCCACGGGGTGTCCGCGGAGAACGCGGGGACGTCCGGCAGGACGTACTCGTCGGCCGGCACGCGCCAGGCCTCGAGGCTGTCCAGGTCCGCCGCGAGGTCCTCGAGGGTGTCGTAGTGGCCCGCGCGGTCCGGGTCCACGGAGCCGTTCGGGTTGGCCAGCTCGACGTCGTAGCCGCCCTCGGCCGCGGCGAACACGGTGGTGGGCCCGGGCTCCCCGCCCACGCCGGCGTCGAGGGGCAGCTGGGACGGCAGCCACTCCCAGCCGTCACCGAGCTGGTCCATCTCCAGGTCCCGGTAGGCCACCCAGCCGCGGGCGACGAGCAGCTCGTGGGCGTCGTCGTCCCAGGTGCCCTGAGCGGCGCCCTCGATGTCGACGGTGCGGGCGCCGGCCGCGGCGTGGAACTCCCGCCGCTGCTGCTTCTTCTTGGCGGCGGCCTTCTTGCGGGGCTTGCTCTTGGGCACGGATCCTCCTGACGGGCGGGGACGGACGCGTGCGCGGTCCCTCGGACCTCCCATGATCGCGCATCCGGCGGGATCCGGGGACGCCGGGCCCGCTCCGCCCGGCCGGGACCCCGCGGGGCTAGTCTGGCCGGGACCGTCCGTCCCGACCGCGAAGGATGCCCCCATGACCTCTCCCCGGACCGCCCCCTCGACGAACGGCCCCGTGCGCTACGCGGTGGTCGGGCTCGGCCAGATCTCCCAGCAGGCGTTCCTGCCCGCCATGGCCCGGGCCGGCAGCTCCGTGCTGGCGGCGCTGGTCACCGGCACCCCGGACAAGGCCCGGGAGCTCGCGGCCGAGTACGGCGTGCCCGCGTACTCCTACGAGGACTACCCCGCGCTGCTGGCCTCCGGGGACGTGGACGCGGTCTACGTGGCCACGCCCGTGTTCCGGCACCGCGAGTTCGCCGAGCCGGCGCTCGAGGCGGGCGTCCACGTGCTGGTGGAGAAGCCGATGGAGACGTCCGTGGCGGACTGCCGGGCGATGATCGACGCCGCCGCGCGCGGCGGGGCCCGGCTGATGGTCGCGTACCGGCTGCACCACGAGCCCGGCACGCTCGAGCTGATCACCCGGGTCCGGGACGAGGGGCTGGTGGGCGACCCCCGGCTGTTCACCGCCGTCTTCACCCAGGACATCGACGAGGCCAACCACCGCGGGCACTCCGGGTACTGGGGCGGGCCCATCCCGGACATGGGCAGCTACCCCCTCAACGCGGTGCGCCACCTGTTCGCGGCCGAGCCCCTCGAGGTCCACGCGATGGGGGTGCGGACCCCGGGGCGCGGCTTCGACTTCGACGACACCGTGGCGGTGACGCTGCGCTTCCCCGGGCAGCGGGTGGCGCAGTTCACCATCAGCTACGCGGGCGAGGCCACCGAGCAGTTCACGGTGGTGGGCACCGGGGGCGTGGTCGCGGCGCAGCCGTGCTTCGGCTTCGGCCCCGAGGTGGGCATCAGCTGGACCGTGACCCGCGACGGGCGCAGCGAGACCCGCACCCACGACCCGGTGGAGCAGTTCGCGGGCCAGACCGAGTACTTCTCGGACTGCATCCTCACCGGCACCGATCCCGAGGCCGGCGGGGAGGAGGGGCTGATGGACATCCGGGTGCACGAGGCGGTGCTCGCCTCCCTCGAGACGGGCCGGACCGTGCGCCTGGAGCCCGCGGACCGCGCGGTGCGCCCCGTCGCGGAGCAGGCCCGGGCCCTGCCGCCCGTGGCGGAGCCCGGCGACGACGAGCTGGTGGCCCAGGTCCCGCAGAACGGCTGAGCCCCGGCGGGCGGACCGGCTCCGGTGCTTGTCCCGCACCCCGCCCGGGAGTAGCTTGCGGGCATGACCAGCAGCAGCACGGACGTCGTCCGGCGGCTCTTCGCCGCCTATCTCGCGCAGGACGAGGCGGCGGCCCGCGGGCTCGTCGGGGACGGATTCCGGTTCACGTCCCCGCAGGACGACCACATCGACCGGGCCGCGTACTTCGAGCGGTGCTTCCCCACGGCGCAGCGGGTCTCCCGGCAGGACCTGCTCCAGGTGGTCGAGGCGGAGCCCGGCCTGGTGCTCGTCCGGTACGAGTACGAGCTCCGGACCGGGGGGACCTTCCGGAACATGGAGGCGATCACCGTGCGCGACGGGCAGGTGGTGGACGCCCAGGTCTATTTCGGCGGGCCGCCGCGACCGTAGACTCCGAGGACCATCCGACGCCCAGGAGGCTCGCCATGAAGCACTACCTGCTCAGCATCGAACAGCCCGACGGCGGACCGGCGGCCCCGGAGATCCTCGAGCCCGTGATGCGGGACGTCGCCGCGTTCAACGAGGAGCTCAGGGCGGCCGGGGCGTGGGTCTTCGCCGGGGGCCTGGACCGGGCGGAGGCCTCCGTCGTCGTGCGCTTCCACGGCGAGGACGTGGTGACCACCGACGGTCCGTACGAGCGCGAAGACGAGCACGCCGGGGGCATCTGCATCGTGGCCGCCCCGGACTACGACGCCGCCATCGAGTGGGGCCGCAAGCTGGCGCAGGCGACCACGCTCCCGGTGGAGGTGCGCGAGTTCCAGGGCGAGCCGGAGGAGCACCTGGCGTAGGGCCCGCCCCGGTCCCGGCGGCTCACCGGCCGATCTGCTCGGCCTGCGCCTCCCACGCGGCGTGGGCGTCCCGGGGCCGGGCCGGCCGCCGGGTCTCCCGCAGGGCCCGGAGCGCGGCGTTGCGCTCGCGCGCCAGGAAGTCCGCGGCCGCCCGGGCGGCGGCGTCCTCGCGGACCTGGGCGCGGACGGCGGTGATGGTGCCCATGATGGCCTCGACGCCCTGCGAGCCGCCCGCCAGGTAGGCGGCCCGGACCTCCCGGTCCGGGTGGTACAGGTAGCGGTCGTCGATCTGGCCGCGGTGGGTGTCGAACTCCTCGTCGGTCAGCTCCGAGAGCATGGCGGCCACCCGGTCCAGGCGGGCCTCGACCTCCCCGTGCAGGGGCGTCCTGGCGGCGGCGTCCCGGACGGACCACAGGGCCTGGCCGTGCCGCCGGAGCCGGGTCGCGTCCCAGTCCGCGTGCGGGACCTCGGCCAGCCGGACGGCGATGAAGCTCGCGTCCCCGTGCCGCTGCTGCGGCGGCAGGACGCCGAGCTGCCAGCGGATCCACGCGGTGCGCATGTCCTCCGCGGCGGTCAGCCGGGCCTGCTCGGCGGTCCTCACGATCGACTTCCCGCTGTTCTTCCGGGGGCTCTTGCCCGGAATCCTCGCGGTGGCCCTGCAGGCCGTCCGCGCACCGGACCCGGCAGGGCTTCGCGACGTGCCGTGCAGCCGCTCCCGCGCGCGCTCCGTCAGGGAGCGGGCGAACTCCCGCACGAACATGCCGAGCAGCCACAGGACGGCCCCGGCCAGCAGGAGGAGAAGGATCGTGCCCAGGTTGACGAGGACGAACGAGACCACCGACAGGACCACCGCCCCGGCGATCAGGAGCACGATCCCGGAGACGTCGTTGTTCTCGGTGTTCTGCACGGCGGATCCTCCCGAACCCCTCACACCACTGGACATCCACTCTAGCCGCCGGGGCGGGATCTGTGACCGGTCCCACAGGAAACTCCCGGCATCCCGGGGCGGCCGCGGAGGGGCCGGCGACAGGGGCCGCCCCGATATCCTGGACCCATGCGATCCGCCGTGCTGTCCGTGTCCGCCGCCGTCCTCCTCCTCGTCTCCGGCTGCGCCGGCGGGGGCTCCGAGCAGGACGACCTGCTCCGGGCGCACGGGCTCGAGGGCGCGAGCACGCAGGAGGTCGTCGAGCAGCTGGACCGCACGCACGAGGACCGCGACGCCGGGCTCGCCGGCTCCGTGACCTACGACGAGGTGGTCCTCGACGACGGCGCCGCCGAGACGACCCTGCCCATGCCGGAGGACCGCTTCTACCTGGCGGTCGCCCCGTATGCCACCACGACCCACGAGTGCTTCTTCCACAGCCTCTCCGGGTGCCAGGGCGAGCTCGTGGGCGAGGACTTCGACGTGCGGATCACCGACGGCTCCGGGGCCGTGCTCGTGGACGAGAGCGTGACCAGCTACGAGAACGGGTTCGTGGGCTTCTGGCTGCCCAAGGACATCACCGGCACGCTCGAGATCAGCTCGGAGCGGGGCCGGGCGGTCCAGGAGTTCGAGACCTCCCCGGACAGCCCGACCTGCCTCACCACCCTCCAGCTGGCCTGAGTCCGGCGCGAAGGAAGGGTGATCGGATGAGCATCAGCATGGCCGTGACCTCCCAGGCGGTCCGGCTGCGGGCGCGCCTGCAGCCGTGGACCCCGGTGGAGCAGCTGCACGGGCGCCGGTACCCGGAGCCGGCCAGGATCCCCGCCGACCTGCGGCGCTCGCACGCCGTGGAGCGCACCGAGGTGGCCGGGCGCCCGCTGCTGCGCCTGACCCCGCGCGCCGGGGCGGACGGGTCCCACCTGATCTACCTGCACGGCGGGGCGTTCGTGAACCCGCTGCTGCCGGCGCACTGGTGGATCGTCCGCGAGCTCGTGAAGGACACCGGGACCACGGTCACGGTCCCGCTGTACCGGCTGGCCCCGGAGGGCCACGTGGACGAGGGCTACGACTTCCTCGCCGCGGCCTGGGCGGACCTCGTGACCCGGTCCGCCGCGGGCCGGATCGTGGTCGCGGGGGACTCGGCCGGCGGGTGCCTGGCGATCGGGCTGGCCATGCGCCTGCGGGACGCCGGGCAGCGGATGCCCGACCACGTGGTGGGCTTCTCCCCGGCGGTGGACGTCTCCGCCACGCACCCGGCCGTGCGGGAGATCGATCCGCACGACCCCATGCTGAGCACCGACCGGGTGGTGCCCATGGCCGCGGCCTGGGCGCGGGACCGCGAGCTCACCGACCCGCTGGTCAGCCCGCTCTACGGGGACGTGGCCGGGCTGCCGCCGGTGCACGTGGTCCAGGGCGGCAAGGACATCCTGGCCGCCGACGTCCTGGCCTTCGCGCGGGACCTGGCGCGGGCAGGCAACCCGGGGAAGCTGATCTACGAGCCCGGCGCCTTCCACGTCTACGTGGGCGCCTGGTGGACGCCGGAGGCCCGGCGGGCGGTCCGGCACGTGCGCTCCCTGCTCGGGGAGCACGCCCCGGCGGCGGGGCGGGCCCAGGAATAGCTCGGCACCCCCGGCCGTTCCCTGATTGGTGATACATCAACCAAAAAGGGGAGCGGGCATGAAGGTCGTGGTCATCGGGGCGGGACAGGCCGGGCTGTCGGCGGCCCACCACCTGCGGCGCCGGGGACTGGTCCCCGAGGAGGACTTCGTGGTCCTCGACGCCAATCCCGGCCCCGGGGGAGCGTGGCGGCACCGCTGGCCCTCGCTCACCTTCGGCGGCGCCCACGGGATCCACGACCTGCCCGGGCTGCCCCTCGGGGTGCCGGACCCGGCCGAGCCGGCCTCCGCCGTCGTCGCGCGCTACTACGGCGAGTACGAGCGCCGCTTCGCGCTGCCGGTCCACCGTCCCGTCGCGGTGCGGCGGGTCGAGGCGGCGTCCGACGACGGGCTGCTCGAGGTGGTCACGGACACCGGCACCTGGCGGACGGAGCTGGTGATCAACGGCACCGGCACCTGGGACCGCCCCCACTGGCCGTACTACCCCGGGCGGGAGTCCTTCCGCGGGCGGCAGCTGCACACCCACGACTTCCGCTCGGCGGAGGAGTTCCGTGGCCGGCACGTGGTGGTCGTGGGCGGCGGCACCTCGGCCGTGCAGTTCCTGCTCCAGCTCGCCGCGGCGGGCGCCACCACCACGTGGGTCACCCGCCGGCCCCCGCGCTTCACGGACCGGGAGTTCGACCCGGACTGGGGGCGGGACGTCGAGCGCCGGGTCGACGAGCGGACCCGCGCGGGGCTGCCGACGGCCAGCGTGGTCTCGGCGACCGGGCTGCCCCGGACCGCGCAGTACCGGGCCGGGATCGAGGCCGGGATCCTCGTCTCTGCCGGGCCGCTGGGGGCGGTGACGCCGGAGGGCGTCCGGCTCGCCGACGGCCGGGAGGTGCGGGCGGACGCGATCCTGTGGGCCACCGGCTTCCGGCCCGCCCTGGACCACCTGGCACCCCTGGGGCTGCGCGAACCTGGCGGCGGCATCCGGATGGACGGGGTGCGCGTGCTCCGGGATCCGCGGGTGCTGCTGGTCGGCTACGGCGCCTCGGCCTCGACCCTCGGCGCCACCCGTGCGGGGCGGGCGGCCGCCCGCGAGGCCGTGCGGCTGCTGTCCGCGGCTCCGGCCGGGAAGCAGCGGCCCGCAGCACGTGTTGCCACTGTCAGCACCTGATCCGAGACCCTCGGGAGGGACCGCCATGGTCCGTATCGGCATCATCCTCGGCAGCACCCGGCCGAACCGCAACGGCGGGGACGTGGCCCGCTGGGTCCTCGCCCACGCCTCCGGGCGCGGCGACGCCCGGTTCGAGCTCCTCGACCTGCGCGAGCACCCGCTGCCGCACTTCGACGAGCCGGTGCCGCCCTCGGCCGGGAAGTACCAGAACGAGCACACCAGGCGGTGGGCGGCCACGATCGATCGCTTCGACGGCTTCGTGGTGGTCACCCCCGAGTACAACCACGGCGCGCCCGGGGTGCTGAAGAACGCCTTCGACTACCTCTACGCCGAGTGGAACAACAAGGCCGTGGGCTTCGTCTCCTACGGCACCGCCGGTGGCGTGCGCGCCGTGGAGCAGCTGCGGCAGGTGGCCGGGGAGCTGCAGCTGGCCGACGTGCGCCAGCAGGTGTCGCTGTCCCTGCGCACCGACTTCGAGCACTACCGCACCTTCGCCCCGGCCGAGCACCACCGGCGCTCGCTGGCCACGATGCTGGACCAGGTCGTGGCCTGGTCCACCGCCCTCGCGCCGCTGCGCGCCCCGGCGGAGGACGCCGGCTGAGCAGGGCGCCGTCGTAGTCTGGGGACACCGCGCCGATGCGGCGCACGCCATCCCGACGAAGGAGCACCCCGTGAGCGAGCAGCCCACCTCCAGCCCGGACCCCATCGAGGACGCCGCCTCCAACGACGACGCCGACATGACCACCGAGATGACCCCGATCCCGCACGAGCACGGGGACGCCAAGAACGAGGAGTCCGAGCAGCGGGACTGAGCCCGTTCCGCTGGGCTCAGGCGGCCGTTCCGAAGAGCGAGGCGCGAAGAGCCGACAGGGGCGGGGCGTGCTCGGCCAGCTCCTGGAGGTAGCCCAGGTCGTCCAGGTCGCCCAGGGCGGCCGTGAGCTCCGCGCAGGTGAGCTGGGCGTCCTCGGCGACGACCTCGAGGGCGGGGGCCTCAGCGGCCGTGACGTGCTCGGCCAGGGCGTCGAGGACGACGACGGCGTCGACGCTGACGTGCTCGTCGTGGATGGCCTCGACGAGCAGCCGCTCGGCGGCGTAGACGGGCGCGGCGAACATGTGGGGAACGGGGGACTGCATCGGTGACATCACTGCCGGAACACTACCCCCGGTTCATAAGAATTCTCTGAGACCGGTCGGGGTCCGGTCGCGCCGCACGGCGTGACGAGGTGGCTCGGTACCGGCCTCTGCGCGCACCCGCGGGATCAGCTGGTCAGTGGATCGACCACGGCCTCCAGCCGCGGTGCCCTGCGGGCGTCGAGCGTGGCCTCCACACCCCGGGCCACCGCGAGCAGGTCGGTCTCCTCGAAGCTGGACGTCATGATCTCCAGGCCCACGGGCAGACGGTCCTCGGTGAAGCCGGCCGGCACGGTGGCGGCCGGGAAGTGAAGCTGCGAGGCGATCACCGTGTTGGTCGGGTAGGTGAGGCACGTCCACCGGCCCCCGAGCACGTCCTCGTGGGTGGGAGCCGCGAGCTGGACGTCGGGAAAGACCATGGCGTCCAGGCCCAGCTCCAAAAACTGCGTTTGCACGGCTCGCACGAAGTCCTCGCGGGTCAGCACCCGGTCCAGGTACTGGGGGTCGGTGCGCGGGTCCTCGGGGCCGTCGGTGATGCCCTCGAAGAGGTCCAGGTGCGAGTCGTAGGTGCCGTTCGCGCGGACCTCGTCCACACCGCCGATGCCCGTCTCCGGATGGGCGGCGAAGAAGGCGTTCATGTCCTGCCGGGAACGGGTGAAGTACAGCGAGGTGAAGCCCACGTAGTCCATCAGACCGGGGATCTCCACATCGACCAGTTCCGCCCCGGCCCCGGCGAGCCGTGCCAGCGCGTCCTCGACCACGCGGACGACGGCCGCAGCCTCCGGGTCGGCGGGATCGCCGAACGCCCCGCGCAGGACGCCGAGGCGCCGGCCCTGCAACGATCCGCCGGCGGCCGCCTCGGTGAAGGACGCGCTCCGGCGGCGCTGCCGGACCGCGACCGTGTAGGCGTCCGCCGGGTCGAAGCCCACCAGGACGTCGAGGACCTTCGCGGCGTCCTCCACCGTCCGGGTCATCGGCCCGGCCGTGTCCTGGGGGACCACCAGCGGGGACATGCCGTCCCGGCTGATCAGGCCCGGTGTGACGCGCACGCCCACCAGGTTGCAGAAGGACGCCGGGAGGCGGATGGAACCTCCCGTGTCCTCGCCGATGCCGACCAGCGCCAGGTTCGCGGCGATCGCCGCGGCCGTTCCGCTGCTGGATCCCCCCGGGTCCCGGGAGAGGTCGTAGGGATTCTTCGTCACCCCGGACACGGACGAGGTCGAGAACCAGGAGGTCGCGAAGTCGGGCATCGTGGTCTTGCCCAGGATGACCGCTCCCGCCTCCCTCAGCCTGGCGACCGCCGTGGCATCCCGCTCCGGGACGTGCCCGGCCGTGGCCCGGTTGCCGTAGGTGGTCCGCAGCCCGGCGGTCGCGACCTGGTCCTTGACCAGGACCGGCACACCGTGCAACGGTCCCGACAGCTCACCGCGGGCCGCGTACTCCAGGTCGAGGGCGTCGGCCTCGTCGAGGGCCGTCGCCGAGACGGTGACCACGGAGTTCAGTGCCGGTCCGTCGACGTCGAGAGCGGCGATCCGGTCGAGGTAGGCCTGCACCACCTCCCGGACCGTGGACTTCCCCTCCCGGTAGGCCGACTGGACGGTGTCGATGGTGGCTTCTTCGATGTTCCAGCTCAGGCTCACGGGAGATCCTCACGATCAGGGGTCGCCGGGTGCACGGCCGCTGGATACGGTCCGGAACGCCGGATGCTGGGGCCACCGTACTGTGACGTGCCTCGCACGACAACGACCGGGCGGCGTCCGCCGGACCGGGATCGTCACTGCGGGGTCGTCAGCGGGAGAGCGGCGCCTTCTCGTCGCGGCGCTCGCGGCGGGCCCGGCGTCGCGCGCGGATCCTGTGGCCGAGCAGCAGGAGGAGCACAGCGACGACGACCGGCGCGACCACCCACGGCTGCTCCAGCCACGCCCAGACGACCGCCATGCCCACGGTGCCGTAGATGACACCCCAGATGAGGGTGCCCACGAGCATCGCGGGGATCCAGCGACGCAGGGGCATGCCCGTGACGGCGGTGGTGAGGATGACGGCGGTCTGCAGACCCACGGTGAGGAAGCAGGCCGGGACGGCCAGGACGCCCCAGCGGTGCACGAGGCGCTGGGCCCGCCGGTACACGGCGGTGTCCATGAGCTCGCGGACGCGGTCGGAGCGCCGGCTCCCGCCGGTGGCGGCGGCACGGCCCAGGGCGAAGATGGTGGTGGTCCGCACGACGGCCCCGGCCCAGAAGAACAGAATCGCGGCCCCGAGGGGGAGGGACTCCAGCCAGGCCTGCACCCGTTCAGTCTAGGGAGCGGGCCTGACAACCGCTGACGACAGGGTGTCACTCCGCGACGGGGTGTGCCCGCCCGGGTGGCGCGGATCCGGCCGGCAGAGGGTCTCCTCCGGTCCTGCCGTGCCGCCCGGGGGTACTCTCGCCGTACGGCCGGCCCGCTCCGGAGGCCGGAGCCCCGACCGAGGAGGACGCATGAGCGTGGAGATCGACGAGCGCGGGACCGTGACCGCCGACGGGCGCCCCGTGGACTACGCGACGGCCTACGCCTGGTGCGTCGACTCGCCCGAGACGATCACCGAGCTCGTCCACGACACGAAGGCGTTCGCCACGGTGATCGCCGCCGCCGAGCACGCCGGTCCCGAGGAGCAGGCCGAGGCCGTCCGGCAGGCTTTCGCCGCCGGGACGCCCCGGGAGCCCGGTGCCTCCTGGACCGAGGCGACGTCGGCGGAGCCGGTGGCTGAGGAGCCGGCCGCCGAGGAGCCCACGACCGAGGAGCCCACGACCGAGGAGCCGTTGACCCAGGAGCCGCCGCTTACCGGGGAGCCTGCCGCCGAGGAGTCGGTCACCGAGGAGCCGGCCGCGGGCTGAGACCGCGGGATCAGCCCCGCACCAGGTTGACGGCCAGGGCGAGCATCACCACGCCGATCACCAGGTCCACCACCCGCCAGGTGCGCGGGCTGCTGAGCACCCCGGACAGCGCCCGGGCGCCGTAGCCCAGGGCGGAGAACCACACCACGCTGCCCACCACGGCACCGAGGGCGAAGATCCACCGGGCGTCGGTTCCGTGCTGGTTGGCGAGGCTGCCCAGCAGCACCACGGTGTCGAGGTAGACGTGGGGGTTCAGGTAGGTCAGGGCCAGTGTGGTGGCGATGACCGATCCGCGGGAGCGCGGGGCCTCGGCGGTCAAGGAGGACGGCTTCAGGGCCGAGGCGAAGGACCGCACGGCCCACCACGTCAGGTAGGCGGCCCCGCCCCACCGCAGCACGTCCAGGGCCTCCGGGAACCGGGAGACCAGCGCCCCGATCCCGGCCGTGCCGCCGAGGATCAGCACCGCGTCGCTGACCGCGCACAGTGCCACCACCACCCCCACGTGCTCGCGGCGGATGCCCTGCCGCAGCACGAACGCGTTCTGCGCGCCGAGGGCGACGATCAGCGCCAGCCCGCTCATCAGCCCGGTACCCCAGATGCTCCACATGGCCTCGACGGTAGCCAGCTCCCGCGATGCAGACAAACGAAAGAATTGACGGGTGCGTTAGCTTTGCTTCATGAACTTCGAGCATCTGCGCGCCCTGACCGCGATCGTCGACGAGGGCACCTTCGAGGCCGCAGCGGACGCCCTGGGGATCACCCCGTCGGCCGTCAGCCAGCGGATCAAGGCCCTGGAGGCCTCCGTGGGCCAGGTCGTGGTGCGCCGCGGCGCGCCCTGCACTCCCACCGAGGCCGGGGCCGTGCTGCTGCGCACCGCCCGCCAGGTGCAGGTGCTCGAGGCGGAGGCCCTGCACTCCCTCGGCCACGGGGTCTCCTCCCGGACGGTGACCCCGGTGGCCGTCAACGCCGACTCCCTGGCCACCTGGTTCGTGCCCGTCCTGCAGGAGGCCGCCGGCTGGTCGGACACCACCCTGGACCTGCACGTGGAGGACCAGGACCACAGCAGCCGACTCCTGCGCCAGGGGGACGTCATCGGCGCCGTCACCGGCGACCCCGCCCCCGTGAGCGGGTGCCGGCTCGAGCGGCTGGGCTTCATGCGCTACGTCCCGGTCGCCACCCCCGCCCTGCGCCGGCGGTTCACCACCGAGGCCGGCGTCGACTGGGCGGACATGCCGGTGCTCCGGTTCAACGCCAAGGACGACCTGCAGCTGCGCGCACTGCGCGCCCGCGGCGTCGACCGGTCCCCGCCCACCCACACCGTCCCGTCCGCCGAGGGCTTCCTCGCCGCCGTCCGGGCGGGTCTGGGCTGGGGCATGCTCCCGGAGCTGCAGCTGGGCACGGAGCTCGCCGACGGGTCCCTGGCCCTGCTCGAGGACCACGCGCACCACGACGTCGCCCTCTACTGGCAGAGCTGGGCCCTGGACTCCGAGCGGCTGCACCGCATCACCGCGTGCGTCCGCCGGGTCGCCCGGGAGCACCTGCGCGCCACGGCGCAGGACGGGCCTGGGGCCGGCCCGCCGGCGTAGGGGCCCCAGTCGGTCAGTGCGCTCGCGATGCGGGGAAGGGGGGTGGTGCTCGACCGCCTGTTGAGCAGACGGCGCGCGGACCAGTGTGAAGTGCGTCTCGTTGCAGCCTGCCCAGGAGTCCTGATGTCCTCTCGAGAACGTCCCGTATCGCGTCGTACGGTGCTCGGCGGTCTCGCCGCTGCCGGTGCTGTTCCTCTGCTCGCCCCGGCCCCCGTGGCTGCGGCGGCGGCCCGCACGCCGTTGCGTTCCGATGCACGGACCAAGATCGTCCTCCTGGGCACCAGCGGTGGTCCGGGCTGGGGCGCCACCGAGCCGCCGCGCACGGGCATCGCCAGCGCGCTGGTCGTCGGTGACCGCTACTACCTCGTGGACACCGGCGAGGGCGTCGGATTCCGGCTCATGGACGCCGAGCTCGGGAACTGGCAGGCCAGGGCCGCGCTGAGCGATCTGCGCGCGATCTTCCTCACCCACCTGCACTCGGACCACATCAACGACCTGTCGAACATCCTCAGCCTGGGCGCCTACAACGGTCTGGTGGCCGCGGACCGCCCTGTCCCGGTGTGGGGCCCCGGCAACCGCGGGATCCTGCCGCCGAAGACCGGCACCCATCCGATGCCGCCCATCACCGCCCCCGACAACCCCACCCCGGGCACCGCGGAGATGGTCGGGCTGCTCGTGCGTGCCTTCGCCACGGACTTCAACGATCGCGCCATCGACGGCGGCATGCCCGCTCCGCAGGACATGTTCGCCGGTCACGACATCCCCCTGCCGGAGCGTCTCGTCGACGACCCGAACGGCGATCCGCACCCGCGGATGAAGCCGGTGGTCTTCTACGAGGACGACCGGGTGAAGGTCTCCGCGACCCTGGTCCAGCATGCTCCGGTCTTCCCCTCCTTCGCCTTCCGCTTCGACACCGAGGACGGCAGCGTCGTCTTCTCCGGCGACACCGGACCCAGCGAGAACCTCGTCCGGATGGCACGGGGCGCGGATGTGCTGGTGCACGAGGTGATCGCCACCGAATGGGCGGCCCAGCGCTATCCGGAACCTCGCAGCCCCGAGGACGAAGCGGCTTTCCAGCACCTCATCAAGTCCCACACCCCTGTCGAAGAGGTGGGCGCCATCGCGGAGAAGGCCGGCGTCCCGACGCTCGTGCTCAACCACTTCGTGCCCGGCAGCTGGCCGCTCGAGAAGTGGCAGGCGGCGCAGCAGGGGTACAGCGGTCGGCTGATCGTCGGGGCCGACCTGGACGAGATCAGTCTCTAACCGCCTCCCATGCCTTCCTCCAGGCGCTCCTGGGACTCCCGGACCGGCCTTGTCGTGCTGCGCCCCGGCCTCGACCTCCTCGGTCCCGCCGGGTCGTACGCCCGTTGACCCGGGAACCTGCTCCGGAAGATCAGCGTTCCATGAGGGCGAAGACTCCCCAGCCGAGGTGCTCACGCGTGGAGCGCGCGTAGCGGGCGGGCTCCGTGGTGAGTTCTTCGCGTACCTCGGTGGCCAGATCGTCGTCCGGGTTCTGGTCGAGCCAGCGGCGCAGGTTGAGCCACTGGGCGGCGGCGTAGCGGTCCCAGCTGTCCTGGTCGGCCAGCACCATCTCCACGACGTCGTATCCGAGCGCCTGGAACTGCTCGATCAGTTCCGGGAGGAGCAGGAAGTCGGCGATGCCGGTGGCGTGGCATGCCTGGGCGGTCTCCTCGTCCGGAGGGAGCCGCCGCCAGTAGGGCTCGCCGATCAGCATCAGTCCTCCGGGGCGGAGGCTGCGGTCGAGCAGCTCGGCGGTTCCGGCGACGCCGTTGCCGATCCACGTGGCGCCGATACAGGCGGCGAGGTCGACCGGCTGGTCCGCGACATGGCCGGCGGCGTCACCGTGGACGAACTCGACCCGGTCCGCGACGCCGAGTTCGACGGCGCGGGCCCGGGCCTGCTCGGTGAAGACCGTGCTGATGTCCACCCCGGTGCCCGTGAAACCCAGGTCACGCGCCCAGGTGCACAGCATCTCGCCCGAACCGCTGGCCAGGTCGAGCATCCGTGTCCCGGGGTCGAGACGGAGCGCCTCGCCCAGGGCCGCGAGCTTGCCCGCGGTCAGCGGGTTGTGGATCCGGTGGGTGCTCTCGCGGATGGTGAAGATGCGGGGAAGGTCCATCATCAGATTCTTCTCCGTCCTGCCGTGCGAAAGGAAGAGCAGTGAGGCTGCCGCCCCGCGATCATGTGGTGCGACAGACCCCATTGAATCCATGGGTGAAGCGTGCTTCACTTGTTTGCACAGGGAGGGGAGTATCCCACCAGCGTTCCGTCGTCACTACGACCCCGTGCGGGTCCGGCGGACGGGCCCCAGCCGGGGCCGGGAGAGACCTCCGATCAGATCGATCGGAAGGTTTCGTCATGGATGTCCCGTTCTGGATCTGGGCCGCGGTATTGGGCTTCATCGTGGTGATGCTGGCCGTGGACCTGTTCGCCCACCGCCGCGCCCACGTGATCGGAGTGCGCGAGGCGGCGGTGTGGTCGGGGGTGTGGGTGGCCTTCGGCGTGGCCTTCGGCGTCATCGTCTGGCAGGTGTGGGGGCCGGAGTTCGGTCAGCAGTACTTCGCCGGCTACCTGATCGAGAAGTCCCTGGCGGTGGACAACGTCTTCGTCTGGGCGATCATCTTCAGCTACTTCGCCGTCCCCCGGGAGTTCCAGCACCGGGTGCTGTTCCTGGGGGTGCTCGGTGCCCTCGTGTTCCGCGGGATCTTCATCGCCGCCGGGGCGGTGCTGATCCAGAACTTCTCCTGGATCCTCTACGTCTTCGCCGCGTTCCTGCTCTACACCGGCTACCGGATGATCCGCCAGCGCAACGAGCACCTGAACCCCGAGCAGTCGATGGTGCTGCGCGGCTTCCGCCGCTTCGTGCCGATGACCGAGGCCTACCACGGGCAGAAGCTGCTGGTCCGGAAGAACGGGGTGCGGCTGGCGACCCCGCTGCTGGCGGTGCTGGTGCTGATCGAGGCCACCGACGTCGTCTTCGCCGTGGACTCGATCCCGGCGATCTTCGCCGTCACCGACGAGGTGTTCCTGGTCTTCACCGCCAACGCCTTCGCGATCCTGGGGCTGCGGGCCATGTACTTCCTGCTGGCCGATCTGATCCACCGTTTCGTGTACCTGAAGATCGGCCTGGCTCTGGTGCTGATCTGGGTCGGGATCAAGATGCTGCTGAAGATCGACGTGTTCTACATCCCGACCCCGGTGTCGCTGGCCGTGGTCGCCACGATCATCACCGTCTCCGTCGTCGCCAGCCTGCGCGCCACCCGCGGACAGGGCCGCCAGGCGCTGCCGGCCCCGGCCGAGCCCCCGTTCCGGGTTGCCACCGAGGCCGAGGACGCCGCCCTGGAGCCCGTGTGGACCCGGCGCACGGCGTCACGCCCGGCCACTCGACCGCAACAGGCCCAGGCCCAGGACACCCACCGCGAGCCCGAGCGCGTCCACCCGCACGAAGGAGACCCCCGATGACCCTGGTCCACCTGTCCCCGGCACCGTGCCGCATCGTGGTCGCGGTGATCACCGACGGGCCCGAGGCCGTCGCGGTGGCTCGCTGCGCCGTCCGGATCGCCACCGACCAGGACCGCCCGCTGCTGCTGCTGGTGCCGATGCTGCGCTCGGCCTTCACGACCGACGCCGTCATCGCCGGCCGGGTCCGCCAGGAAGGGCTGCGCGAGGCCGAGGCCATCGCCGCCCGCACCCGCCCGACCCTCGACGCCGCCGGCATGAGCGCCGAGGTGCAGGTGGTGTGGCACCGATCCTGCCCCTTCCGCCGCGCCCAGCAGGTGCGGGCCATCGCCGTGTCCCACGCGGGCGCCCGGATCGGAGCTGCCGTGATCGTCACCCCGGCACAGCTGCCGGTGCCCACGGTGCGGCACGGGGCCGAGGTCCTGCTCGTGGCCGAGGCCGGCGGCTCCCCGTTCAGCGTGCACCGCCCGGCGCGCTCCCGCCGACTGGCCCAACTGTGATGCCCGTGCCCCCTCGGGACGGCACACCGGTCGACGAGAAGTCCATGGACGCCCCGACGACAAGGACCCCGCCATTGCCCTCCAGCTCAAATCCCGGTACGGCTCGGACCTCCTCCCCGGCCCCAGGTCACTCCGACGCGGCAGGAGCGGAGGACTCCGGCCCGGTCCAGCGCCCGCCGTGGACGCTGCTCACCAATCACGGCCACGTCCTGTTGGCCGTGGCCCGGTCCCAGGACGCCCGGGTGACCGAGATCGCCGCCCAGGTGGGCATCACCACCCGGGCGACCCTGACCATCCTCAAGGACCTCGAGGACGCCGGCTATCTCACCCGGCACCGAGTGGGCCGGCGCAGCCACTACACCGTCGACACCCACCGGCACTTCCGCCATCCGGCCACTGCCGCCCACGAAGTGGGCGAGCTCCTCGCGATCTTCGCCCCCGGGGCGGCGGCTCCGTCGCAGGAGAACAGCTGAGTCGATGCCGGAGGGAGTCCGTTCCCGAGCTGCACGAGGAACGGTGTGTGGGGGTCAGGCCGGGCCCACGCGCGCCGTTCCGGTGACGGCCCCGGTGGTCCTCCGCGGAGAGCGCCGCGGCCTCCCGGTGCATCGCGGCACCCTCGGTCACTCGCAGGCCAGGCCCTCGGCCCCGCCTCGGTCCAGCTCCGGGCGGTAGCCGGGCTGGTCCGAGCGCAGGGGCGCCGCACCCGCGGCGCGGACCGCGGCGCAGTCGGCGTAGTGGACCTCCTCCGCCGGTGACGGCCCCGCGGCGGTGTTCCCGGCGGGCGGGACGTCGGTGGGCACGTCCTGGTCCGGGCACCCGGCCAGCACGTCCGCCATGGCGTCCCGCTCGGGAGCCGTCACGAACAGTTCGTAGCGGGTCTTGACCGCGATCTGGGTGGCCACGTACTCGCACCGGAAGGACTCGTTCGGCGGCAGCCACCCGGCGGCGTCGGAGGCGGACTTCTCCCCGTTGGTCGGCCCGTCCACGGCCCGCAGGTTGAGCGGGTCGTTGGCCAGGGCCGTGCGCTCGTCCCGGGTGAGCCGGTCGGCCCCGGAGATCCACGCGTTCTTCAGCGCCACCACGTGGTCGATCTGCACGTCGGCGGAGGTCAGCGGTCCGCGGACGAACTCGATCGTCCGCCCGGTGTAGGGGTCATCGAGGGTCCCGGAGAGGACCCTGCACCCGTCGTCGTGGAGGACGTCACCGGTCAGGTCCCGGGCCAGGACGTCGTTGCGGGCGTCGCAGCCGTTGCCGTCGGGATCGGCCCAGTCCCCGAACTGGGCGAGCCGGTCGTAGTCCTCCCCGCCGCCGGCGTTCTCGACGGGCAGGGCCGCGAGCGCCCGTGCGGCGGGGGAGGTGGCCTCCACGGCCTGCGGCGTGCAGCCGGTCAGGACGCCCAGGGCGACCGCGAGCGGGACGAGCAGCGTCCGCCGGGCACGGGTCTGCGGTGGCTCGAACCTGCGCACGGTGTTCCCTCCGCTCCGGCCGGTGGTGTCGGGACCCCTATTCTCGCAGGTCAGCCGTTCGGGGTAGATTGCGGCACCGGAGGAGGGCAGACATGAGACGGTGCTTCGCCGCGGCCCGCGTGCTGATGGGCCTGGCCCTGGTCGTGGCAGTGGCCGGGCGGCTGCAGGCGTACCTGCGGTTCTGGATCGAGCGCGGGGACCGGGCCATCGCGGTCGACGTCGCCAACTTCTTCAGCTACTTCACCATCCAGACGTCGCTGTTCCACGCCGTGGTGTTCGGGTTCGGCGCGTGGTACCTGCTCGCACGGCGGGGCGCCGACCCGCCGTGGTTCGGGGCCCTGCGCGCCGCGGCCACGACGTACACCGTCACCACCGGAGTGGTCTACAACGCGCTGCTGCGCGCTCTGCCGCAGGAGGCGGCCCTGGAGCAGCCGTGGGCCAACGAGGTGCTGCACACGATCGTCCCGGTCTACGCGCTGCTGGACTGGCTGCTCGCCCCGGGGCGGAGCCCGGTCCGGTGGCGGACGGTCGGCGGGATCGTGGTCTATCCGGTGCTGTGGGCCGTCTACACCCTGGTGCGGGCGCCGTTCGTGCTGGACGAGGGCACCGGCAACCCCTGGTGGTACCCCTATCCGTTCCTGGACCCGCACGGGTCCGCCGGCGGCTACGGGTCCGTGGCGGTCTGGATCGCGGTGCTCGCGGTGGCGATCACGGCGACGGCCTCGGTCCTCGTCGGGTTCTCCCGGCTCCGCACCAGGGCTCCCGCCGACGACGGGGCCGAGCGCCGCCGGTGACGGGCCGGGCCGCGCAGGGACCGCCCGGTGCGGCCCGGGCGGCCCCTGGAACGCCGGCGTCAGGACAGGGCGCCGGAACGGGTCGTCAGGACAGGTCCTCGAGGGCCGCCGCCGCGTGGTCCGGGTGGTCGGAGAAGAGTCCGTCCATGCCGGCCTCCACGAAGGCCCTGATCTCCCCCGCCAGGTCGCCGTGCGCCCGCGGATCGGCGCCGGCGCGGTGCTCGGCGGGGAGGAAGAAGTTCTCCGCCCGGAAGGTCCAGCCGTGGACCTCGAGACCCGCGGCGTGGGCGTCGGCGATCACGGCCGTCGGCTCGCCGAGGGTGTCGTCAGTCTCCCGCGGGATCATGACGTCCTTGCAGGCGCCGAGGATGTCGGCGTAGGACGCGATCTCCGCCAGACCCTCCGCCGTCGTGAGGTCCGCGTAGCCGCGCGGATCGCCGGCGGCAACGAGGTCGAACGGCGCGCCCGAGCAGTCGACCAGCTGGGCGAGGCGCACGTCGGTCATCCCGTCGAGCTCGCGCAGGTTGGCGGTCTCGAAGCTCTGGAGGACCACCGGGTCCGCCTCGTCGCCGTAGCCGTTGGCCTCGAGCACCTCGACCGTCCTCTCCTCCAGGGACAGGCCGATCGAGTCGAAGTACGTGGGGTGCTTGAGCTCGGGCGCGATCCCCACCGGCTCGCCGTCGCAGGTGCGCGAGCGGCGGGCGAGGTCCACGACCTCCTCGAAGGTCGGGACCGGGTACAGGCCGTCGAAGGCGGTGCCGCCCGGGCGCAGCTCCGGGATGCGCTCCTCCGCGCGCAGGGTGCGCAGCTCGGCCAGCGTGAAGTCCTCGGTGAACCAGCCGGTGACCTCGGCGCCGTCGACCACCTTGGTGGTGCGCCGCTCGGCGAACTCCGGGCGGTCCTCGACGTCCGTGGTGCCGCCGATCTCGTTCTCGTGCCGCGCCACGAGCTCGCCGTCCTTCGTGGGGACGAGGTCGGGTTCGACGACGTCGGCGCACTGGGTGATGGCGAGCTGGTAGGAGGCCAGCGTGTGCTCGGGGCGGTAGCCGGAGGCGCCGCGGTGACCGATCACCCCGGGGCCCGTCCCGGCCGCGGGCTCGAGGCGCTCGCGGTCCAGCACGAAGAGCTCGGTGTCGTCCGGGGTGCCCGGGACGCGGGCGTCGTTGCCCGGGTAGTTGTTGTCGTTGCCGACCAGCAGGCGGCCGTCCCGCAGCTGCAGGACCACCTCGACCGACTGCTGGGGGAAGGAGAACTGCTCGCCCACGCCGTAGGCGCCGGGGGAGGTCCCGGTGCCGATGCCGGCCGGGTTGTCGATGGCGAGCAGGTCGGCCACCAGCTCCTTCTCGAGGTGACCCGAGTCGTCCGTGCGGCGAAGGTCGACGGCGTAGACGCGCTTGGTGACCGCCGCGGGGCCGTCGAGGTCGTCGCGCTCGAGGACCAGGAGCCGGTTCTGACCCGTCAGGAACGCGTCGCCCACGAGGTTGGCGTCGGTGTCCGTCTCGTAGTCCCACGTGCGGCCGGTGTACTCCCGCGTCCTCGTGTCGAACTCCAGGACCAGCCGGCGGCGCGGATCGTCGTCGTCGGCGAGGGCGCCCTCCAGGATCGGGTAGAGGTAGCGGCCGTTCCGCGAGCCCGCCATGGCCTCGAAGCCCTTGCTGGCGCCGACGGCGGGCCGCTCCCCGTCCTCGAGGTAGGGGCTCTGCGGCGACTCGAGCGTGCCCGTCCCGCCGTCGCGGACGTCGGCCAGCGGCACGGGCTCCTCGAGCACCACGCCCTCGGCGTCCACGTGCAGCAGGAAGGGCCCGAACTCCTCGCCGATCCAGAAGGTGCCGTCCGGCTGGCGGACCACGGACTCGACGTCGAAGTCGTTGCCGGTCAGCAGCCGCTCCTCGGTGTCCTCGTGCACCACGGGGAAGGGGATGCGGTGGTGCGGGTCCCGCAGCGACACGTGGTCCTGGACCTCGATCTCGCCGCTCCCGCCCTCGGCGGTCTCCCACTGCGGGGCGATGCGGTAGAGCCGCAGCAGGAAGTCGGCGGAGTTCTCCTGGTTGCCGAAGCCGTTGTCCGGCATAGCCCAGAACGTGCCGTCGCCGTTGTCGACCATGGCGGAGAAACCCGGGATCACCTGGCCGCCGAAGGGGCCGGTGCGGCCGTTCGCCGGCGTGGCCGCCGCCCCGGAGGGAGGGCCCTCGGCGAGGTGGTCGGCGGAGAGGGTGGCGCGCTGCTCGAGCACGGGCGCGCCGGCGGGCCCGCGGCCCGGATCGCCGCTGTGGGCGAGCGCCCCCGGCGTGGAGGTGAGGAGGACGGCCGCGGCCAGTGCGGCTGCTGCTGGGACTCTGCGCATGCGCCGAGCGTAGGACCGGGGCGTGGCCGGACGGTGGCGTCCGGGGAACATGTCGGCGAACGACGCCGCGCCGGTCGTTCACCCACCGGGCGTCCGCCCACCGTGCTCCGACCTGCGGCTCCGCTCCGGATCCGGGCGGTATGCCGGCGCGGTCCGGGTCAGAGCCGCGGCACGCACGGCGCGGCGCCCAGCTTCGCCAGGCCGGCCCGGTCCCCGGCCGAGAGCACCGTGGCCCCGCCCGCCGGGTGCATCATCTGGGTGGGGTCGTCGACGTGGGCGAGCCCCACCACGTGCGCCAGCTCGTGGATGATGGTCGCGCGGACGTGGGCCGCCCCGTCCGGGTGCTCCAGCACCGGCGCCAGACCGGGGGCGTCGAGGGCGACCTGACCGGTGACGTAGGCGAACGGCCCTCCGGGCGCCTGCCGGGCCGTGCTGCCGCCGAGGCCCACCACGTTGCCGGCCAGCCCCGGCACCTCGGCCTCGTCGGCCCACGCGATGAGCACGGGCGCCCACTGCCGGCCGTACCGGTCCGGCTGATAGGGCGCGCGCTGCTCGGCGGGCGCCTCCGTCGTCGTCCCCGCGGGGACGAACCGCAGACCCGTGGCCGCGGAGATCTCGGCGACCGCCTCCTCGACGAGCTGCCGGCCGCCCGGCGGGGCGCCGTCCGGGCGCACGACGTAGTGCACCGGACGGCACGGGTCGTAGGCGACCATCGGCTGGGCGGGGTCCGGGGAGTCCATGAAGCGGTGGCCGCCGACGTCCTCGACCGCCGGGGGCGCCCCCAGCGGCGCCGGTGCGGCCCCGACCCCGGGCGGGGGCGCCGACGCGTTCGGCAGGTAGGGGCGGATGACCGGCAGCGCGTAGTCCTGGAAGAGCCCGGGCGTGAACCAGAGCATCAGCAGCACCACGACGCCCACGGCCGGGGTCCCCCGCCACGCCGGGCTGCGCCTGCGCGGCGCCCTCGCCCAGCGGCGGGCGGATGCCCTGGCCGCCCGGGCGGCGCGCCGGTCCCGGCGCCGGCGCGCGCCCGGGCCCAGCAAGGCCTCGCGCTGCTGCTCCAGCGCCTCCTCGAGCACCCACTGCGGCGTCCGTCCGCTCGGGGACCGCGGGAGGCGCGCGGCGGCGGCGTGCTCGTCGCGGGTCCGGGGCGACGCTCCCCGCTGCGGCGTGGCGCCACCGGGCTGGTGCATGGTTCCTGGCTTCTGTGCTGGATCAGGCCGTCACGCGGCCCACACTGAAGTGTACGAAAGCAAACACGGCGGGGGATCCCGCACCGGCCCGTGACGGGGAATCGCCTGTCCACACTCCTGCCTACACTGGCCCGACGCAGCCCCGACCCGAAGGAGCACCGCAGTGGAGACCACCCCGCACCAGAACGTCACCTTCCCCTCGGCCGGGGGCCGGGCCCACGGCTACCTGGCGCTGCCGGACGCCGGCCGCGGTCCCGGCGTGCTCGTGATCCAGGAGTGGTGGGGGCTCACCGACCACATCCGGGACGTCGCGGACCGGCTCGCCGCCGAGGGCTTCGTGGCCCTGGCCCCCGACCTCTACGGCGGGTCCATCACCCACGAGGGCGAGGAGGCCGCCGAGATGATGTCCCGGCTGCCCGAGGAGGAGGGCGTGCGGCTGCTCGCCGGCTCCGTCGACTTCCTGCTCGGCCACGAGGCCGTCACCAGCTCCACGGCGGGGGCGATCGGCTTCTGCATGGGCGGCGGGTTCGTCCTGGCCCTCGCCGCCGACCAGGGCGGGCGGATCGGCGCCGCGGTGCCGTTCTACGGCGTCGGCCAGGGCGTGCCGGACGCCTGCCACGGGGTGCGCGCGGCGGTGCAGGGCCACTACGGCCGCGAGGACTCGTCCTACCCGGTCGAGAAGGCGCAGGCGCTCGAGGAGCAGCTCCGCCGCGAGTCCTCCGCACCCGTGGTCGAGTTCCACTACTACGACGCCCCGCACGCCTTCCACAACGACCGGAACCGGGCGAACCACCGCCCCGACGCCGCGGCCGCGGCCTGGGAGCGCGCGGTCGCCTTCCTGCGCGAGCACGTCCGGTAGTCGATGGCGAGGGCTGTCCCCCGACCCGCCCACAAGGGGAAACGTCCTGCTGCGCGGGTTGTTACCAGGATGTAGGAAACGGTGGCGCCCGGCGTCGGGTGTGGTGGAACTGGGGCTTTGCGGAGGCAAATGCGTGGCCGAGCGGTGGAACGGCGCTCCGTAGTTTTGGAGTCAACAACCCACCGCAGCGCACCACCGAACGAAGGGCTCCTCCCATGACCGCCACCGCCGTCGCCACCGTCTCCCGCCCCCGCCGCTACCGCGTCCTCGTCCCCCTCGCCGGCCTAGCCGCCGCCGCCGCGCTCGCCGTGGGCTCCGGGGCGGACTTCACCTCCAACTCGGTGAACTCCGCCAACGCCTTCAGCACCGGCTCGCTGACCCAGACGAACTCCAAGGCCAACAGTGCGGTGTTCAACCTCGACAACATGAAGCCCGGCGACACCCTCAACGGCTCGGTCACCATCACCAACTCCGGCTCCCTCGGCGCCGGCTTCAAGCTCACGGAGACCGCGACCAACGGGTTCACCACGAAGTCCAACCTCCGGCTCACGATCACCGAGTCCGGCTCCACCGCGCCGGTGTGGACCGGTACCTTCGGCGAGCTCACCGCCGCCGGCCCGCTGGTGCTGGGCGACTGGGCTCCGGGCCAGGCCAAGACGTTCGTCTTCAGCGTCACCCTCGACTCGAAGGCCGACAACACCGAGCAGGGCAAGACCGCCACGGCTACCTACAGCTGGGACGCGGTGCAGTCCGCGGGCACCACCACCGACCAGTGACCCGTCCGGCGGGGCCGGCCCTGACGGGCGGGCCCCGCCGTCCCTGCTCGACACGACCGCGGGCGTGCGCCCGCAGCAGGAGGACACCGTGCGTGCTGTGCGGATCGCGGCCCGGACCGCCTCCCGGGTGCTGCTGAACCTGGCGGCGCTCGTGGTGCTGGCCCTGGCCCTGGCCATGCTCGTGCCCGGTGCGCTGGGCTACGAGCGCTACGTCATCACCGGCGCGTCGATGTCCGGGACCTTCGAGAAGGGCACCCTGGCCATCGAGAGCGCGGTGCCGGTGGCGGACCTGGCCGTCGGCGACGTCATCACCTACCTGCCCCCGCCGGACTCCGGGCTCACCGAACTGGTCACCCACCGCATCCTCACCGTCGAGGAGTCCGAGAGCGGGCCCGTGTTCCGGACCCAGGGCGACGCCAACGCCGACGCCGACCCGTGGACCTTCCAGCTGCCCGGGCCCACCCAGGCCCGTCTGGACCACGCCGTCCCCCACCTCGGCTGGGCGTTCATCGCCCTGTCCGACCCGCAGGTCCGGCAGCTCGTCATCGGCGTGCCGGCCGGGCTCATCGCCCTCCGCTGCGCGATCGAGGTCGTGCAGGTCCTGCGCCGTCCCCGGCCCCGAACCGCGACCCCCCAGCCGTCTGCCGCCACGGCGCGGAAGCGCCTCGACGGCCCGCCGAGACGCCCTGTCCCGGGCCGGAGGACCGCCGCCGCGGTCTGACCCGCGGCGGCACGGCATGCCGCACGCCGTGCCGCGGAGGTGTTGCCGAACTGTGGAACTGCGAGCGGCCTCTGTTCCCCGGCTGTTGCCACCGGCTCTCTAGCGTGGGAACCGACCACCCGGTCCTCGCCCACACCGACCTCGACCCACGCCCCGGGAGCCACTGATCGCCATGACCGCACGAACCGCTGCGACCGCCGTTCTCGTCGTCGTGCTCGGTCTGCTCCTGGGCCTCAGCAGCACCGCCGAGTTCTCCTCCGCGTCCTTCACGAGCCGCTCGGACAACCCGCAGGGCACCGTCCGGGCCGCCGCGGACTGGACCCCGCCCACCACGTCCCTCACCCCTCCGGGCGCAATCCTGGCGGGCTCGGTCGTCCTCACCGCGTCCGCCGCAGACGCCGAGACCGGGATCGACACCGTCGCGGTCCAGTACCGCTCGGCCTCCGGAGGCGAGTGGCGCACAGTGTGCACCACCGCCTCGGCCCCCTACCGCTGCACGTGGAGCACCCCCGGTGTCGTGGACGGCTCCTACGCGCTGCGCTCCGTGACGACCGACCGGGCCGGGTACTCGGCGGTCTCCGCCGTGGCGACCACCGTGGTGGACAACACCGGGCCCGTCGTGACGATGATCGATCCCGGCGCGCTCCTCGGCGGCACCCGGACCTTCGAGGCCACCGCGGCCGACCCCGGCACCGGTGTGCAGACGGTGGTCCTCCAGTACGCCCCGAGCGGCTCGAGCACCTACCGGGACCTGTGCACCGCGACCGCCGCCCCCTACTCCTGCCGCTACGACACCCGGCAGCTGCCCGACGGCCGCTACGACCTCCGGGCGGTCGCGACCGACCGCGCCGGCAACGCCACCACCTCCGCGGTGGTCGCGAACCGGGAGGTCGAGAACCCGGTCAGCACCGTCACCCTGGCCGCCCCGAAGACCTACCTGTCCGGCGGCACCACGCTGAGCGCCACCGCTGCCTCCACCGCGGGGGTGCAGGCGGTCCGCTTCCAGTACGCCCCCGCCGGCACGACCACCTGGAGCACGGTGTGCACCGACACCACCGCGCCGTACAGCTGCGCCTGGACCACGACCGGTGTGGCAGACGGCGCCTACGACCTCCGCACGGTCCTGGTGGACAGCAAGGGGCGGGAGACCGCCTCGGCGTCCGTTCCCGAACGGCACGTGCTCAACACCGTGGTCCGCGGCGTGGACGTCCAGGCCGCCAACGGGGGCAGGGCCGGCACGATGGACGCCGGGGACACGATCACCTACACCTACAGCCACCTCGTGGACCTGAACACGATCAGCACCGGGTGGGACGGCAGCGCACTGGCGACCGCGCTGAACATGCAGAGCGGCTGGTTCGCCGACAGCAGCATCACCGTGGCCGGCTCCGCCCGGACCGATTCCGTGGGCTCCGTGAACCTGGACGCCGACTACCTCTCGGTCTCGACGAGCGCCCGGTTCGACGCCACCATGACGGCGGGGGCGGTCGTCGTCGACGGCCGTCCGCGCACGGTGATCACCGTGACACTGGGCCAGAGGACGGGCGGCGGCACGCCGAGCACGAACAGCACGCCGACGATGGCCTGGACGCCCAGCACCGCCGTCAAGGACCTCGCCGGCAAGGCCGTGTCGTCGGCAGCGGTCAACGAGACCGGCGCCGCGGACGGGGACTTCTGATGCGCCGTCCGCGCGCCCGCCGGGCCACCGCCGTGGCCGCGGTGCTGCTCGCCGCAGTCCTCGCCGTCCAGGCCGTGCTCATCCGGGACGAGGCCGCCTATCTGAGCGTGCTGCTCCTCGCCGGCGCCGCACTGGGCGTCGTGGGTGCCGTGCGCCTCCGGCTCCGCGGCTGCTTCGCGGCCCGCTTCACCCTGGTGCTCGTGGCGGCGCTCGTGCTCTTCGGGGAGGGCCTGCTGGCGGCGCTCGGCCTGCCCGGGCTCGGTCACGCGGGCGCACGGACCGGCCTCGCGGTGACGGGAACAGCGGCGATGGCGGGCGCCGTCGTCGTCCTGGTGGGCCTGCGGCCGAAACATGACGCGGGACACCGGGCAGTCCCATGAGAATGGATATGCTTTTGCAATGGTCCCCAGCATCCTCCTGGTGGAGGACGACGACGGCATCGCCCTCCCCCTGACCCGCGCCCTCGAGCGGGAGCAGTACGCCGTGGAGCGGGTGAGCACCGGCCAGGCCGCCCTCGCGAGCGCCGCCACCGGGCGGTTCCCGCTGGTGGTCCTCGACCTCGGGCTGCCGGACGGGGACGGACTGGACGTGTGCCGGCAGGCCCGCGAGGACGGCTACACCGGGGCCGTGCTCATCCTCACCGCGCGCGGCTCGGAGATCGACCGGGTGGTCGGCCTCGACGTGGGCGCCGACGACTACATGGCCAAGCCCTTCAGCCTGGCCGAGCTGCTGGCCCGCGTCCGGGCGCTGCTGCGCCGGCAGATCGGCCCGTCCACCGCTCCCGTGCCGCAGCCGCAGACCGCCCCGGGGCTGCGGGTGGACCCGCGGTCCCGGCAGGCCTTCGTGGCGGACGCGGTCCTGCCGGTCACCGCCAAGGAGTTCGACGTGCTGGCCGAACTGGACGGTGTCCGCGGGGACGTGGTCACGCGGGAGCACCTCATGGACCGGGTGTGGGACGAGAACTGGTTCGGCTCCACCAAGACCCTCGACGTCACCGTGGCCAGGCTGCGGCACAAGCTGGCCGACTCCGGGGCGCCGGCCCAGATCGTCACCGTGCGCGGGATCGGCTTCCGGCTCGAGGACGGCCCGCCGGATGCGTGACCGGCTGGTCACGGCGCTCGTCGGTCTGGCGATCGCCGTGATCGTCCTGTACGGCGGCCCGCGGGCCTACATGGTGGCCGAGCAGGCGCAGACCACCGTGGTCCAGCAGACCGAGCGTTCCGCGGACCTGATCGCAGCCGTGCTCACGGAGCGCTCGCGCGGCGGTGGACCCGTCGACGAGGACCTTGACGCCCTCGTGCACGACGGAGAGGTCCTGGTCCACCGGGCTGCGGACGGCCGGGTGCTGGCGTCGGCGGGCGAGGCCGAGGGCCACGCCGCGGACGTGGTGGCGACCCGGCGGCTGCCGGACGGCAGCGCCCTGGAGCTGACCCGCTCCGGTGCGGCGGTGAGCGAGCGGATCACCGATGCCGTGATGCCGATCGTGCTCATCGGCCTGGGGGTCGTGGTCCTGGCCGTCCTCGCCGCGGTGGTGCTGGCCCGCGGGCTGGCGCGGCCCTTCCAGCAGCTGGCCGACGCCGCCCGCCGGCTGGGGGACGGGACCTTCAGCCTGCCGCCGATGGACTCCACGCTGCCCGAGGCCCGGGCCATCGGGGTGGCGCTGCAGACCAGCTCCCGGCAGCTCGAGGCCCTCCTGCACCGCGAGCGGCAGTTCGCGGCCAACGCCTCCCACCAGCTGCGGACCCCGCTCACCGCCCTGCGCCTGGAGCTCGAGGACCTCACCTACTGGCCAGAGACCGCCCCCGCGGTGTCCGAGCAGCTCGACCGGGCGCTGGGAGAGCTGGACCGGCTTAGCGGGACCGTGACCGAGCTGCTGGAGCACTCCCACGGCCGCCGTCTGGAGCGCCCGGTGCCCGTGGACCTGGCGCTGCTCACCGCCGAGACCGCCGCGCGCTGGGACCGGCAGGCCGGTGCGGCGGGCCGCACCGTCACGGCGATGGCACCGCGTCCCGCCCGCGTCCGCACGCATCCCGGGCTGCTGCAGCAGATCCTGGACGTGCTCATCCACAACGCCCTGCGGCACGGCCGCGGAGTCGTGCGCGTACGGGCCAGGGATGCCCGCACGCACTGGGCGATCACGGTCCAGGATGAGGGGGACCGACCCGTGGACCGGGGCATCTTCGACCGCCACGTCAGCACCGGGGAGGGGGGCGAGGGCATCGGACTGACGGTCGCCGCCGAGCTCGCCGAGTCCCTCGGCGGCAGCCTCACCCTCGAGTCCGCCCCGACCACCACGTTCCTGCTGCGGCTGCCGGCGGCACCGTCGACCTGAGCCGACGCCCAGGCACCGCCGGTCGCGGTGACAGCTCCGGCACAGCCTGCCGTGCCAGGCTCGGCCCCGGAGCACGCCCGAGACCACCCAGGGAGAACCGATGACGCAGACGACCACCCGGACCATGACGCGCACCGCGACCGCCGTGCTCACCGCGGCACTGGTCGCCCTGGCGGTGGTGCTGCAGCAGCCGGAGCCCCTCACCGCGGCACTGCTCATCGCCGTCCTCGGCACCGGGTGGGACCTGCGCCTGACCCGCGACCTGGCCCGGGTGCGGGTCCGCCCCTGACCCCACCGCCCCGAGCACGCCGGGCGCCCGAGCACCGAGGAGTCCCCATGACCGAGATCTGGCCCGTGGTCCACGCCGAGCGCCGGGCGCTGATCCGGGACCTGGAGGACCTCCCGGCGCAGCGGTGGGCGACCCCCTCGCTGTGCCCGGGCTGGGACGTCCACGACGTCCTCGCCCACCTCGTCGACGACGCGCGGACCACGCGCCTGGGCTTCCTCCGCCGCCTCGCGGCCGCCCGCTTCGACTTCGACCGCTGCAACGCCCGCGGCGTCGCGCGGGAGCGCCGTGCGGACCCGCGGGACACCCTGGCCGCGTTCCGCGCGGTGAGCGGCCGCACCACGAGCGCGCCGGCGGCGCCGGCCACCCGGCTGGTGGAGGCGTTCGTGCACGGGGAGGACATCCGGCGCCCGCTCTCGCTCACCCGGGACCGTCCGGCCGGACCGGTCGCCGAGGCCCTGCGCCACCAGCTGCGGACCAGCACGAAGCTCGGCGGCGGGAAGGAGCGGGCGGCGGGCCTGCGGCTCGTGGCCACCGACGCCGACCTGGTCGCCGGGACCGGCCCGGAGGTGCGCGGCGGCGTCCTCGCGCTGCTGCTGGCGGTGTCCGGGCGCGCGGTCGGCCCCGAGGAGCTCACCGGCCCCGGAGCCGCCGGACTCGCGCGCTGAGCGTTCGCCGTCCCGCACGGCCCTCGATGCGATGGTGTGACGGCCCCGCAGTGTGATCCTTGACACCCCGGCCCGGATGTCCCTACTCTCCTAACACGTGTCAGGAACCTGACACGTGTTAGTTCAGCAGAGTGAGGACACGCGGATGACTGCAGCGAGCAGCTTGACCCGTCGCGCGCTACTGGGGGTCGGCGGCATCGCCCTGGCCGGGGCCACCGTCGGGGCGTGGCCGCGACTGACCGGCTCCGACATCCCCGGCCGTGGTGAGGACGTCCTGACGGTCGCGATCCAGGGCACGGCCCAGGACGCCGCGAACCGGCAGCAGCTGGTGGACGAGTTCCAGGCCGAGCACCCGGACATCCCGGTGCGGATCCAGGCCGTCCAGAGCGCGGACTGGGGGGACTTCTTCTCCAAGATCCTCACCATGGTCGCGGCCGGCCAGGCGCCGGACCTGGTGTACGTGGCCACGGAGGGCACCCAGCTGTTCGCCGACCGGCTCGCGGTGCCCCTCGACAGCTTCGTCCAGCGGGACGCCGCCACGATGGGCGAGTACTTCCGCGACGTGCACCCCAGCCTCGTCGAGGCCTTCATGTACAAGGGGAACCTGTACCAGCTGCCGCTGGAGTTCAACGCGGCCAACATGTACCTCAACACGGCGGCGCTGCGCCGGGCCGGGGCGGAGCGGCCCGCCGACGACTGGACCAAGGACGACTTCACGGGGCTCATGCGCGCCATGCAGCGCTCCAACGAGGGCTCCTTCCGCCCCTACTACTGGACGAACCGCCTGTTCGGCGGTGTGGTCCCCTGGCTCTACGCCAACGGCACCAGCTTCCTCACCGAGGAGAAGGCGCCGGGCGGCGGATGGCTGTGGAACGGCTTCTACGGGGACCACCCGGCGGGTGCCGACCGCAGCGGCGGCTACCTGTGGACGGGCTCCAACGTCCGGGACGAGCGGGTCACGGAGACGTTCGACTACCTGCGGGAGCTCGTGCAGGAGGGCCTCGGCGTGCGCCCCGAGGAGGGCGGCGGCAACGCCCTGATCGGCCTGTTCGCCTCCAACCGCGTGGGCGCCACCCCGGCCGGCGGGTACTGGGCGCAGGGGCTGAACGAGGCCGGGATGGGGCCGGAGGCCTTCGACGTGCAGTTCTTCCCGCGCTGGCGCACGCAGCGGCACCAGTTCGGCGGCGCCGGCTACGCGCTGATGAAGACCTCGGAGCGCAAGGACCAGGCGTGGGAGTGGATCAAGTTCACGGCCCGCAAGGAGTCGATGCAGCTGGCCACCCCCCACCCGAACACCACGCCGAGCCGGCGCTCCATGGTCACCGCGGACTTCTACCGCGGGGCCGGTCCCGAGCACTGGCAGGTCTTCTACGACACGCTGGACCGCTTCCCCAGCACCGGTCCCATCCCCGCCCCGCCGCAGCAGGCCGCCGTCGAGTCCGCGCTCATGAAGAACGTGGCGGTCGCCATGGGCGGCGGCGCCGGCCAGATGACCTCGGCCCTCGACCGGCTCGACACCGAACTCGCTCTCATCCTCGGGGAGGACTCATGACCACCATCGCACCGGCACCGGACGTCGCCCGCACCACGGTCTCCGCACCGGTGCCGTCGCCGCGGCGGACCCGCTCCCGGGCCGAGAGGTGGATGACCGTCGTCTTCCTGGCTCCGACCGTCATCGGGATGGGCGTCTTCACGGTGCTGCCCATCCTGGCCTCCGTGGTGCTGGCCTTCTTCCAGTGGGACATCATCTCCGCGCCCGAGTTCGTGGGGCTGCGCAACTTCACCGAGCTCGTCACGGACCGGACCGTGCGGGTCTCCTTCCTGAACACGATCGTGTTCGTGGTGGTCGCGGTGGCTCTGCAGCTGTCCCTCGCGATGACCCTGGCGGTGCTGGTGCAGGGGAAGATGCCGGCCTGGTTGCGGCTGTTCTTCCGCTCCACGTTCTTCTTCCCGCTGATCCTCTCCGCGGCCAGCGTCTCGATCTTCATGCGCTACATGTTCAACGAGCAGTTCGGCGTCGTGAACTGGCTCCTCACCAATGTCGGCCTGCCCGCGGTGCCCTGGCTGACCACCACGACCGGGGCCTCGCTCGTGGTGGTGCTCGTCTACGTGTGGCAGAACTTCGGCTTCACGTTCCTCATCCTGCTGGGCGGGATCGCGTCCATCCCCAAGGAGCTCTACGAGGCGGCCGATCTCGACGGCGCCACGGGCTGGTCCAAGTTCCGCAACGTGACCCTGCCCCTGGTCAGCCCGACGCTCCTGGTGGCGTCCGTGACGGCGATCATCACCGCGCTGCAGGTCTTCGACCAGCCCTACGTGCTCACCCGCGGCGGCCCCGGGGACTCGACCCGCTCCGCCGTGATGGTCGTCTACCAGACGGCGTTCCAGCAGCTGGAGTTCGGCAAGGCCTCCGCCATCGGGCTGGTGCTCATGGTGCTCATCATGCTCGTCACCCTGGCGCAGTTCCGCCTCTCCCGGCGCTACGTCCACTACCAGTGAGCTCTTCCCACCGACGAAGGACCACCTCATGTTTGCACCCGCTCACACCCCGCCCCGGACGGCCGGCCCCGTGCCCCGCCGTCGCCGCCGCCGCGGCCTGCCCAGCCCGGGGCGCGTCGCCGGCCTCCTCTTCCTGCTGGTCGCCGCCGTCGCGGTCCTGGGGCCCGTCATGTGGACCCTGTCGACGTCCCTGCGCAGCCCCAGCGAGGCCTTCGACCTTCCGCCCAAGTTCCTCCCCACGGACCCGGACACCACGGCCTACGCCGAGGTCGCCCGGCAGATCGACCTGGTGCGGCTCGTGCTCAACAGCGCGCTGGTCACCGCCCTCATCGCCGCCGGGCAGATGCTGACGGCGGCCATGGCCGGATACGTCTTCGCCCGCATGCGCTTCCGGGGCTCCGGGCTGATGTTCGGCGTGGTCCTGGCCACCATGATGGTCCCGGTCCAGGTGACGATCGTGCCCGTGTTCATGCTGGTCCGCGGCATGGGCCTGGCCGACACCCTCCTGGCGCTGATCATCCCGGCCATCCCCACCGCGTTCGGCACGTTCCTGATGCGCCAGTACTTCATGGGGCTGCCCAACGACCTCGCCGAGGCCGCCGCCCTGGACGGCGCGAGCCCCTGGCGGACGTTCTTCTCCGTCTACGCGCCGCTGTCCCTGCCGGGCATGGCCATCGTGGGCATCCTGGCGTTCAACTACCACTGGAACGAGTTCTTCCGGCCCCTCATCCTGACCATCTCGGAGCAGAACTTCACCCTCCCCCTGGGCCTCGTGTCCCTGCAGGGGAACCTGGGCACGGGGAGCATCTCCGTGGTCCTGGCCGGCGTCGTGATCTCCATGATCCCCGCACTCATCGTCTTCGTCTTCGGGCAGCGCTACCTGCGCGAGGGCCTCACCGCAGGAAGCAGCAAATGACCCTCTCTCCCAGCACCGCCCCCGCCGTCCTGCCCGCCGGCCGGGCCTTCCCCCGCACGCACCCCCGGCCGGCCCGGGGCTGGCTCAACGACCCCAACGGGCTGTGCCGGGTCGACGGCACCTGGCACGTGTTCTTCCAGTACAACCCCGGCTCCGCGCGGCACGACGCCATCCAGTGGGGGCACCTGTCCTCCCCGGACCTGGTGACGTGGCAGGAGGAGCCGGTGGCCCTGCGCCCGCAGCGGCACGGCCCCGACGCGTTCGGCTGCTGGTCCGGGGTGCTCACCGTGGACGAGGGGCGCCCCGTGGCGGTCTACAGCGGTGTCGAGGCCGCCGACGACCGGTCCCGCGTGACGCTGGCCACCGGCTCGGAGGACCTCCGGTCCTGGCGACAGGAGGGCGTCACGGCGGCGGACATGCCCGCCGACCCCGACGTCGTCGCGGTGCGCGACCCCTTCCTCTTCCGCTGGGCGGGCCGGCGGTACGCCCTGCAGGGCGCGGGACTGGCCGACGGCCGGGCGGCGATCCTGCTCTACGACGCCGCCGACCTGGCGCACTGGTCCTACCTGGGCGTGTGGCTGACCTCGGACCACCCCGTGCTCAGCGCGGACCTCGACGCCTCGATCTGGGAGTGCCCCCAGCTCTTCGAGGTGGTCGAGGGCGAGGTGTCCCGCTGGGTGCTGATCGTCTCCCGGTGGATGCGCCAGGAGGACGGGTCCGGCCGGCTGCAGGACGTGCGCTACGTCGTCGGCCGCATGGACGAGGGTTCCGACGACGACGACGACGGGGTCCGGGCCCGGGGGGCCGCCCCACGCTTCCACCCCGAGGCCTGTGGTGCCGTGGACACGGGGCCGGCCTTCTACGCGCCCCAGGTGCTGGCGCTGGAGGACCGCACCCTGCTGTGGGGCTGGTCGTGGGAGACGCGGCCGGAGCAGGTCAGCGACGAGGAGGGGTGGGCCGGACTGCTCACCTGGCCGCGCGAGCTCCGGCTGGACGGCGACGTCCTCGTCCCGGCCCCCGCCGCCGAGTGCGCGGGGCACCGGCGCGGGCCCCTCGAGCTGACGTCCGCGGACGGGACGGTCGAGCTGCCGGACGCCGCCGAGCTCCGCGCCACGGGCCCGGACGCCGCCGTGCGCCTGCTGCTGCGCGGACCCGCCGGCGAGCGCGAGGTCTGGTCGGGGCGCGCGGCGACGGTCGTGGTCGACGGCTCCCTGGTGGAGCTCTACGCGCAGGACGGGCCCTCCCACACCCTGCGTGCGTATCCGCAGGACGGGGAGACCTGGTGCGCGGCGGTCGAGCCGGGCACGGTCACCGGGTGGGCGCTGGGCCCGTCGACGCCCTGACGATCAGCGGGCAGTCGATGCGCTCCACCGCGGGCGGGATCTCGAGGCCGTGGAGCTGCTCCAGGAGCAGCTCCACGGCGCGCGCCCCGATCCGCCGGTGCGGCAGGGCGACGGTCGTCAGCGCGGGGACGAGCTGATCGGCCACGCTCTGCTGGTCGTCGACCCCCACCAGGGACAGGTCCTCCGGGACCCGCAGCCCCGACGCCGCCGCGCAGAGCAGCACGCCGGTGGCGGTGCGGTCGTTGGACGCGAGGATCGTCGTCGGCGGCTCGGGCAGGGCGAGCAGCCGCTGCGCCGCCCGGTAGCCGTCCTGGATCTCCCAGCCGGTCGGCTCGACCGTGAGCCGCAGGCCCTCGCGGCCGAACTCCTCGCAGGCCGCCTCGAAGCCCTGCCGGTGCAGCGGCGTGGCCGGCGAGTCGGACGTGCCGGTCAGCAGGGCGATCCGGCGGTGCCCCAGACCCAGCACGTGCTCGGTGGCACGGCGCATCCCGGTCACCTCGTCCGGGATCACCGCGGCGAGCCGTTCCTGCGGGTCGTAGCAGTTGGCGAGCACCGCGGGGCGGTGCAGCAGCGGCTCGGGCGGGTCCAGCTCCACGAGGCCGCCCGTGGCGTAGACCAGCCCGTCGACGTGCCGGTGGATCAGGGCCTCGGCGAGCTCGAGGTCGCGCCCCGGCACCCCCTCCGTGTCGGCCACGGTCAGCACGTAGCCCGCCGGGCGGGCGACGGAACCTGCGCCGCTGATGATCCGGCCGGCGAAGGGACTGGTCACGATCTCGTCGGTGATCACGCCGATGGTGTTGGTGCGCTGGCTCTGCAGGGCGACCGCCACCGCGTTCGGCACGTAGCCCAGCCGCTGCACGGCCTCCCGGATCCGCTGCTGGGCGGTGGGCGAGACGTTGCCGTCGGCGTTGTTGTTGAGGACCATCGAGACCGCGCTCCGGGAGACCCCGGCCTCGCGCGCGACATCGGCGGCAGTGGGGTTGCGGGCCATGTTCCTCCGGCGGTAGCACCGGTCTCGAACCGGGTCGGTGTGCGGCCCCCAGTCTATCGGGGACGCCCCGCCCGGGGCCGGGGGCTCAGCGGACGAGGGTGAAGAGGATGCCGCTGATGGCCACGAGCCCGGCGACGGTCACGAACACGTTGGAGAGCTGCCCCCGGTAGGGCGCCAGCGCCGGGATCCGGTGCACGGCGTACATCGGCATGAGGTACAGGATCACGGCGATGACGGGCCCGGCCAGGGACTCGATGAGGGACAGGATGCTCGGGTTGAGCACCGCGGCCGCCCACGTGGTGAGGAAGATGAAGACCGCGATCCCCCGGCGCAGCGTCCGGTCCTGCGGCTGCCGGATCCGGGCGGGGAGCATGCTGCGCACGATGCCCGCCGCGCCCTCGCTGGCGCCCAGGTAGTGGCCGAAGAACGAGGAGACGATCGCCACGACCGCCACGGCGGGGCCGAGGTAGCCGATCCAGGGGTTGTCCTGCACGTTGGCCAGGTGGGAGAGCACCGGGAGGTTGGCCTCCCGGGCCTCCTGCAGCCCGGTGGCGCCCAGGGACAGGACGCAGGACCAGACGAAGCCCATGGTGAACAGCACCAGCAGGACCGTGGTGCGGCGCAGCACGCGGGACGCCGCCGCGGGCGCGTCCGGCCCGTGCTCGCGCTGCATCGCCAGGGAGAACTGCGAGATCGCGGGGGAGTGGTTGAACGCGAACACCAGCACCGGGATGATCAGCCACACCGACAGCGTGAACTCGCCGGCGGACGGCACCACGGCGAGGTCGCCCACCTGCCAGGTGGGGACGAGGTAGACCGTCACCCCCAGCAGGGCGAGGATCAGCGGGTAGACCAGCCACTGGGTCACCGCGAGCATGAGGCGCTGACCGGCGACCATGACCAGCATCATCAGGGCGATCAGCACCCCGGAGAGCAGCACGCGGGGCACCGGCGGCAGGCCCAGCTGGTTGACCAGCAGGCTCTCGACCGTGTTGGTGATGCCCACCCCGTAGATCAGGACGATGGGGTAGATCGCGAGGAAGTACAGGGCGGTGATCACCTGCCCGGCGCCCTCCCCGAAGTAGTCGCGGGCCACGACCGTGATGTCCTCGCCCTTGCGCGGCGAGGCGCAGACGAAGCGTGCGAGGGCCCGGTGGGACAGGTAGGTCATCGGCCCGATGAGGACGGTCACCACGAGCAGCGGCCACAGGCCGCCGGCCCCCGCGTTGATCGGGAGGAAGAGGATGCCCGCGCCGATGGCGGTGCCGAACAGGCCGAGCATCCAGCCGGTGTCGACCGCGGAGGGCCGGCTCCGGGCACCGGGTGCCGCGGTCGAGCGGTCCGGGGCGGGAGTCGTGGTCGTCGGCGTGGTCGTCGGGGCGGAAGCAGGTTCTGCGTCGGCGGAGATCGTCCGCGGGGCAGGGGAGCGCGACATGGTGGTCCTCGCTGGGTGCACATGGGGTGGACCTCAGGGACGATACCAGCCGGACCGCGTCCCTCCGGGCCTCGGGCGGCGTCACTCCCGGGCAGCGGCACCCGCGCCCCGGAACCGCCGCCGGGACGACGACGGAGCGTCGGCCCGGCACGACCGGCGTGCCGGGCCGACGCTCCGTCGGTGGGTCAGGACCGGCACCTCGGTGCCGGCGGGTCAGTGCTGTCGCAGGGGGCGTCCCACGATCCCGGTGGACACCGCGAAGTACGCGGCCGCCGCGAACAGCAGCGTGGCCCACCCGTAGGCCTGGGACCCCAGGGCCAGGACGGCGCCGTTGGCGACGAACAGCATGACGGCCGCGACCGTCAGCCACTGCGCCACCTGATTTCCGCGAACCTCTCGAACCCCTGCCACTGTCATCCCCTTCGTCGATCGCCTCCCGCCTGCGACCGCAGCCGGGATGAGGCCAAGTTAGGTGCCTTTCGGGACATATGTCAGTCGACTTAAGTCCAGACCTCGTGGGAGCCGCGCCAACATCGGGCCTGGTCAGGGGCAACAGGCGAACATGACGAAAGATGGCGCGGCCTGCGTCCAGGAACAGGGGCCGGCACGGGAAGGGGCGGGGACGTGGTATCCACGTCCCCGCCCCGGTCCTTCCGGTGTGCTGCCGTCTACGGCGCCGCGGGCACCGCACCGGCGTCGGCGCCCGGCACGGCCTGCTCGGCGGCCGCGCCGGCGCCCGGCTGGACGGTGTCGGTCTGCCCGCTCTCCGACTCCTGGCCGCTCGTGTCCGGGAGGGTGCCGCCGGTCGTGGTGTCGTCCTCGGTCACCGCTCCGTCCGTGGGGGCGACCTCGCCCGGAACGACTCCACCCGGGGCCACGGTGACCTCCGCGTCGGGGACGGTCCCCTCGGCAGGGGCCACCTCGCCGGTGCCGGCGGCCGGGTCCTCGACCGGGGCGGGGGCAACGTCGCTGCGCACGGAGACCGACTCGCTGCCGGTCACGGTGCGCTGGATCGTGCCCGTGCCCCCGGAGAGCTCGGTGCCGGTGAGCGCCTGGATGCCGAAGATCGCCGCGACCGCGAGGCCGAGGACGGCGCCGGTGGAGACCAGGACGGGCTTCAGGCGCGGGCGCAGGGCGGTCCAGCGGCTGCCGGCGGCCACGGCGGTGCTGCCGTCCGACTCGGAGGAGTCCAGGCCGGGGCGGGCGAGCACGCGCTGGGCCACGGTGGTCTTCACCTTCTTCAGGCCGCGGCGGCTCTTCTCGAGCGAGGCCGAGTAGAGCACGATGGCGATGCCGGAGACGATGCTGGTCAGTGCGGCGCCGAGGACGGTGCCGGCGACGCTGAGGTGGCCGCCGATCACGGACATGGTCGCGGCGGTGGCGGCGCCGGCGAGCAGGCCCGGGATGTTCAGGGCCGGGCTCTTCTTCTCGGACTGCTCCTCGGCCGGTGCCTGCGGATGGTCCTCGGCCGCGGGGGCCTCGGTGCGTGGTTTTTCCAGAGTCATGCTGTCCTGCTTCGGTTGCGGGGAAGGGGGTGCTGATCCCCGCGACGATGCTCGGGCCAGCCTTCCCCATTATCCGGACTGACCTGGGAAAGCACAGGCCGAGTGGGAACTCTCACACCTTGCGGTCCCCTGTGGGCGCAACGTGGCGTCAAAGGCCCAGGTCACCGTCCGGTCCGCTCCGGGCGCCCGGACCGCCGGGCGCCGGGGGCGGCCCGGCCGCCGTGGCCGGCGCGGCGGGCGGGCCCAGGTGCCGCCGCCCGTACGCCTTGCCGGCCTGGACGACGGCGACCAGCAGCACCAGCAGCAGCGCCGCGGCGGCGACCGGGACCGCGTCGACGGGCAGGGTGTAGGCCATGACCGCTCGGGCGCCGGTCCCGATCAGGAAGGCGGCTCCCCAGCCCGCGGTCATCGCCCGGAAGATCCGGCGGAACACCGGGTCCTGCTCCCAGCCGTGCCTCCAGCGGGTGGCGGCCTCGGCGGGCATCAGAGCCACGGTGGCGTCGAAGAGCGCGGACCGGCCGCCGGCGAGACTCGTCAGCAGCCACGCGCCCAGCAGTGCGGTGAGCCAGCCGCCCAGGGCCATCAGCAGCCGGGCGTCGGTCGTGATCAGCCCCACGGCGGTGTTGAGGGCCAGCACGGACAGGGTGAAGGCCCCGAGCCGGTCCAGCCGGCGGGTGCGGGCCGCGGCGCCCAGCACGCGCAGCAGCGGGGCGAGCCCGCCGAGCACCAGCGCCACCCAGGGCTCCGCCCCGGCCAGTCGCAGTCCGTAGTACAGGGCGAAGGGCAGGACCAGGCCTGCGCCCAGCAGTCCCACCAGCGGGTGACGCCGGCAGCTCACCGGCGTTCCGCCCGGGACCGCACCGCCGCTCGGGACCGCACCGCCGTCCGGGGCCGGCGACGGCGCAGGGTTCCGGTCCGGTGGTGTCCCGGCAGGGGGAACGGTCGGCCGCGGGATGGGGTCCGGGACGCTCACAGCGCTCTCCTCAGGGTCTCTTCCGGGTCGCGAGCCCGATCACGGAGACGAGCTCGCGGGTGTAGGTGCCCAGGTCGAAGTCCGGGTCGGTGACCAGCCGCCCGGAGGCGGTGTCGATCGCCCCGCGGACGAGGATCGCCAGGGCATGGGCGTCGAAGTCCCGGAAGGCCCCGGTCTCCTGCCCGTCGCGCAGCAGGCGCTCCAGGTGGGCCAGCACCGGGTCGGCCCCGGACGGGGTGAACCGGGGGGCGCCGTCCGGGGCGCGCAGGTTCATCACGATCTCGGTGACCGCCCGGAGGTCCGCCGGATGCCGGCCCAGGAAGGCGAGGTTCGCCTCCACGTAGGCGGTCAGCACCGCCGAGGGGTCGGTCTCGGCGTCGGTGCGGGCCGCGATGGCGGCCCCGGCGCGGCGGTAGACGTCGATCACCACCTGGGCCAGCAGCTCGTCCTTGGACGTGAAGTAGTAGGAGACCACGCCCTTGCTCACGCCGGCGCGGCGGGCGATCTCGGCCAGGGAGGCCCGCCCGTACCCGGACTCGGAGATGGCCTCGATCGCACACGCCAGGATCTGGGCCCGGCGGGCCGTCTCCGTGAAGGTCGGGGAGTCACCCGAGGCCTCGTTTGACCGCATGGTCAAAATATAGGCCGCGCGGTCAACCCGGGAAAGGGGAGGGCCGAGTGTGACGCCCCGCGGTCGGGACAGGACTCGTCACACCGTCTGAGAGGTCGGAGAGGGAAGAGGGCGTGTCCCGAGCAGGGTGAACGCAGTGGGCCGCCGTGCCCGCGCGAGGGCGAGGGGCGTCTCGCCCGCGAAGCGCCGCACCTCCCGGGTGAGGTGGCTCTGGTCCGAGAGGCCGTGCCGAGCGGCGAGCGCCCCGAGACTCCGGCTCCCCAGCTCCGCGTGCAGGCGCTCGAACCGGATGATCTGTGCTGCGACCTTGGGCGGGACCCCGGTCACCTCGTCGAAGCGCGCGCGCACGTGCCGCACGCTCCAGCCCGAGCGCCGTGCCAGCTCCGCGATCCGCGCCTGTCCGCCCGTCCGCTGCAGCTCCGACCACGTCCACTCCACCAGGGCATCGGCCGGTGCCCCTGCCCCGGCGAGCCGCACCAGTTCCCCGACCACGATCGCGAAGCGCTGGGGCCAGCCCGGCGCCTCGGCGAGCCGGTCGGGCAGGTCGTGGCCCCACCGCGGCACCAGGTCCGCCAAGGGCAGGACGTGCCCGGCGGTCTCCCGGCCCGGCATGCCCAGCAGCCGGCAGGCGCCCGGTGGGGTCAGATAGATCTGCACGGACGCGTGCCGGTCGAAGAAGACCGTGCGCACCGGACCGGGCATCAGCCCGGCGAGGAAAGCGCCGTGGGCCGTCTCCGCTCCGGTGGGAAGCGCCCGGACGTGCAGCGGTGAGGTGAAGGAGATCTCCAGCACCAGGAAGCTGCCGGCCGGCTGCACCCGGGACCGCCCTCCCGGCGGAGCGAGTTCGTCGAAGCCCACGATCCCCGCCACCAGCCCCCGCAGCCGAGGCGGCACGGCCTGCCGGAGGACCGTCGGCGCGGACCCGCTCACGTCTGCCCTCTGTGCCGTGCCGCTTTCTTCAAGACACCCTCGGCCCCGGAGTCCTACCGTCGGAGGAGGACGAGGAGAGGACCCCACGATGGGCGCGCTGGTCATGATCGAGTTTCTGACGGTCGACGGAGTCATGCAAGGGCTGGGGTCACCCGGGGAGGACCCGGAGGGCGGGTTCGTGCACGGCGGCTGGGGCGCCCCCTACGCCGGGAGCGTCCACCAGGTCACCGCATCCGCGGGGTTCGCGAGGACCTCGAGCTACCTCTTCGGGCGCCGGACCTACGAGAAGATGGCCGCGTTCTGGCCCCACCAGCCGGCCGACGACCCCGTGGCCGCGCATCTGAACGCCACCCCCAAGTACGTGGCCTCCCGGACCCTGACCGAGGCCGCGTGGCCGGGGACACGGATCCTCTCGACGGACGTCGTCGACGCCGTGCGGGGGCTGAGAGCGGGCGAGGACGGGGACATCGCCGTGCTGGGCAGCGGCGTGCTCTGCCGGGAGCTGCTCGCGGAGGACCTGGTCGACGAGATCCGGCTGTTCGTCCACCCACTGCTGCTCGGATCCGGCAAGCGGCTGTTCGGCGAGCTGCCGGTCCCGCGCCGGCTCGCGCTGAGATCGGTCGCCAGGACGGACCTCGGGACCGTCGCGCTCGTCTACGGCACACGGGCGTGAGCGGCCCGTCATGATGGGGACGTGGGGCCGGTCGACCTCACCTGTCCATGGGGAAGAGCTGACACAGGAGGAACCCATGATCACGAACGTGGCGGCGGCGGTGCTGTACGTCGGCGACCAGGACGAGGCCCTGGCGTTCTACCGGGACACCCTGGGGTTCGACCTCGTGACGGACGCCGACATGGGCGGGGGCGCTCGCTGGATCGAGGTCCGGCCCCACGGCGCGCAGACGTCGATCGTCCTGTCGGCGGCCTCGGCCTCCGGCAAGGACCCCGGCGAGGGCGCCCACCTGACCTTCACCGCCGACGACGTCGCGGCGACCGTGGCGGAGCTGCGCTCCAGAGGTGCCACGGTGTCCGATCCGGTCAGCGAGCCGTGGGGGACCTACGCCACCGTCGACGCGCCGGACGGGCACCGGCTGCAGTTCCACGAGCGTCGGGGCCGCTGACGGCCGCCCCGTCCCGGTCCGGACCGGGACGGGTCCGCCGGGCGCGCTCGGCCGCGGCGAGACGGTCCCGGTGCTCCATCAGGACGAGGTCAGGGGTGATGAGTGTCGTCATCGGGACTCCTGCGGGGAGGCGGCGGTTCGCGGTGTGACGTGCGCGCACCGGGTGTCGTGGCCCCGAGGGACCGGTGGTAGGCGACCAGCCGGTCGGCCAGTTCCGCGGGGTGCCCGAGCATCGGGCAGTGGTCGCCGGGCATCACGTCCGGTTCGAGGCGCAGACGGTCCCGGGTGACGCGACGCATGAACTCCAGCGGCAGGAACCGGTCGCCGCGGCTCAGCAGCACCCGGGTGGGAACCGCCGGCCAGGAGGCCAGCGGCCAGGGCGCCTCGAACGGGGTGGCCGACTGCTCGCGCTGGTGGCGGAGGAGCTCCTGGGCGAGCCCGGCCGGTGTGTCGTGGAGCATGAGGTCCAGCGGATCCACCGGCGCGGCGGGGTCCCGCCCGTCGAGCGCGTCCTGCCGCTGCCGGGCCTGGGCGTGGCCGGTGTTCCCCCACCAGTCCCCGGGGGCCTCGCCGGGAGCCGGGATCTGCGCCTGGAGCATGACCAGCAGAGCGGCCGAGACCCGTGCCGCCACGAGCGGCGCCGTGAACCCGCCGAACGAGTGCCCGACCACCACGGCGTCCCGGCGGGTGCCCAGCGCCTCGACCACGGTCGCCGTGTACTCGGACAGCCCGGCGGCGTCGTCGTCGACCGGCAGATCGGCCGCGACCACGTCATGACCACGGGCCCGGAGCTCGGCGCTCAGCAGGTGCCAGTACCAGGCGTCCACCGCCGCGGCGTGGACCAGGGCGAAGACAGCCACCGGGCTCATCCGGCGAGGGCGAGAGCGAGGACGCCGACCCCGAGGGCGAGATCGAGGGCACCGCACCACTCGGCCAGCGACCGCGAGACCACCTCGTGGCGGTGCCAGTGCACCAGGTCCCACGCGGCGTGGCCGATCAGGCCAGCAGCGACCAGCACGCGCCCGGCCTCCGGGGAGAGCCAGAGCGCACCGAGTCCGAGCGCCATGAACCCGACGGCGGCGAACGGCTGCCAGCGATAGGCCCCGGGCCGCGAGAAGGTGCCCCGGACCGCGCCGACGACGACGGCGCCCAGCACGACCGCGGTCATGGCGGCCAGCTCGGCGACCGGCCCCGCCCCGGCGAGCCGGGCCGTGACCACGAGGACGACCAGGACGGCGAGCACCGGCCAGGACCAGCGGGGACGGACGAGCACGGCGATCACCACGTACCCCGTCGTCGCCAGCACCAGCACCAGGAGCACGGCTGTGACGCTGCGCGGGTCGTCGGTGGCGAGGTTGAACGCGGCGAACGCCAGGCCGAGGACCGCGGGCCACCGCCGTGCGATCGCCAGGACGGGTCGGGGCGCCGACGATGTCGGCGCCGGAGCGGAGAGGGTTGCGGACGGAGACCGGTGGTTCATGCCACGAGGGTAGGAGCGGCCGGACGTCACTCTTCGGACCCGTCCTCCGCTGCGTCCGGAATCCTGGGATACTCGTCCCACACCGGGTGACAGGGGAACCTGATGGCTGATCGTGCCACGGCGGTGATCGCCTACGACGGGGCGGAGCTGCTCGACATCGCCTGCATCACCACGCCCCTGGCCCTGGCCAACATGATCGGCCGGCCGCGCGACCCCTACCGGGTGCAGGTGCTGAGCCTGCGCGGGGTCCCGATCCGCTGCGAGACCGGTCTGACCCTGCAGGCGGACGGCGCCCTCGAGCACGTGCTCGGACCGGTCGACACGATGATCGTGACCGGCGGCCTCGGCCACCACCGCGCCGCCGACGCCGAGCCCCTCCTGCGGCACGTGCGGCGCCTCGCGGCCACGAGCCGGCGGGTGGCCTCCGTGTGCACCGGCGCCAGCGTCCTGGCCGCCGCCGGGCTGCTCGACGGGCGGCGCGCCACCACGCACTGGCGCTTCGCCGCCGACCTCGCCCGCCGCTATCCGCAGGTCGAGGTCGACCCGGACCCGATCTACATCCGCGACGGGCGGATCGCCACCGCCGCCGGGGTCACCAGCGCGCTGGACCTGACCCTGTCCTTCATCGAGGACGACCACGGCGTGCCGCTGGCCCGCCAGGTGGCCCGCAACCTCGTGACCTACCTGCAGCGGCCGGGCAACCAGGCCCAGATGAGCCTGTTCACCGGCGTCTCCGGAGGAGGCAACGACGTGGTGCAGCAGGCGATCGGGTTCATCACCACCCACCTGGACGCGGACCTGTCCACCGCGGCCGTCGCCGACCACGTCGGGGTCAGCCCCCGCCACCTCACCCGCCTCTTCGACGCGCACCTGGGCCTGCCGCCGGCCCGGTTCGTGCGGGAGGCCAGGACCGACGCCGCCGCCCGGCTGCTGGAGTCCAGCTCGTTGCCGGCGGCCGCGATCGCCCAGCGGTGCGGGTTCGGCTCCGCCGAGGCCCTGCGGCAGAGCTTCGTGGGCCGGTACGCGATCTCGCCCACCGACTACCGGGCCCGCTTCAGCCGCCCGCCCCGGGCCGCGCCCGCGTCCTGACCGCGTGCCCGGTGCGGGCCACGCTCAGGCCCCGCTCACCGCAGCGGCAGCCGCATGAGCACGCGCGGGAAGCCGTTGAGGACCGAGGTGGTGTCGGCGGCCTGGGTGAAGCCGGCGCGCTCGAACATGGCGCGGGTGCCGACATAGGCCATCGTGGTGTCGACCTTCCGGTCCCCGTTGTCCACCGGGTAGCCCTCGACGGCCGGCGCGCCGTGGCCGCGGGCGTGCTCCACGGCGCCCTCGAGCAGCGCCTGGGCCACACCCCGGCCCCGCTGGCCGCCGCGCACCCGGAAGCACCACACGGCCCAGACCGGGAGGTCGTCGACGTGCGGGATGCGCCTGCTGTGGGCGAAGGAGTGCAGCTCGGCCCGCGGGGCCACGCCGCACCAGCCGACCACCGTCCCGCCGTCGTAGGCGAGGACGCCCGGCGGGATCGGCCGGGCGCACAGCTCCTGGACCCTCTGCGCCCGTTCCCGCCCGGTCAGCGCGCGGTTCTCCTTGGAGGGGAGCCGGTAGGTGAGGCACCAGCAGACCGCCGAGTCGGGGTTGCGGGGGCCCAGGACGGTGGCGACGTCGTCGAACCTCTCGCTGGTCGCCGGTCGGATCGTGAACGCGGTGGAAGTCATGATCGTTCCTCGCTGCTGGGCGGAGTGGCGCCGGCCGTGCTCTTCACCGAGGGAGAACCCGCCGTTCGGACCACCCTACGGGCGGGCCACCCTCCGGCGGGTGCGGACGGCGGCGGGACCCGGTGCGCCGGGGCAGCCGGAGTCGTAGCGTGGTGGGAGCACCGGACTGCTCGAGGCAGAGGGGACCCGTCATGAGGATCGTCGTCACCACGCCCACGGGGCACGTGGGCTCCCGCGTCGTGCGGCTGCTCGTGCAGGCCGGGCTGCGGCCCACCGTGCTCGTGCGCCGCGCGTCCCGCCTGGACCCGGACCTGCGGGCCCGGTGCGAGGTGGTCGAGGGGGACCAGGGCGATCTCGCCGCCGTGTCCCGGGCCACCGCCGGGGCCGACGCCCTGTACTGGGTGAACCCGCCGACGGACGACGACGACCCCGTCGCCGGCTACGCCCGGATGGGCGAGGTCGCCGCCGCTGCGGTGGCCGGGAACGCCGTGCCGCGGGTGGTCTTCCAGAGCAGCGTCGGCGCCGAGGCCCGGCAGGGGTTCGGGGAGATCGACGGGCTGGCCCGCACCGAGGAGCTGCTCGACGCCACGGGCGCGCACGTCACCCATCTGCGCTGCGGGTACTTCTTCACCAACCTGCTGCTGGATCTCGAGTCGGTGCGGTCCGGGGTGCTGAGCACCACCCTGCCGGTCGACCACCGGATGCCCTGGGTGGACCCGCGGGACATCGGGGACGTCGCCGCCGTCCGGCTGCTGGCCACCGACTGGACCGGCCGGCACACGCAGGGCGTGCACGGGCCCGAGGACCTCTCCTTCGCCGAGGCCGCCCGGATCGTGGGGGAGGCGCTCGGGCGCCCGCTGACCGCCGTCCAGGTGGCCGAGGCCGAGGTCGCCGGGATCCTGCGCTCGGCCGGCCTCACCGACGCGCAGGTCGAGGGGGTGCTGGGGATGTCCCGGGGGCAGCGGGGATTCACCCCGGAGAACCCGCGGGAGCCGCTCACCACGACGCCCACTGCACTGGGCGCCTGGGCCCACGCCGTCCTCCGCCCCGCGCTCGCGGCCTGAGCCGGCCCGCCGACCCCGGAGCGGTGCCCGCCGGGTCAGGACGAGGCGACCGGGCGGCGGTCCCAGGTCAGGACCACGTGGCCGCCCTCGAACGTGCTGACGTCCGTCAGGTCGAACCGGGCGGGCGAGAACTCCCCGGCGTCGAAGGCCGGCCGCCCGGCCCCGGCGAGCACCGGGTAGAGCTTGACGACCACCCGGTCGATCTCCGGGAGCACCGCCGCGGCCAGCGACGCACCGCCGACGAGACAGACGTCGAACGGCGAGTCCTCGGCCTTGAGCGAGCGCACGAGCCCGACCGGGTCCTCGCGCACGACCGTCACCTCCGGGGTGAGCTCCTGCTGCGTGGTCGACACGACGTACTGGCGCAGGTGCGGGTACGGACTGACCACACCGATCGCCAGGGCCGGTTCGTAGGTGCGCCGGCCCATGACCACGGTGTCGAAGTGCCGGTGTGGCGCGTCGTCAATGCCGAGGTGGGTGCGGACGTGGGTCGGGAGGGTCTCGGGGTACTCCTCGCCCAGCCAGGCGCCGTAGGCGTCGGAGAGCGGGAAGAAGTCGGTCTCGTCGTGCGGGCCGGCGATCCGGCCGTCGATCGAGACGCCGATGAAGTAGGTCAGTCGTCGCATGCTGCCATTCTCGGCCGGTGCACCGGGCGACGTCACGGCATTCCCGGACGACGACGGGCGCGGTGCCGCGCGGCCGCCGCCGAGGGTCCGCTCCGGGGTCCGCTTCACCGCCCGCGCCGGACGCGGTCGAAGGTCTCCCGGGCGACCTCCCACGTGGTCTTGCCGACGTCGAAGTGGTCGGTGAGCATGTACACCCCGATCCAGCGCTGGTACGTCCAGGCGCGGTCGAGGAGCCCGGGGTCCCTCGGCCCGGTGTAGCGCTCGTGCACCGCGCGGACGAAGTCCTCGCCGTACTCGTGCAGCTCCGCGAAGTCCACGGCCGGGTCACCGACACACATGTCGCTGAAGTCGATCACGCCGAGCCGGGCGTCGTCGTCGTCCCAGAGCAGGTGCCGGCTGTAGACGTCGTTGTGGACGACCACCTCGGGGAGGTCGGCGGCGAGGAGCGCGTCGACGTCGGCCAGGATCCGCGCCACCTCGTCCAGCTCGGCCGGGGTCAGCACGGCGGGCAGGTGCACGGCGGCCGCGCTGCGGACGTCGTCCTGGTCCTCGGCCAGGAAGGACGCCGGCACCTGCTCCAGCGGCGTGCCGGGGACGGGTGCGGTGTGCAGGGCCGAGAGGAAGCCGGCCAGCTGGTCCACGAGCGCGTCGCGCGCCGTCCCGTCCAGGGAGGCCAGCACCTCCGGCTGGAGCGTGCGGCCGGGCAGGAGCGGGTACCCGGCGAACGAGCCGTCCGGCGCCACGCGGTCGTAGCGCGGGATCCGCACCGGCAGCCGCGGGGCGAGGTGGTCCAGCACCGCGACCTCCCGGCCGAGCGCCTGCGCGTAGGGCGCCTCCTGCGGGAAGCGGAACACCTGGGCCTCGTCCAGGACGACGACGACGTGGTCCCAGCCCTCGGTGATCCGCCGCGCCCTCGACCACGTCAGTCCGGGGAAGGCCGCGGCGATCCGCTCCAGCTCGTCCATGCCGGTCCTCTGTCCTCCTCCGGATCCGTCCGGCGCGGGCTCCTTGCGTGCGGCGGTGCCGGTGCCGAGCGCGCGGGTCAGGTCCGGCCGCAGTGCTGGGCCGGCTGGTGGATCCCGGATCCTCGACCGTCGGCCGGTCCCGTCGGCCTCTCGTGCTCCGGTGCGCGGGGGTGTGCTCCCGACCGCGGTGCTCGACGGGCTCGGCCCGGGTGAGGGGTAGGTGCAGCACCATTTTCCCACCCCGCCCGCGAGCAGACCAGAGCGCACGGAGGGCGTTCGGGCCGCGCACTGCACACCGGGACATCAGAGGTCTTCATGAAGGGATGTTGCTCGGCCCCGCCCGCCGGACGGCGCCGACCGCATATGGTGCCTTGCACTAGGACAAACTTTCGATGTGGCAGGGAGTTGACGGCAATGGCGCCGAAGACTGTATTTCTGGCGTTCGCGGAGCAGGACGAGCTGTTCCGGAACCTTTTCACCGCGCAGTGGGACCGGGCCGGGGACCAGGCGCGGTTCGTGGAGCCGCCCGGGAACGGGGCGAGCCCGGACGAGTGGAAGCAGGACGTGCGGGACCGGATCCGCCGCAGCGACGGCGTGATCGCGCTGATCGGCGGCGGCACGCCGGACTCGGACGCGGCGCGGTGGCAGATCCGGTGCGCGGTGGCCGAGGACAAGCCGCTGCTGGGCCTGTGGGTGGAGCCCGAGGCGCGGATGAAGCCGGCCGAGATGGGCCCGGCGCGCTGCGAGACCTGGACGTGGGAGAACATCGGGAACTTCCTGGAGCGCCTGTAGCCCGGCCGCCTGCAGCCCGACCGACCGGGGCACGTCCCGGGACCGGGACCGCCGACCACAGGAGGAGCCGTGCGCGGATCGGCCGTCGTCATCGGTGCGGGCATCGCCGGCCTGGCCACGGCCCGCGGCCTGCTCGGCGCGGGCTGGTCCGTCCGGGTGCTCGAGCGGTCTTCGGGCCTGCCGGGCACCGGCACGGCGCTGGGCATGTGGCCCGAGGCGATGCGGGCCCTGGACCGGCTGGGGGTGGGCGAGCAGGTCCGGGCCGCGTCCGTGGAGCAGCGGGGTGCGCGGCTCCTCCGGCCGGACGGCACCGAGATCGCCCATCTCGGCCCCGGGCGCACGGCCCGGCTGGTCCCCCGGCCGGCGCTCCTGGCGGCGCTGGCCCAGGGCCTGCCCCCGGACGTCATCGCGTGGAACGCCCCAGTGACGGATCGCGGTGCCCTGCCCGCGGCCGACGTCGTCGTCGCCGCGGACGGCGTGCACAGCCCCGTCCGCGCCGCGCTCTTCGGCGTCGCCCCGCGGCCGCTGGGGACGGTCGCCCTTCGGGGCACCGTCCCGGGGCCGGCGGACGGCGCCACGGAGACCTGGGGGCCGGCGCGGCTCTTCGGGATCACCCCGCACGACGCCGAGCGCACCAACTGGTTCGCGAGCGTCCGCGCCGACGTGCTCGCCGCCGCCGCGTCCGGGCGCGACGACGCCCAGGCCCTCCAACGCCTCTACGGCGACTGGCACCCGGACGTGCGGCGCGTCCTGGCCGCCCTCGGGAACACCCCGATCGACCGGCGCACGCTGCTCGACGTGCCCCCGCTGCCGTCCTATGTCCGGGGGCACACCGTGCTCCTCGGCGACGCCGCCCACGGCATGGCCCCCAATCTCGGCCGGGGCGCCTGCGAGGCCCTCCTCGACGCGACGGCGCTCGTCGAGGCGCTGAGCGCGGCCTCCGACGTGCCCGGCGCCCTGCACCGGTACGACGTCGTACGCCGCCGGCCTACCGTCCGCACGGTGCGTCTGGCCCGTCTGGCGAACCGCGTGGGCACGGCGCGGCACGGGCTGGCCGTGCGCAACGCCGTGGTCGCCGCGGCGGCCCGCCTGAGCTGACCGGGTCAGGCGCTGGTCCCGACCCCGTCCGTCACGGTGCGGAGGACGACGACGCGGCGTCGGCCTCGGCCACGCGCTTGAGCCGCTGCAGGCTCTCCCGCAGACCCTGGCGCATCGTGGTCATCCGGTCCCGGTCCCGGCCCAGGGTGCCGATGATGAACCAGCCGATGCGGCCGACCGGCCGGGCGATCTCGTAGGACTCCGTCACCCGGGTGCCCGTGCCCTCCGGCTCGAACCGGTAGCGCCACACGAGGGTGCCGGCGAAGCGCTCGGTGCGGGCGAAGGCGAACTCCCGGCCGGGCTCGGCGGCCATGACGATCGGCGTGTTGTGCCACGGGAACCGGGAGTCGGGCGGCACCCGGTTGCGGGCCCGGAAGCGTGCGCCGACGTGGGGCCCCCCGTCGTCGAGCCAGACGACCTCGTCGACCTCGGGACTGTACTCGGGGGTGCGGGTGACGTCGGCGACGAGGTCGTAGACCGTCCGCGGCGGCGCCTCGACGTGGATGGAGTCCTCGGCGCGGCCCAGTGTCTGCATGGTGGTCCTCCGTGCGGTGTCCGCGTGGCGGCGGCCTGGGCCCCCCGGGGGGGAGCGGCGGGCCGGGTGCTCCCACGGTAGGACCCCGGTGCGGCGGGTCCGCCCGGGTGAGACCGGATCGTTGCTCGCCGCGGCTGCGTGTCGCCGGCGGACTGCGGTCGGTGAGCGTCCCGCCGACCGGGCGCCCGCACCGGCCCATGAAATCGCACACGCGGGGCTGTGTCCCGGCTCAGCCGCGGCACAGCACCTGTTCCTAGCGTGGAGGCCGACGACGACCCGTACCGATGGAGGACCCATGGACCGCAGCACCCCGCACGAGACGGCGCTCAGCTACGAGGGCCGCCGGCTGCCGCGCCCCGAGGAGGAGGTGGTCGACCAGGGGCTGGGCTTCGACATCGGCACCCTGATGAACCGGCGGAAGGTGCTGACGGTCTTCGGTCTCGGCGCCTCCGCCTTCGGCCTCGCGGCCTGCGGAACCGGGGCGGGCGGTGCCGGCTCGGGCGCGTCGTCGTCGGCCTCCACGGCGCCCTCGCCCTCGGCCACCGCCCTGGCGGTGGACGAGATCCCGGACGAGACCGCCGGGCCCTACCCCGGGGACGGCTCCAACGGTCCCGACGTGCTCGAGCAGAGCGGGATCGTGCGCAGCGACCTCCGCTCCAGCTTCGGGGACGCCGGCGGGACCGCCGAGGGCGTGCCCATGACGCTGGAGCTGGCCATCGCCGATCTCGCCCACGGCGGGGTGCCGTTCGTGGGAGTGGCCGTCTACGTCTGGCACTGCGACCGGGAGGGCCGCTACTCCATGTACTCGGAGGGCGTCACGGAGGAGAACTACCTGCGCGGGGTGCAGATGGCCGACGACGACGGGAAGGTGCGCTTCACCAGCATCTTCCCCGCCTGCTACACGGGACGGTGGCCGCACATCCACTTCGAGGTCTACCCGGACCAGGCGTCCATCACCGACTCCACCACCGCGATCGCCACCTCGCAGGTCGCCCTGCCGCAGAACGCCTGCGACGCCGTCTACGCCACCGCCGGCTACGAGTCCTCCGTCAGCAACCTCGCCCAGCTCACCCTGGCGAGCGACAACGTCTTCGGCGACGACGGCGGGGCCAGCCAGCTGGGCGCCGTGACCGGCAGCGTCTCCGCCGGCTACACGGTCACCCTGACCGCCGGGGTGGACACGACCACCGAGCCCACCGCCGGCGGTATGGCGGGTGCTCCGGCCGGACCGCCCCCGTCCCGCTGAGCGATCCAGCGATCAGCCCGTCTCTCCGGATCCCGTCGCGGCCGGGATCAGGCGCCGGGCGGCCGGTACGTGATCTGCTCGGCGCGGTGCAGGGCGTCCAGGGTGTCCTCGACGCTCATGAGCACCGTGGTCTCCAGGGAGCTCAGGGCCCCGCCTCCGCTGATGGCGAGGGCGACCGCGGCCATGGACACGTTGTCGGGCGCCTCCCACAGGTTGTAGCCGTCGTGCTCGCCGAAGGCGTACCAGAAGCCGTGCAGCTTCCCGCCGACCGATTCGATGTAGTCCTGGGCGGCCCGGCGACGGTCCTCCGGGTGAGCGATCAACCGCGCCCAGGTCTCCGGCGTGTAGCTGAACTTGGACAGGTAGAGCGGCATCGTCTCGTCCCCTCGTGTGGTGGTGTCCGGCCGGCCGGTTCCGATCAGGCGTGTGCTGACCGTAGGCCCCCGCAGGGGCGCACTCCAGGGGATCACCCGGATCGTCGCCGGCCCGTGACTCATGTCGTCTCCGTGTCGGCGGAGGCGGCGTCCGCTCAGTCCTGGCCGCTGTCCCGAGCGCGGTCCGTCCACGGGCCGTCGCCGAGCTTGGCGTACGAGGCGGCGACGATCTGCTCGAGGACGTCCAGGTCCACCGCGCCGAGATCCTTGAGGTAGATGCAGCCCACTCCGGTGGTGTGCGGGCCCAGGTGCGCCAGGTTCTCCCGGTGAGCGTCGACGCCGTCGTACACGTAGACCGTCGTCGCGGCCTTCCGGGCGGCGAAGCCCGCCGCGGGGGCGTCGCCCTCGTGCCCGCTCGCGTACCTGTAGTGGTACTGGCCGAAGCCCACGATGGTGCCCCACATCTCCGCCGGCTGCCCGGTGACCCGGGTGAACAGGGGGATGAGACGCTCGGCGTCCGCCCGCCGCTTCGCCGGCGTGACCCCGGCAAGGTACTCCTCGACCGGCTGACCTGTCTTCTCCACGGTGGGCTCCTCGGGGTCGCTGGGACGTCGATCGTCTCAGGCCCCAGGGTCCTCAGCCGGTCCGACACGGCAGCGCGGACTCCGCTCGCATCCTGGGCGACGAAGACGCCGGCCGGTCATCGAGGGCTCAGGCGCGGCGTCCGGTCCGTCCTGGACCAGCCTGATCCTGCGGGTCGTGGTCTTCATCTTCGTCTTGGGGTTCTTGAACCGTTCGGTGTTCTCCGGCGGCGACTTCCTGGCGCATGCGGCGTTCCTGGGGGATTTTTCATCTTGGAGCCGGCACCACTTCCGTGACCAGATCCTGTCGCCGGGATCAGCAGGGCTTGAAGAACTTCCCGCCGGGCGCGTAGCAACGAGGTCCCGTGTAGCCGGGAATGTCCGCGTAGTAGCCGGGCGGGGCCTGGTTGACGATGTTGGCGCCCGGGTTCGGGGCGGGCTTCGGCGCAGGGGCGGGAGCGGGAGCGGGAGCAGGCGCCGGGTTCGGCGCGGGCGCCGGCGCGGGTGCGACCGCCCGACGCGCGGCGTCGGCCGCTGCCTGCCGTGCCGCTTCCGCCTGGCGGTCGATCTCGGCTTGCCGGGCGGACTCCGCCTGACGGGCCGCGTCCGCCTCCGCCTGTCGGCGCTGGTCCTCGGCCGCTCTGCGCTCCGCAGCCTTGGCCTCCGCCGCGCGGCGCTGCTCGGCGGCGCGCTCCTGGAGGGCCGCGACGTCCTGGCGGACGCCCGAGATCCCGCTCGTGAGCGACGGCAGGCCGACCAGATGGCGGACGTGCGGGTGCGCGTCGCCGTCGACCGCGTCGAGCGCCGCCAGGAACGCGACGGCGGCCGCGACCTCACCGGCCGCATCGGCGAGATCCGCCGGCGCGGCGTCGGCGAGCGCGCTCGTCGCCTGCTGGAGCTGTGCGGGAATGGTGCAGCCGTGGGCCGGGTCGAGCAGGCCGGTCCGCTGCTGCTCGGCCTCCGCGAAGGCCTCCTCGACGGGCGGCAGGAACCGGCCGTTAGGCGCGATGTAGAGCGGTGTGCCCAGGCCCTGGCGGGCGATCTCCGCGTTGACCAGCGTGCCGTCCTCCAGGAAGACCCCGGCCAGGGTGCGGTCGTAGCGGTCGGTGCGCTCCTGGTCGTACTCCAGGCCCACCACGGTGCCCGGCGGCAGGAGCTCCTCCAGCAGCGCGGTGGCCTCCGGGCCGAGGCACTCGACGATCTCGTTCGGGTCCTTGGTCTCCGGGGTGTCGATGTTGAGCAGCCGCACCCGCACCACCTCGCCGTCCCGCTGGACGTCGACGGTGTCGCCGTCGATCACCCGCTCCACCACGGCGCGCTCACCACGCGGTTCCGGGGCGGCGGAGGTCTCGGTGGAGACGGCGTCCGACGACGACGTCGTGTCGCTGGAGACCGCCGACCCGCCGCAGCCGGTCAGGAGCAAGAGGACGAGCGCGGAGGCGCCCAGGCGGAGAGAAGCGGGTGAGGGGGCCACGGGAGTCCTGTCAGGAAAGCGTCAGTTCCCCTCCAGCCTATGGATGCATCTGCAATCACCGGGGAGGCTGGTGTCCCCAGTTCTGCGGCCGCAGGCTCAGGCGCGGTAGCAGGAGGGGCCGTGGGGACGGGGCTGCCGTCGTCGGCGCGGTCCTCGACGGTGCCCGGGGAGTCAGTGATCCCGGCGGATGTTGGGGAATGTCATCATTCCCGCCGCGCGGCCTCCTGCATCTCGGATGGTCCCCGGCACGATCTGGCCGGTGGCGTGCTCCGGCGCGAGTGCTGCGAGGACCGCCACCGGCAATGAGGCCAGGTCTCAGCGCAGCGGCTACGGTGCCGCGGCGAACGCGGCGGCGATGTCGACCGTCACCGCGGCCGGTGTCTCCCCGCTGTCCAGGGGCACTCCATGGGTGAACTGCCGAGTGTTGTTGGCGACCTGGATCCGCGCGGTCGCCCCGTCCCGGTGCACGGAGACCAGCCGCAGATCGGGGTCGGCGTGGGAAAGGTCGGGGAGGTAAGCACCCAGGTCGTCCAGGAGTTCGCTCCACAGTTGCTGGGGGGCGGGGGTGTCCGGGTAGGTGTCGGGATCCTGCGCGGCCGGCGGGGTGATGGGTCCGGCAACCTCGCTCAGCAGCTGTGCGATGCGAATCCGCCCGGCCGTCAGCGGCACGGTCACCGAGGGTCCCGTCACGCACTGCACGTCGGCGGTCTCCTGGGCCAGCGTGACGCCGGTGATGAGGCTGTGGTGTTGGGCGCGTTCGACCATGGACAGCTCGTGCAGGAAGGTTCCGCCGGTCACGGTCACGTCCATCAACCCCTCAGATGTTCAGAGCGTTCTTCACGAAGTCAGGGCACGCTCCTGCGTATCCCTGACAGTACGTCGTCGTCACTCCGAAGGGGCGGCCGTCACTGGTGTTGGTGCGGAAATCCACCCCCGCCATCACCGTGACCGTTCGCACCACCTTGCACGTGCGCCACCACAGGATGCCGGAGCACCTGACTTCGTTCACCGGGGTGCTGTAGTTGTACTTGGAGCCGGAGACGAACCACTTGTGCTGGGGATACTTCGTCGTAGCTCGCGCGACCCGGTAGTTGACGTTGTGGGTGTTCACGATCTTGGTGTTGATGTTGCTGCGCAACGTCACGGTCCTGCTGTCACGATCCAGCCAGCTGTAGAGCACGGGCGCGTTGGCGGCGGCCACCATCACCCGGGGAGCCGCGACTGTCGAGGCCACGAACTGCTGCTGAGACTGCAGAACGGGCTGATCCGATGGCAGAGCGGCCTCCTCCGGCAGCAGCAGTTCGGGCACCGTCTCCGGCTCCTCGAGCACCGCCTCGGCGACCCCTTCCTCCACGCCGACCTTTTCCAGGTCAGTGGCCTCCACGGTCTCGCCGACCACCACGTCCATGTCGCCGACCACGGCGAAGGACACCTCGGCGAACTCCTGGCCGATCTCCGGTGCAGGAATCGGGGTCTCGATCCTGGTGGCGGCTGCGGGAGTGCCCAGCAGACCCACCACCAGGACGGTGGCGATCGTTCCTGTGGTGATGCTTCTGAGCCTCATGGACCACTCCTTGCGCCGGGACGACCCTGTGACCGTCGTGGATGACGCTGACGCTATCCACTGTGTTTGCAATCGACATCATCCGAAAGGAGGGGGCAGTACGACGCGGACGTGTCTCGTCGGTCGGAACATGCTGGCCTGCGCCGAAGTGCTGCGGAGCAGGGGGTCGCGCTGCTGGCGCTGATGGCGTCACACAACGGAACGAAGGCGCTGCCACTTGCCGTGTACTAAAGCAAAGACATGAGATGCAGGGAGACCTTTTCGTCCCGTTCGAAAGTTGACCATCATGACGCCCTCCGTCGACCCTGCGCTGCCACCTCCTGCGCCCATCCGCACCGCGGGATTCGCCGTCTTCCGGCTGCTCGGGCCGCCGGCGGAGGCGCGGGCTCCGACGCCGGAGTCGAATCTGGCGAACCGACGAGCTGGGCAGGCGGTGATGGCCGAGACGCTGCGGATCCACGACGGAGATCCGCCCCGATCGTGGTGGCGACGTCTGGTCGGATCCAGCCCGCTCAGTGCCGACAGCCGGCCCTGGTTCCAGGGAGCGCTGGGGGAGATCGCAGTCGGGCAGATCCTCGGCCGCCTGGGCCCGGAATGGACGGTGCTCCACGCCGTTCCGGTCGGCGCCGGGGTCTCGGACATCGACCACGTGCTGATCGGCCCGGCGGGGGTGTTCACGCTCAACACGAAGAACCACGCGGGGTCGGACGTCTGGGTCGGGGAGCGCGCGATCCTGGTCGGCGGGCACAAGCAGCACTACCTGCCCCACGCCCGGCACGAGGCGGCGCGAGCGGCGAAGCGGTTGAGCGCGGCGGTGGGGGAGCCGGTGTCGGTCACCCCGGTGCTGGTGCTGATCGAGCCGGGAAAGCTGACGATCAAACAGCGTCCCGCCGACGTCAAGGTCGTCACCGATCGTGAGCTGCTGCGTTGGCTGAAGCGCCGTCGTCCCGTCCTGGCCCCTGAGCGGGTTGCCCGGATCGCTGCCGCAGCCGTGGTCCCGGGGACCTGGCACCACCATCCCGCGCCGCCCGAGGATCCGGTCGCGCTGCAGGAGCGTTTCGCGGAGCTCCGCTCCGCCGTGGGGCGCGCGCATCGCCGGCGCAGATTGTGGGGCTTCGGGCTTTTCGTCGCTGCAGGTGCAGCCCTCGTCAATCACGGTCCGGACGTCCTGACGGCACTGCTCAGCACCGGGCTGTCCTGAGCGGCATACGCACATCGGTCAGGAGCGCAGCACGGCCCGGGTGACGAGGCGCCCTTACAGCTTTCGCGAATTCTGGCATGGGCGATCCACTCGATCCGGTCCCACCCACGTCAGATGTCGGCGGCTTTGCGGGGGAGGCCGGTTCCCTCTTGCCGGTGGCTGTCTCGAGGCGCACAGTTCTCATATGAGAACGACGAAGCCGTTGTTCGTGGTGGCCGTGGTGATCGCGGCCCTGGCCCAGCTGGTGGTCGGGTTCTTCTACATGGCCAGCGGTCTGATGGCCCCGCTGTGGGCCATCGTGCTCCTGGGCGTGTGGTGGCTGCTCCTCACCTACATCGGGGTGCGGCTGGTGCAACGCCGGTCCTACCTCGTGCTCCTGGTCCCCGTGGTGGCCGTCGCGACATGGTTCGGCGTCATGACGTTCGGGGAAGCGGTCCTCGGCTGGACTCCCTGAGGCTCATCAGTCCGTGCCGCCTACGCGGCCGGAGGGTTCACGCCGCTGCCCACGGTGTTCTACAGCCGGCTGCTGTAGCGCCTGTCGGGGTAATGCCCTCGTCCGGCAGGAGGCGCTGGACCTGTCTGCCGGACGAGGACACCTCCCGGCCGCACCTCACGAGCAGGTTGCGGGCCCGGACAGGGGCCGTGCGTTCATCGGGATGTTGTCGGCCTCGCCGGAGCGACGGCCAGAGGGGGCGACGACGTTCGACGGTGTCGCCGGGTGACCGGCGTCCACGCGCGGGGCCATGTCACCCAGGAAAGTCAGGCTGCGTCGCAGCGTGTGCACCCAGCCGTCCCACCCGAGGTCGCGCCAGGGCACCCGCTCCTCCGGGGGAACGGCCAGGCGGCCGATCACTGTGTACACCGACAGCACAGCGGCTGCGGCCAGCACCAGGAACACGAACGAGATCATGATGAGCTCCTTGCCTGCGGTGTGCCGGTCGATCCGGCTCACTCTCACGCTGACAAGCCTCGTCGGCCGGAGTCTCTCGCACGAGTGGCAGAAATGACTACCTCCGGTCGTTTTCTGCCAACTGTGTCGACGCTCTGCCGCGGAGCCCGGATGAGCGGAACGCGTGCTCGAGACCGCGACCATGACGGAGCGCCTCGGCCGCGCTCTCGCGGCCAAGGCGTTCAGAAGACGGTGCTCAGGAGGTCGTCGCGAAGCGGCGGCGGTACTGCTGCGGGCTGAGCCGGCGGATCCGGGTGAAGTGGTGGCGCAGCGTGGCCGCGTTGCCGAAGCCCACGTTCGCGGCGATGCGCTCGACGGGCAGGTCGGTCTCCTCGAGGAGCTGCTCGGCCCGGTGCAGGCGCCGTGCGGTGATCCAGGCGTGCGGGGTGGTGCCGGTCTCGTCGCGGAAGCGGCGGGCGAAGGTGCGTGGGGACATGGCGGCGCGCCGGGCCAGGGCGTCGACGTCGAGCGGCTCGTCGAGGTGCCCGAGGATCCAGGTGAGCAGCGGGTCCAGCGTCTCGGCCCGGCGCTCGGGGACCGGGTCCTTGATGAACTGGGCCTGCCCGCCCTGACGCTGCGGCGGCACGACCATGCGCCGTGCCACGGTGTTGGCGGCCGCCGAGCCGAACTCCTGGCGCCACAGGTGGAGGCAGGCGTCGAGACCCGCCGCGGTGCCGGCGCTGGTGAGGATGCTGCCGTCCTCCACGTAGAGGACCTCGGGCACCACGTGCGCGGCGGGGAACCGCTCGGCCAGCTCCGCGGTGTGCATCCAGTGGGTGGTGCAGCGGCGGCCGTCGAGCAGCCCGGCAACACCCAGGACGAATGCGCCCGAGCAGATGGACAGGAGCCGGGCGCCCCGGTCGTGGGCCGCGCGCAGCGCGTGGATCACCTCCTCCGGGACCGGGATGTCCCGGGACATCGCCGGGAGGACCACGAGATCCGCCGCGGCCACCCGGTCGAGGCCGTGCTGGACCGCCACGTCGAAGCCGGCGATCGTGCGGACCGGCCGTCCGTCGGGGCTGCACACGGCGAAGTCCATGACGGGCAGGCCGTCGCCGGATCGGTCGATCGCCCAGGCCTCGCAGGCCACCCCGAGCTCGAAGGGGGAGACCTCGTCGAACACGATGACGGCCACGTTGCTGATCATGGGTCCATGCTCCCAACTGCGCGGCAGGAAGTCGACGAAAGCGTGAAAAGTGACAGTCGCGGCAGGACGGGCACGCGAGGAGAATCGACGTCATCAGCACCGAGGCACGGGCGGACCAGAAGAGGACGGTGGGCCATGGAGAGCACGGGCGAGGGCGAGCGCCGGAAGGTGGCGGTCCTGGGCGCGACCGGGCAGCTGGGCGCGCGGGTGGTGGCGCACCTGCGCGAGCGCGGCGTCGAGGTCGTCGAGATCTCCCGGGGACAGGGCACTGATGTCTACTCCGGGGAGGGCTTGGACGCCGCGTTCGAGGGGGTCTCCACCGTGGTGGACTGCCTCCACCTGGCGACACTGTCCCGCAAGCGCGCCGTCGACTTCTTCACCACCACCGCACGCAACGTGGCGGCGGCGGCACTGCGGGCAGGGGTGCCCCGGATCGTGTGCGTCACGATCCTCAACGCCCGGGAGCCCGAGGTGCACCGGTGGATGGGCTACTACGCGGGCAAGGCCGCACAGGAGCAGACCTACCGTGCCGGCCCCGTCCCGGTCGTGTTCGTGGCCTCGGCGCAGTGGTACGAACTGGCAGAGACCCTGCTTTCGCAGCTGCGCATCGGCCCGCTCTCCGCGGTGCCCGGGATGCGCTCGCGGCCGCTGGCCGCCGACGAGGCCGCCGCGTTCGTCGCCGACCGTGCCCTGGCGGCCGCCGGCTCCGCGACCTCCGACGACGCCGTCATCGCGGGGCCCGAGGTCCGCGACATGGCGGAGCTGGCCCGTGCGATCGACCAGCACCGTGGAGGCCACCGAAAGGTCCTCCGGGTGCCGGTGTCCTTCACCGCTCTCGGCAACGGCGGCCTCCTGCCCCGCGGGGACTTCACGACTGCCCCGACCCGGTTCGAGGACTGGCTCCGTGCCACCTCATGACTGCGGGCGTGGAGGCCCCGCTTGTTCTGCCGTCTGGAAGCCTTCTTTCGCCATGACTCGTCGCCGCCGTGCATACATACGTTCCAGGAGCGGTACGTCCTTGTCACGGTAGTCATGAACGACTGCTGGAAGGGGTGCCTCCGTCCGCCCGCGAGTGATGCGTCCGAGTTGCTGGATCACGCGGCCTCTGAAAGATACGGGGACAGCGAGGAACAGCGTGTTGAGGGTCGGGAGGTCGAGGCCTTCGCCGGCGATCTTGTCGATCGCTATGAGCACGAACGGGCGCTGCTGCGCGTCAGCTGCTCTCAGCTCTTTCCGCACCTCGTGACGCTCAGCAGCGGCCATGCGACCATGGAGTCGGAACACCGGTGCGTCGCATCCCTCGATGGCGTCTGCGAACGCGTCGAGGTGACCGAGACGGTTCGTCAGGACCAGACATGTGCGACCGCAGTCGACGGCGTCCCTGACATGTTGCGCGACCATCGTGTTGCGGGCGACATCGGCCGCGAGTTCGGAGTAGATCGCCTGGATGGATGGCCCGTCCGTTCCCGGTTCTTCGGTGGTGAATGTGGTCACGTGCGTGATCAGCTCCCGATGAGCTCGGTCAGCGGAGTCGATCACATGCCGAATGGGGCCGCACTGCATCGTGATCAGACCGTTCATCTGATCAGCTCGGTATGGAGTCGCCGTCAGCCCCGCCCAATTGCGGACGTTCACATGGCGCAGCGCGGCTTCGGTCGCGGGTGCTGCGACGGCATGGCATTCGTCGATGATGATCTGTTCGTACTCCTCGAGCAGAGATGGATCCGCGTTTCGGTGCGCGATGGACTGCATCATGATGAGATCCACGATCCCGCGCCGTTTTCTCCGTCCTGCGCCGAGCTGGCCGATCTGCTGGTCCGTCAGGCCGAGGAACTGCTTCAGGCGCTCCCGCCACTGCGTGAGCAGTTCGGCGCGGTTCACGAGGATCGCCGTGGGTGCGGCACGCTGGGCGATGAGCGCGCAGGCGATGACCGTCTTGCCCGCGCCTGGGGGTGCGACGAGGACGCCGGTGTCGTGCCCGATGAGCGCATCAACTGCCACTCTCTGCTCCTCACGGAGATCTCCCACGAACGCCAGTTCCAGGTGCTTGTGAGTCTCCGAGCTGGTGCCGATGGCAACGCGGAAACCAGCTTCCCCCAACAACGCCACTGCTTCGTCGGTGAGGCCGCGCGGCAGCCGCAGTTCGTGTTCGTCGTGCTCGAAGCCGGTGACGAGGCGCGGTGTGCCGAAGGTGCTGAATCGCTGGGCCTGCTTGCGGTAGAACTCGGGGTTGGGCACCGACGCCATGTGCTTGAGCTCGGTGATCACGACGCCGGGAAGGCCGCCTGTCGGGACGTGCAGGACGGCATCACGGCGCAGCTCAAGTATCTGCCCGGCTGTCGCGCGAGCGAGCGCTGTGATGCTCGCTCGCCGCGGTCGCGCGCCCAGCGTCTCCGACGGACCGACGCGCGAGTCGGTCGCAGTTGCCGTCCCGAGTTCTGCCACGCGCTCGACAGGCACGGGAGTCGTCGTCGCCAGCACAGCGAACTGGTCCTCGTACGGGTCCCATGTCGCAGGGTCGGCGAACACGGTCGTCCCGCGACGCCGGCAGTCCCCCTGCAAGGGCAGTGCGATGAGGTTCCCGAGACGTGCCCGGCCTGTTGACCGATCCGGCAACGTGTCCTGTGAGGGGAAAAAGCGATCGTAGCTGCGGAAGGCCATCCCGGGCCGTCTTGCCATCGCGGCGCGAAGCAGCGACATCCCCGCCGATCGCGCGGTGGCGGCGGGCACCGGCGCGGCGAAGAACATCCAGACGTGCGCGCCCTCGCCGGACCGGGAGATCTCGGCGAGAACGTCAATGCCGGCACGCCTGCACTCCTCGACGAACGCTGCGGCATCCAGTCGCCAATCCGCGTCATCGAAGTCGCACACCAGCAACCGGCAAGTGTCCTCCTCGAGCATAGGATAGATACCGACGTGGAACTCACGATCCCCTGGACGAGTGCCCCCACGAAGGTGCCGCTCGAGGACGGCACCTTCGAGTGCCAAGTGGTCCGCCGCGGTCTCCGACCCGGTGTAGAAGCCACCACGGACCGCGGGACTCCAACCGGACTTGCCCGTGCGGCTGCTGGTCCATCTGACCGCGTAGACATCGTTCCTGCCGACGAAGCGAGCACCGAAAAGCGCAAGCTTCTCGACGCTCGATGACGTCGCCGTGACGCGTGAAGTCACGCTGGAACGAACGTCCGAAAAGAATCTGGTGCTCCCTGGGCCTGCCCGGTCAGTCTCCAGCTTGCGGAGCGCAGCGCGTGCCTCCGCCAGTTCGCTTTCGAGGTCGACGATCCGCGATCGCAGCGCCTCGACCTCGTTTCCGATCTCCCGATGCCCCACGGGCATCAGGCTACCGATGCGGTGACGAGCCCCGAAGACCTGGCCTTCCAGTGCAAAGGCTGTGTCCGCCGATATGGAGGGTCAGGGGCCGCGTTGAAGCCATCCCAGTGCTCGTCCGACTTCGACGGGCCAGCGCTCCTGAACGCTGCGGAGTCGCTCGATGATGACCTCCCGGTCGACGGTCTGGTACTGGAGCAGGGCTCCGACGAACGCCTGATCCTTCTCCCGGTGGGCCAGCAGCTTCGCCACGCACAGGTCTTCCTTGTCCAGGCACAGACCGGTGAACTGTTGCCCCGTGCCCACCTGGCGGGTGTTCTCATTGCTGACCACGACCAGGCGATCGCGCCAGCCAGCCGGCAGCTTCGCCGTCGTGTCGTCCACGCCATCGAGGAAGAAACCGTGCATCTGGTCGAAGTCCGACCACTCGCCGGCAACCGCCGAGAGCTCATCCGACAGATCGAGGACCGTCTGCGGGTCGGCGTCGATGGGCAGGATGTCGACCTCCGTGGACATCGTGGCCTGGTCGGGCAGATCGTCCTCGTGGAAGGAACCCAGGATCGACTGGGACCCGACGACGATGACCTGGTCTCTGCGGATGATGCTGCAGGCCGCGCGGATCGCGTACTCGAGCTGGTAGCGGTGCACTCAGCGGCTCGGCAACGACTTCAGGATGGACAGCCGCTCCTCCTGGCCGATCAGGCCGCCCATGGGGGAGACCTCACGCATCTCGATGCTGCCGGAGTCGGTGGAGTCCAGGACCGTCCGCAGGGTCTCCACATCGCGGGTCTCCACGATGCGGCGCCAGCGGTCGAGGTTCTCGACGTGCGGATGCCCCTGTACGGAGCTGCTGAGTTGCTCGAGGTTCTGGAGGATCCGCGGTGTCCAGGAGGACAGGGTCTCCTCGTTCAACTTGGGGACCAGCGACCGGTGAAGGAGGAGGGCGCGCAGGCTGGACCGGTTCATCTCGGTGTCCTGGGACATGCTTCCTCCTCTCGTCCTGGTGACCGATTCTACCGTCGGGCATGGTGTCCGAGCGGCCCGGTGGCTCATCTCTGGTGCCCAGGTGAAACGTCCTCAGGCGTGGACACCAGAGGATCACGGTGGCTGCGCTCTGGGCGAGATCGAGGTCGGGCTGATCATCACGGTCCTGCCCCGATCGACGGATGCCCCTGCTGCTATCCGATCGGTGTCGGCGGTCGTTGCCCGCCGAGCACGGCGAGCACGTTCTCGGCGGCGAGCACCGCCATTGCGGTGCGCGTCTCCACCGTGGCGGAGCCCAGGTGCGGCAGGAGCACCACGTTGTCGAGCTCCCGCAGTTCGGGATGCACCCGGGGCTCGTGCTCGTAGACGTCCAGTCCGGCGCCCGCGATCCGGCCCTCGCGGAGTGCGGACGCGAGCGCCGCTTCGTCGACGATCGGTCCGCGCGCGGTGTTGACGAGGTACGCCGAGTCCTTCATAGCCGCCAGCTGCTCGGCGCCGATCAGGTGGTGCGTGGCGGGCCCGTAGGGGCAGTGCAGCGACACGACGTCGGAGACGGCCAGCAGCTCGTCGAGCTCGACCCGCCGGGCGCCCAGCTCGGCGGCGATCCCGGGGTCGAGCTCGCTGCGCGACTGGTAGACGATCTCCATGCCGAAGGCCCGGGCCCGGCGCGCGGTCGCCTGCCCGATGCCGCCCATGCCGACGACGCCGAGGGTCTTGCCCTGCAGGCCGCTGCCGAGCAGGAAGAACATGCCCCACTTCCACTCCCGGCCGGAACGGATGAGCCGTTCCCCCTCGCCGAGCCGGCGGGTCGCCATGAGGATCAGGCCGAAGGCGATGTCGGCGGTGGCGTCCGTGAGCACGCCGGGGGTGTTGGTGGCCACGACGTCGCGTTCGCTGCAGGCGGACACGTCGATGTTGTCGTAGCCGACGGCGACGTTCGCGACCACTTTCAGCTGCGGGCCGGCGGTGTCGAGCAGTTCGGCGTCGATGCGCTCGGTGAGCAGACTCACCACGGCATCCGCCCCGGCCACCCGGCGCAGGAACTCCTCGCGACCGATCGGCTCCGGATCCGGCCACATCTCGACCTCGTGGGAGGCGCGGAGCTTCTCGACCGCGGCGTCGGGCACGCGTCCCGTGACGACGACCCGGCTCATGCCGTCTCGATCCACTCGCGCAGGCGGCCGAGGCCGTCGCGGATGTCGGCGACGTCGATGCCCGAGTAGGCGAGCCGGATGTACTGCCGATCCTCGTCGGGCTGGCGCCGGCCGAAGTGCTCACGCGTGCAGAAGGAGACGCCGGTCTGGTGCAGGGCGGCCGTGGCGAAGTCACCGACTGCCGTGTAGCCCATGCTCTCCATGGTCCGGGTGACGTCGGGGAACAGGTAGAACGTCGACTGCGGTACGGCCACGTGCATGCCGGGGATGGCGTTCACCAGCTCACAGGCGGCATCCCGGCGCTCGCGCAGGATGTCGAGCGTCTGCTGCACGGGTTCCTGGGGGCCGCGGAGTGCTTCGATGCCGGCCCACTGCACGTAGTGCGTGGTGCAGGACTCGTCGTTGGTGTTGAGCGTGCTGAGCACCTTGGCGATCTCGAGCGGCGCGACGGCGCAGCCGAGGCGGGAGCCGGTCATCGCGAATTTCTTGCTGAACGTGTAGAGGATGACGGTGCGCTCGGCCATGCCGGGGAGCGATGCGATCGAGTTCGAGACCCCCTCGTAGCGCGTCTCGAAGTAGGCCTCGTCGGAGAGCACCCAGAGATCGTGCTCCTGGGCGAGCTGCGCGACGGCCTCGCGCTCGGCCGCCGTCGACTCGGCCGAGATGGGGTTCTGCAGGTCGTTGTAGATGATGGCGACCGTGTTCGGGGTGATCGTCGCGCGCACCTGGTCGAGGTCGATGGCGAAGCCGTCCTCCGTGGGGAGGTAGCGGTACGGCACGGCCGTGCCCCCGAGGTACTCGATCTGCGACTCGTAGATCGGGAAGCCGGGGTTCGGGTAGAGCACCTCCTCACCCGGGTTCATGACCGCCTGCAGGAACTTCGTGATGACGGGCTTGCCGCCCGTCATCACGACGACGTTGTCGGGGACCAGGCTGATGCCACGACGCGAGCCGATGTCCTCGGCGAGGGCCTCGCGCAGCTGGGGGATGCCCGGGCCCGGGCAGTAGCCGGTGTAGCCCTCGGCGATGGCCCGGTCCATCGCCTCGATGATGTGCGGGGCCGTCGGGATGTTGATGTCGCCGAGGTGGAAGGGGTACACACGGTTCCCCTTCGCCTTCCAAGCGGCCGCGGCTTGCGCGACGCTGAAGGCGGTCTCGGTGCCCAGCCGGTCGAGCCGGTGCGCGAGTTGTCGCATGCCGTTCCACTCCTCGTCGAGTTGGCGATCGATCCGCTGGCGGACCCGGGTCGAGCATACGACTCATATATCAGTCTGGGAAGAGTGGTCCCCGGATGGATTCTCTCAGTGGACATCGCCGCGAGATCGTGGTCATCGGCAACGGAGCATCTGTCGGAGTGGAGGTGCGGACTGAAAAAGTTCGACACGGCACGATGCGTACCCCTCCGGCTCCAGATGCGGGACGCCGGCGCAGCAGCTCCTCGCGGAGTTCGACCTCAGGCGGCACCTTGTCGGCCGCCAGTGCGGTCCCGGTCCCGTCGTGGCGGAGTCGCGGCTCGTCACCCAGCGGCCTCGAGCAGGTCGTCCAGGACTCGGTCGAGTCGTGCCACGAGGGAGAGGTGTCCCTCGTCCTCCAGCAGGTGCGCCCGGGCGCCCGGCACGTGCGCGGCGAGCCACTCCCCGTGGGCCGCGGGAACGGTGCGGTCCTCCCGGCCGTGCCAGATCCGGGTCGGCACGGTGATCCTCTCGACGGCGAAGCCCCACGGACGGTCCACCGCGAGGTCGTCGTCGCACCAACCCACGACGCCCTGGCGCAGAGAGTGCTCGGCCGTGTCCAGCACGTATCCGGCGAAGTCCCCGGTCATCACCGCCTGGTCCACGGGCGGGAGCATCGCGCGCAGGAGTGCCACGACGTCGTTGCCGGGCGCTGAAGCCGCCGCGCTCATGGCCTCCATGCGCCCCTCGAGGTAGGCCTCGAGCGCGCTGCGCCCCTTCCTGGCAGCGGTGGACTCCGCCGCGCTGTCCTCGTCCATCCCGGCGACCGGATCCAACCCCGCCACGCGCGGCGGGGCGTAGCCGGCGAGGGAGGAGGCCGCTCGGCACCGATCGGGCAGCAGCGCAGCGCAGGCCAGGGCGCGCGGGGCGCCACTGGACCAGCCGAGGGTGAGGAAGTCCGCCACCCCCAGCTCGTCTAGGACGCACCGGGTGTCGGCCACGGCGTCGGCAACTATGCCGGGGGCCTTCTCCTCCGGGAGCGGGTCCGAGGCGCCGTATCCGGGGCGCGAGACGGTGAGCGCGCGCAGCCCGCGGTCCGCGGCCGCGCGCTCGAGCGGCCGGAACGGGACAGCGGCACCGGGAGCCCCGTGGTGGAAGACCACCAGCAGGTCTCCGGGCGGACCGGTGAGCCGGAACTCCAGGCTGCGCCCGTCCGGTGTGGTGACGCTGCGGTTGTCTTGCTCCTCCGGCTGCGCGCTCATGCGTTCCCCTGCAGTTTGTGGGCCGCTCTCGTGCGTCTGTGGCGGCCGGGTGACTCCACGCTAGGACGTCGCTGCACCCGCGACCAGGGCGGCGACGGCGTGTGACCGCCTGCCTCTCCCTGCAGGGATCGAGGGCTTCGACAGAACCCATCACGGTGACAGGGGCCCCATATGGGAGGGGGAGTGCGGTGCCTGCCGGGACGGCCGGGAACCGCACTCCCCGCTCACGTGCGTGGGGTCAGCGCACGCGGAGGTAAACGGGACCGGAGCCAACGTTGACGGTTTGGATGACCGTCTGGTTGCCGTTCCAGCCGCCGTGAACGGCCTTGCCGCCGCCGATGTACACGGCGATGTGGGCGAAGCCCATGCCGCCGTTGGCGTAGTAGACCAGGTCACCGGGCTGGGCCTGGGCGGCGGAGACCCGGGTGCCGAGCTTCAGGTAGGAGGCCGGCCACCCGTGGTGGTTGATCCCGGCTGCGCGCAGGGACTTGGTGACCAGGGCCGTGCAGTCCTGACCCACGCCGAGCTGGTTCTTGGCGGCGGCGGCGATGGTCGCGGCCTTGCCGGACTGGGACTGGATGCTGACGAGCTGCTGGGGGGCTGCGGCGGGGGCCGCCTGGGCCGGGGCCACGCTGCTGAGCGCCAGGGCGCCGCCGGCGACCGCCAGGATCGCGGTGCGTCCGAGACGGGACGAGCTCTGGGCGCGGTGGCGGGGCATGCGGAACTGGAAAACGGGCATGAGTGATGTCCTCCCTCTTGCCTGCGAGGTGAGCTGTCGGATGCGGGTGGGAGACACCCGGTCGTCAGGGCGGGGGCCCTGACGACTTAACCCCTAGGTCCCGGGGGAGGGACCGTTCATGGTTCCCCCGCTTCTGCCGAGCGTTATGTCTGGGGGCCCCGGGCACCGGCAGAATTCGGCGATGTGCACGGGGATACCGATCGGTGAGGCGACCGGCACGGAGAGAACACTAACCGAAAAATAACGAAAAAGTCTCGCTTAGATCACGGGCGTGTCTCGGCTCTTATGTCGGCCCAGCAGGGCGCCTCCCCACCCAGGCGAAGTGGTTCGGTAAGAGGCGCCGCTGGAGATCCCCGGGACGACTCAGGTCGAGACAAAAGTGCACTTGACCTGGGGCTCTACCTGAGCCATGCCGATGGACGAGCGCTCCCCTGCCCTGGAGCGGAGTGTTCGGTGGCGACCTTGAGGCTGGTGCGGCAGTTTGCCGGAAAAGCTTCAAAGTCTTTGACCGCTGGCGCCAGTTATCGCATCCCGCTGGCGCGGCAAGAATGATTTTTGGTATGCCCCGAGCCCATTCACAAATTCACAAAAAGCAGTGATCGTGTCGGTGTAAATCCCTCGATGTGGGTCGGCCTTCTTCACGGGCACCTCCACGGTGCAGGCTTTGCCCGGCCAGTAAGCAGTGCACCGTCGATGGGGTTTGAGGTGCAGCCAACGGCGAAAGGAATGCACGTCGGAGCGATCCTGGGCGATGAGAACCCCGAAGGCTGGGCCGAGGACCTCGCGATGCCCAGCGGGTGGCACCCCCACCTCCGGGTCATTCCCTCGGCCCGCAACGTCTCCAACCGCGAGGTCGACCGGGCCGATCACGCAGAGCTGCGGCTGAAGATCTCCCTGACCGGCCTTCAGGCAGATGTGGTGGTCATTGACTGCCCCAACCGCCAAGGCGGCCCGCTGACTCTTTCGGCGTTGAACGCGGCGGACACCGTGGTTTACGCCGCCACCGCCACCAGCGATGGCATCGACGGGGTGGACGGGGCCCGGCGCATGGTGGCCCAGTACCGCCGGCACCGCCAGCAGCTGGGTGCCCCGGACACCCTGACGGAGGCCGGCATCGTGGTCGGCGGGGTGAAGGAGACGATCATGAGCCGGGCGGCGGTGGCCAGCCTCGAGGAGCTGCGTGCCACGGGGTTGTTCCTGGAGCCGTTGATCCCGGACCGGGCCATCGTCCAAGAGGTACGGATATCGGGGGAGTGGTACGGCCAATACCGCAAGGGCGCCCGCGTGCTGGATGCCTACACGGCGATCGCGAAGAAGGTGCTGCGATGACCGAGCAGCCCGAGCGTCCCGCCTCGCTCCAGCGCCGTCGGCCCCGCCCGGCCCCGGATGAGCACATCGACCCGGTCGACTACACACCCCCACGCGCCACCTCACCCCAACCCGCGACACCGGTGGTGTCGTCCCAGCCGGTGCAAGCGGCACAGACGGCGGAGCCTGCGGTAGCTGCACCCAGGCGCGGCCGCGGCCGGCCGCGCCGGGAACCCACGATCCAGCTCGGGGTGCGGGTGGCCCAGGACGTCTCCGATCTGATCGAGGAGCTCACCGAGCACGACGGCACCGCCAGAGCGGTGATCGAGAACGCGGTGCGCGCCTACGCCCAACAGCTCAACCGATAACACCCGGACCTCGATAGGGGAGGGGAACAGGCCGAGGGCGGCTTTCCCGTGGTCGGCGAGGAAGGAGCCCGGCTCATCGTTGCTGGTGGGCCGGGTTCACTCATGCTGGGGACAGGCGGCGGGATGGGGTGGGCGGTTCCGGGGGTCCTCGAACGACCCGGGTGCCCGCACTCGGTCCGAAAGCTGCCAGGGCCAACCCCCAGCGAGACCTGTTGTCGGGCGCCGAAGGGACGACCAGCGCTGTCCAGTGTGGACGCGGGGCGTCCCGGCGGCGCCGTGCCGGGAAGGGTTCGTCAGCCCGTCATCAGCTGCTTGCTCAATGCGTGGAGGAGGCATGGTGACGGCCCCTGTGCATGAGCCCTGCCCCGGGACGTTGCCCTGCGGTGTCGCAGCGGTGGCCGCCAGCACAAGGCGCCGCTGCCGCCGATTGCCCGGGAAACCGGTTGCTGTCCGGGCGGTTTGCTGGGCGGTCCGATCAGCAGGACTGTGGGTGCGATGAGGGTGCCTGTCCCGTGACGGGTCTGTTGGAGGCTTTCATTCCACGGAAGGATGAGAGTCATGGGAGCACCGAGGAAGT